>VGKU01000001.1 GCA_016882235.1 Candidatus Parcubacteria bacterium
TCCGTGCCGGCTTATACGGTGAAACGCATTTTGGTGCCGCTCACGGACGAGTTTGACATCGTTCCGCCTTCGTCCCCTTGGATCAATACGGCGCTCTCTGGCAAACAGCTGAAGAGCGCAACCGTCCAGTTTGACCCGCAAACCGGCACGCCAAATGTCCTTCTTCATTTTAACGCGGAAGGGGGAGAACTCTTTGGCAAATTAACCGAAGAGCATGTGGGAAGGCAGATCGCTATTTTTCTAGACGGGCAGGTGATTTCTTCACCGGTCGTCCAACAGGCGATCTACGGCGGGCAGGCGGTGATTACCGGCGATTTCACGATTGAGGAATCAAAGCTTCTCGCCCAGGAATTGAACGCGGGCGCTCTGCCGGTGCCGATCAATTTGCTTTCCCAACAGACCGTCGGACCCACGCTCGGCATTATTTCGCTTGAGAAGAGCGTGCAAGCGGCGCTGCTCGGATTTGTGTTCGTTGCCGTTTTCATGATTGCTGTGTATCGGCTGGGTGGGCTGGTGGCCGTTCTGGCGCTGACGCTTTTCGCCTTTCTCAACCTCGCGGCGTATAAGCTGTTTGGTGTTACGATTACGCTTGCCGGCATCGCCGGATTTGTGCTCTCGCTTGGGATCGCCGTGGACGCCAATGTTCTCATCCTTGAACGGCTCAAAGAGGAGTACGCCTCCGGACGCGACCTTTCCTCGTCGTTGGACGAAGCCTTTTCCCGCGCATGGAACGCGATCCGCGACGGGAATCTGACCACGCTGATCGCCGCGGCTGTTCTCTATTGGTTCAGCTCCAGTTTTATCCGCGGATTTGCGCTGACCCTTTCTGTCGGCGTGATCCTCTCCATGTTCACCGCGATTCTGGTTTCTCGCGTCTATCTGAAAAATATTGTTGATTGGAAATGGGCTCGCCGTCCATCGTTGTACGCCACCAAACGGCCAAACCTATGAAATTGTCTGTGATAAAAACCAGCCGTGTCTGGTTCATCCTTTCGGGAGCACTGGTCGTCCTTTCGGTTGTGTTCGTTTTTGTCCCTGGCCTTACCTTCGGCATTGATTTTACGGGCGGGAGTTTAAGCGAAGTTATTTTTGAACAGATTCCGTCCGTTTCGGAGTTACGGACATCCGTGGAGACGGCCGGATACCGCGACGCGACGCTTCAAGCAACGGACGATGGGTACCTGATCCGTACGACGTCCCTCACGGAGGAAGAACACCAGTCGTTGTTGACGCAGTTGCGTGATACACACGGTACGTTGGAAGAGCGGCGTTTTGATTCCATTGGGCCGGTCATTGGGAACGAACTGCGCCGCACGGCGCTGATCGGCGTTGCGCTGACGCTTGTGCTGATTGGGCTGTATGTCGCGTGGGCGTACCGCAAAGTATCCGAGCCCGTCGATTCATGGAAATACGGCGCGATCACCATTTTGGCGGCGTTGCATGATGTGATCATTACGGTCGGCGCATTTTCCCTGTTGGGTTATTTCTTCGGGTGGGAGATCGGCTCATCGTTTGTGGCGGCCGTGCTCACCATACTTGGATATTCCATCAACGATACGGTTGTGGTGTTTGACCGTACGCGCGAGAACTTGCTTAAGGGCGTCGGGGACGGGTTCGCCGATACGGTGGAGCGAAGCATTGAACAGACCCTCACACGCTCACTCTTTACGAGTTTAACCACGATTTTGGCCCTGCTTGCCATTTTTCTCCTTGGTGGCGAGAGCACGCGTTCGTTTGCGCTCGCGCTCATCATCGGCATTTCCGTTGGAACGTATTCGTCCATTTTCTTAGCAAGTCCGTTGTTGGTGGCATGGGAGGGGAGGGGGAAGAACTCATCGGAAACGTAGCCACGGGAGATGGGATGAGGAAGAAGGTGATGATCAGCCATGGCGAGTGACATCGTCATGGTTTTATTTTTTTGCTATGATGTGTGTATCCTATGTTTCCCTTGTTCGCGATTCCTCTTATCGGCGAGGCTGTCACACAGACCCCGGCAGCTGTTTCTTATTTTGACCGTCCCATTGACGTGATGTTATTTGATGCCTTCGTTTGGTTCGGATGGATTCCGATTGTCACGACAGTGATTTGGGGAATCGTCATCATGTGGCAAAACTACCGTGTCGGTCTGTATGTGTCCGGCTACAAATGGGTTGTGCTGGCGATTGATGTGCCGGCCATGACCGAGCAGACTCCCAAGGCTCTGGAAAACCTGTTCGCGACAATCTACGGCGCGAAATCCTCGCTCACCTGGAAAGAGCAGTGGGTCGTCGGAAAGGTCCAGCCCACATTTTCGTTTGAGATCATCTCTACCGAAGGGTACATCCAATTTTTGGTGCGTACGCAAACGCGCTTTCGCGACAATATTGAGGCGGGTATTTACGCCCATTATCCTGACGCGGAAATTACGGAGGTGGAAGATTACGTCAAATATTTTCCCAGCAATTTTCCCGATGAAGAATACGATATGTGGGGAGGAGAATTTGTATTGGATAAGCCGGAAATCTATCCGATCCGCACCTATGTGGATTTTGAAGACCGTCTGACGGGTGAAATCAAGGATCCACTCGGCCATACGCTTGAACAGTTGGCAAAGATGCGTCCGGGCGAACATTTTTGGATTCAATTTATCGTCCAGCCGCAAAGCAATGACTGGATGCAAGCGGGCGTGAACAAATTGAACGCTTTGTACGGGAAAAAAGCAAAGGTCAAGAAGAGTCCCATCATGAGCGCATTGGAATCCGTACTGGCCTGGCCCGTGGGAATGCTGGAGAATGTGACTGGCGCGGACCTGTCGTTTTTGTTCGGCGGCGCGGCAGAAGAAAAGAAAGAGCCCATGGTGTTTTTGCCTCTGCAAGAAACGAAAGAGGCGGAAGCCATTTATCACAAGATTGGCAAAGTGGGACTGTTGACCAAGATTCGTATCGTGTACATTGGCCGGAAAAACGTCTTTGTCAAAGTGGAACGCACAACAATGGTCAAAGGGATTCTGAACCAGTATACGAATTTGACCCTCAACAAGTTTGCGTTGTTCATTCCACAAGTGCCTAAAGACGATTATTTTTGGATGCGTTGGGTGTATACAAAAAAGCAAAGGAACCTGATGAACGGATACAAAACTCGCAACTGGGGGATCGGCGCCGATCCGTTTTATCTGAATGTGGAAGAGTTGGCGTCGTTATGGCATTTCCCGACGATCGGATTCAAGCCGCCTCTGGTAAAGAAGGCCGAAGCGCGTCGCGCCGAACCGCCGGTCGGCCTGCCAATCACCCACGAAGAAATCACGTTTCCCGGTCTCACGGCCGAGCCGGAACTCCCGATTATGCCGTCGGAAGGATCGCCAGAAGCACCGGTTGCCCCTGAAGGGGAAACAAGCCCTGTGCCCGCCGATACGCTTTCCACGGCCGAGGTGCCGCGCGTAGAACCTCCGACCAAGCCGAAAGAGGATACGGACTCCTATGTCCCCCCCAATTTGCCGATGTAGGAGATAAGGTCTGATCCAGGAATTGCTATGTCCAATCATCACGACCACGAACAAGAAGTGACGTATTTTGCGAAAACCAATTTTCGCAACTCCATGGTGAAGTTTGGGATCAAGACGGATGACCGCCGGCGCCATGTCTACGTCATTGGGAAAACCGGCATGGGCAAAACCACCTTGCTGGAAAATTTTATTTTGTCCGATATCTACGCCGGCCATGGGTGTTGTTACGTGGATCCACACGGCGATACGGCCGAGAAGTTGGTTGATTACATTCCGTCCTGGCGCATTAACGACGTGGTCTACTTCAACCCGGCGGACATGGATTTTCCGATCGGTTTTAACATCCTGGAGGCCGTGAGCGAACGGCATAAGCATCTGGTTGCAAGCGGGATGATGGGTGTCTTTAAGAAGATTTGGGAGAACATGTGGTCCTCGCGCATGGAGTACATTTTGAACAACACGATTTTGGCCCTGTTGGACAATCCCGGGCAGACACTCCTTGGTATCAACCGAATGCTTTCGGAGCAGGATTTCCGCAACCGCATGGTCGGCAATGTACGGGATCCGGTCGTCAAACAGTTTTGGCTGAAGGAGTTCGCCTCGTACAATGATAAATATGCGCAGGAAGCTGTTGCGCCGATCCAGAACAAGATCGGCCAGTTCCTGTCCGCGTCGGTCATTCGCAATATGGTGGCGCAGGTCAAATCCACCATCCATATCCGCAACATCATGGACGAGGGAAAGATCTTTATCATCAACCTTTCCAAAGGTCGTATTGGCGAGGATAATTCGCGCTTGCTCGGCGGTCTTCTCATTACCAAATTACAGCTTTCCGCGATGGAACGCGTGGACATTCCCGAATCTGAACGCAAGGATTTTTACTTGTATGTGGACGAGTTCCAAAACTTCGCTGTGGAATCGTTCGCAGGCATTTTGTCGGAAGCGCGTAAATACCGTTTGTGTTTGACCATGGCGCACCAGTACATCGCCCAGCTGACGGACGAGGTGCGCGAGGCGGTCTTCGGCAACGTCGGGACGCTCATCACCTACCGCGTTGGGTCGCCTGATGCGCTGTACATGGAGAAAGAGTTTACGCCGCGGTTTTTGCCGGAGGACATCATCAATCTACCCAAGTTTAACGTCTATCTGAAATTATTGATTGATGGGGTGACGAGTCAGCCGTTTTCTGCGATCACTCTGCCGCCCATTTCCCAACGGACGGAATCGGCAGAGCGCGTGATCCGTGTGTCGCGCGAGCGGTACGCGAATCCGCGTGCGGATATTGAGCAGAAGATTTTGGCGTGGAGCGGGATGGAGGAAGCGGATATGGACACACTGCTCGCTCAGGCGGCGGAGAAAAAGAAAGCGGCAAAGGCGGCAAAGAAGCCGAAGTTTGAGTACAACTGTACGCGCTGTAACAAGGAGATGGTTTTGCCGGTCGAGCTGGACCGGTCGCGGCCGATTTATTGCGAAGAGTGCATTGAGATCGTGCGGGAAGAGCGCAAACACGGAAAAGGAAAAAAGCCAGAAGGGGGTGGCCGTGGACTCCCGCCAGCGCGAGAAGGGAATACGGAGGAAAAAAGTCGGGGTTCCCAGACTCCACCGGCAAAGACGCGCACAGAGATAGTAGAGCGTCCGGTTGCAGAGAAGCCGGTCTCGCTTCAAACGCTGAAGCCCAAACCAGCCCTTCCCAGTAACCCTCCTGAAGGCGTGGGAGGTGATGGACCTCAAGATGTACCTGCGGCGCACACGGATTCTCGTCCGCGCCAAGAAGATGAACACATGCAGAAAAAGCGAAAACGGAACAGGAAGCGGAAACCGAAAACGGAAGCGACGGCGCCACCAAAACCGGAACCGATCGCGCCATCCAAGCCATCTGTGCCTCCGCAAACGCCCAAGCAGACCTCTGGAACGTTGCGTCCTGGCCAATCCATTACCTTTGACTAGCCATGTCGATTTTTCACGCACTCACGCTCGGCCTCATCCAGGGCGTTACAGAATTTTTGCCGATTTCCAGCTCCGGATTTCTCGTTATTCTTCCGGAGCTTTTCGGTTGGCCACTCCAGAGCGTGACCTTTGATGCGGTGGTTCATTTAGGCACGCTTGCGGCTATCATTCATGCCATGCGTTCTGACATCGCGTCGGCCTGGGCACACCAACGTCGGACCTTCTGGTGGATCACTGCCGCGACGGTGCCTGTGCTCGCGGCAGGTTTTGTGATGGAACTTGTGCTGCAAGTGAATGTCCGTTCCACATCCATTGTCGCCATCTCGTTTGTTCTGTGGGGAATCGTCCTCTTGCTTGCGGACCGGTCTGCAAAGACCGTTTCGGATACCGTCCAAACGGTCGGATGGAAACGCTCCCTCGTGATCGGCCTGGCGCAAGTGATTGCACTCATTCCCGGCACATCCCGTTCGGGAATTACGATTTCTGCGGGACTGTTCGGCGGCCTTTCGCGCCAAACGGCTACGACATTTTCCTTTCTGCTTGGCATTCCAACCTTGTTTGTCGCAGGGATGTACAGCCTGTTTGAAGCGGTCCGAAATCCGACAACGGAAGCGTTCTGGCCATTGGCTGTTGGCGCGGTGACCGCTTTTCTTTCGTGTCTTGTGACCGTGCGTGCTGTGCGCGCGTGGCTTGACCGGCGCGGAACGTACGCCGGATTGGCTGTGTTCCGTCTTGTCGTCGGCTTGTTGTTGTTCGCATGGGTGCTGTAAGGTGAGTGGGTTATGGCCGAGTACGAACTCCGCGACCCCATCCACCAGCGCATCACGTTTAGCGCGTTTGAGCGTTCCATCATTGATCACCCGTTTCTCCAACGGCTTCGTTTTATTTCCCAGCTTGGGTTCATCCAATCCTCTGTGTATCCTGGCGCGGTGCATGATCGGTTTGCCCACGCGATCGGCGCCATGCATGTCGCCGGACGATTGTTCCAGCATATGATCGGATGTTCCGGGTATTTCCGCGAGCGGCTGACACCGCAAGAACGCGAGGCGCTTGCCTCGCGCGTCCGTCTGGCCGGACTCCTCCATGATCTGGGACATGGGCCGTTTTCCCACGCTTCCGAGTCGGTTTTTCCGCCGCTCGCGACGTTGCCGCTTGATTGGTCGTGGTGGAAAACGAGAACCGATCGCCAGGCGATCCATGAGGATTACAGCGTCCTGCTTATTCAAACACTTGCGCGCGAAGGTCTCTTTGACGAGATGTTCGCGCAGGATCTCTGTGCGCTCATCCACACGGATGTCCGTCCGTCGCCTTCGTTTGTTTCCCTTGCTGAAACGTCGCCTGGTCTCAAACCCGTGCTCAAGGGGATGATCTCCGGGGAGGTGGACGCGGACCGGATGGATTACCTGCTCCGCGATAGCTATTACTGCGGAGTCGCGTACGGCCAGTATGATTTAGATTGGCTCATCAGTGCGCTTTCGGTTGCCGAGCATGACGGGCGGCTTATCGTCGCCCTATCTGAAAACGGTGTACGCGCGTACGAGGATTTCTTGCTCGCCCGTTACCACATGATTGACCAAGTGTATTACCACAAAACAAAGGCGGGGTTTGCGCATTACCTTGAGGAGGCCATTCGTCAAAACGAGATTGATTTGACGATCCCGACGGATCCGTATGCCTACGCGCAGTTACGCGACGGGGCCGTGATCGAGCGGTTGTTTGAGGCCGCGCGTGACCCCGCGAACTACTGGGCTTCACATTTGATTCGGCGCGTTCCGGCCAAACGGATTTTACGCCTCCATGCCGACCATCCGGATGATGCACAGACGCTCGAGCGGCTGAAGGCCTTTTGCGATGAACAGCGTCTTGGCTGGTTTGTGCATGCCGTTTCCAATCAGCTGACCAACTTTGACCAAGGCGAGAGTGAACGCGCGACCATGCTGTACGTCTGCAAACAGCGGGTCCATGGGGTTGAATATGTACCGATTTTCCAGTATTCTGATCTGCTCCAAACCTATAACAAAAAACTGCGTTTTACTGATTTTTTTGTCCTGCGCGAGGACGCTCACAGGTTTGAGACCGTCAAACACTTATTTTCCTAGCTTTTTACCACTGGGGTCAGGTCGTTACTTGTCGCATGGGAGAGCATGCGACAAGTAACGACCTGACCCCACTTACAACATGGCAAGAAAAGTGCTTCTGGGAATGTCTGGAGGGGTGGACTCAAGTGTGTCCGCCGCTTTGTTGTTGGAACAGGGATACGAAGTGGTTGGGGCGTTTATGAAAAACTGGTCGAATTGCCAGTGGCGGGCAGACAAACGCGATGCCGCCCGCGTGGCCGCACAGCTTGGGATCCCGTTTGTCACGCTGGATTTTGAGCAACAGTACCGCGAGGATGTCGTTGAATATTTGTTTCGCGAAACCGAGGCTGGTCGCACACCTAATCCGGATGTCATGTGCAACAAGTTCATTAAGTTCAACCGATTTGTGCGCGCGGCGGACGAATGGCAGTGCGATCTGATCGCGACCGGGCATTATGCGCAAATCAAGGAATCCCTGTTGCACAAAGCGACGGATCCTAATAAGGATCAGACCTACTTTCTCTGGGCGATCAATCCGTCTGTGCTCTCTCGCGTCTTGTTTCCGATCGGCCATCTCACCAAGCCGGACGTGCGCGCAAAAGCCCGCGCGCTGTGTCTTCCGGTCGCCGACAAAAAGGATTCAACCGGTATCTGTTTTGTGGGCGAAGTCTCAATGCCGGATTTCCTGCGTCCGCGCATCCCCGAGCGCGCTGGCGATGTCCTGACGACAGAGGGCGCGTGTGTGGGGAGCCACAGAGGCGTTCACTTCTATACCATCGGCCAGCGTCACGGCCTTGGGATCGGCGGAGGCACGCCCTATTACGTCGTGGAAAAGCGGGCACAGTCAAATGAGTTGATCGTTTCTAGTAATTACCATCCGCGCTTGTACGCGCAGACACTGTCCGCTTCTTCGGTGAATCTGTTTTGTCCGCGCGAGCAGCTTGACGCGCCGCTTGCCTGTACCGCACGGATCCGTCACCGTCAGCCACTTCAATCCTGCACGGCCGTCATCCACGGCGACACCCTTCACGTCCAATTTGAAAAGCCCCAGCGCGCGGTGACGCCCGGACAATCCGTTGTGTTGTATTTGGGTGAAGCCGTCCTTGGGGGCGGCATCATTTCGGAGGCAGGACAGCATTGACCCACGTGTGAAACGGCGCCGCGCCTCCTTTTTCTGGATCAAAGGAGGTTTTGGAAAACGTTCCGTCCACCTCCGAAATATTCAGCGGAACCGGAACGAGGAGATAGTCTTTCGTCCCTTTCACGTGCGCCTGGACGCTGCCTTGCAGGGGAGCCACAGTGACCAGCCGTTGAAAATCGTAATTGATGAACGTCGCTAGACCCTGTGTGAGCACGCTCTGTGTTCTGTTTGTTTCAACGAGTACCGGTTGTGCGCCTCGGCTGTCTACAACGATGCGTCCGCGCGTAAATACAAGCGTGCGTTCCGTGTCGTACAGCCGGTCCGCTGAAAGCCGCGTTTTGCCGTCCATCGCGACAAAGAGGTCATCGCCAATGCGTAAGGTCAGATATTCCCCCGCGTCTGTTTCTATGACCTCTCCTCGCCGAGACGTCGTCCCGACTTCCACAGGCGATCCCATCGTCGCCACGACGACCACCGGCAATTCCGACGGGACGTCAAAACGCCGCCAAACAAGCAATCCGGCGACGGTAAGAAAAAACAGCACAAAGGCCATGGTTGAGATTCGCTCCGGTCTCATGTTATGATTTTACCATCGAAAACCTAGACTGTAATACTCCCTCTATGCTCCATTATTTCTACGGCCAGGAATGTCCCCACTGCCACGCCATGATGCCACTTGTGGATAAGTTGATCGAGGAAGGGCTTCCCTTAAAAAAATACGAAACGTGGCACGATAAAAAGAACGCCGAATTGTTGGAGGAAAAGGATAAGGGTGCCTGCGGCGCCGTACCGTTTTTTTACAACGACGAAACGGGAAAAACGATTTGCGGTGCGGCATCAGAGGAGGAGGTACGAACATGGGCAGGAACCTAAAGACCATTGCTCTTCTTTGTCTGATGACCCTCCTTGGGGCTGGGTGTGTTTCTCTGCCGGTTTCACAACAATCGCCCGAAGCAGCCGCGGCTGGGTTGCAACTGACGCCCGGAAGTGAATTGGTCCTCCGTGGGACCGTGTTCGGCCTTGGGGGAAAATTCGTAAAATTGTTCAAACAAGAAAACGCAGACACGCGTCTTCTTTTGGATCATTGGGAAGCGGGCGCACAGGCGCGAGCAACCTGGGAGCGCGTTTTGAAAAGAGAAACAGAGGAATCAAAAAAAGCGACACAGGACTATTACGCGCAGTATGCCAGCGCGCCCATTGGGACAAAAGCGCCCGAGCCGCCTGAACCGGTCTACGTGACCCATACGGAAACCGGGATTCTGGAAACTGAAGCACTCTCCAACGCGACCTCCATCCACCTCCCCCTCTTTTGGATACAAGGCCAGACGGGCGGGCAGGGAAGCGGACTCATCTGGCTTTCGCAGACGCAGTATCGGGAACTATTTGAAACACGCAAAACGGACATCAATCTCGGATTGTTTGACGATTCCGTTTCCTATGCGATAGGACTCACCGACCATGTGAAGAGTCTGGTGGAGCGTCTGCGCGGGTCCACAGAGCCGCCGGAAGAGCAAAACGTGTTGGAAGTGAAGGCGGATATCAATTGGGGCGAATATGTTCTCACAGTGGACGGCGTTTCCACCACCGTGCAAGCGATCCGTGCGCAAAACGCGTTCGCCCGCTACACGATTCTTGCCAACGAGCAGAATCCGCTCATTCTTGAAATCATGGTCTCACCAGCCACACGCGGCTCTCTGAATCTTTTTACACGAGACGCGCTCGGCAAGGCGTTTTGGGGGTACGAGGTGGTCTCTATCACTCGTGCAGACGCTCCACCCAGTGCGGATCCACCTCAACCGTAAGGTCCAGGAACACGCGGTTTTCCATCACGCCCTCCAACTCGCGTCGGGTGGACTGGCCAATTTCTTTGATCCCTTGTCCATTTTTGCCGATGATCATCCGTTTATAGCGTTCGTCCGTTGTAAAAATGGTCGCCGCGATATAGAGCAGGCCGTTCTCGCGTTTGTCCATTTCCGTCACCTCCACATGGGTCGAATAAGGCACTTCTTGGCGCAGGCGCAAAAACAATTTTTCGCGGATGAGTTCCGCCATCCATATCTTGTTGGGCAAGTTCGTCAACTGGAACGCGGGATAGAGTGGTTCGCCTTCTGGTAACAACTCAAACAGGGAGACGATGAACGTCTCTACATGCGTCCCACGCAGTGCCGAAAGTTCAACAACAGCGTCGTACTCTCCAGCGAGGTCGCGATAAAAATCCAGATACGGCTTATCGCGTTCATCCATTTTGTTGATGATGAGCACGCGTTTGGCATCTGCTTGTTTGATCAGGCGCAGAACTTCGCGTTCTTCCTCCCCGATTTCCCGTGTCGGATCCACGACATGTCCAACCACATCAATATCTTTGAGCGATTGCGCAATGGATTGATGGAGCCGCCGTGTCAGCGGGTCTTTTTTCTTTTTGAGCAGGCCGGGTGTGTCCACAAACACAATCTGGCCCTCATCGCGCGTCACGATTCCTTGAATGGGAAGTCGCGTCGTTTGTGGTTTGGGCGAGGTGATGGCCACCTTGGAGCCGACCAGAGCGTTGAGCAGTGTAGATTTACCAACATTGGAGCGGCCGATGAGCACGGCGAAACCGGATTTCATAGACAGTAGTCCTTTAGGCCATGTTTAGGATGAACACAGACGGAGTTTTGTCACCAATTCCACATGCGGGGTGTGCGGGAACAGATCAATCGCCCGCATCGCCTCCACGCGGTACACCTGCCCCAATTGTACCATCTCGCGCGCAAAGTTTTTCGGGTTGCATGAAATGTAGACGATTTCTTTTGGTTTGATGCGTAGGATATCCGCGAGCGCTTTGTCGTGCATCCCGGAACGGGGCGGATCAAGAATCACCAGATCCGCTGCGTGGACAGACCAATCGTACGCCTCGGTAGGCGCCGCGATAAAATCCGTTTCCACGCGGTTGAGTTGCGCATTCGTCCGCGCATCACGTATGGCCTCCTCGTTCAGTTCTACGCCTATGGTTCGTTTGGCCATCGGAGCGAGCGCGACGGAAAAAAATCCTGTGCCGCAATACAAATCCAGGAGCGTTTTGCCAGACAGTTCATTACAAAACTCCCGTACGGTTTGCAGCAGCAGAGGCGCACCAGCTGAGTTCGTCTGAAAGAAAGCGTTCGGGCTGATCCGATAACGTGTCTCTCCGAATTGTTCTTCTATCCAGCCATTTCCAGACAGCGTTTTGACTTCCGAACCGAACGAAACGTCTGTCACGGTCCGATTGATGGACCAGACGACCGTGGGTTCCTGTGTCCCGCTGTGCGCTGATCCGCCAAGGACGGAAGGAAGTGTCATCAGGGTTGATTCCTCATCCCCCAGGGGCGCGCTTGTCACGAGATTCACCAGAGTCTCTCCACGCGTCGTTGCGCGGATGACCGCGTAGCGCAAAAATCCCTCGTGTGATTTGCGATCAAAAAAGGAAAGGCCAGAGGTCTTCACCCACGCGCGTACCTGCCCAAAGAGCTGGTCAATCCGTGGGTCCCCAAGGAAACAAGCGTGACCATCAATCACACGCCACCATTTGCCCTTTTCACGCAGACCCACACGTCCCTCAAAGTCAATGACAAAGTCCATCCGGTTGCGGTAGTGCTCGGTTTGAGGAGACGGCAGGATGTGCTGGCATCGAAGGTCCAATGTTTTCAGCGCAAACGACCCGTTGATATCGGAGAGCTTTTGGGCGATCTGTTTTTCGTACGGGATGTGCGACCATCCGCACGAGCCGCAGACCTGTTTGTTGGGACAGGGGGAAGGCATAGCATTCGCGCGGGCTTCAGCCAGCGCTGACACAGAGAGTAGCACCGGAGAGCTTGTTTGTCATCGGTTGAGTCTTGCGATAAAATATTCATATCTATGCTTACGATCGTGATCCCGACGAAAAACGAAGAAGCATTTTTACCGAATCTCCTGGAGTCCATTCGCCACCAGACGTTCCAGCCGGACGCCGTGATCGTCGCTGATGCGTATTCAACGGACCGGACGCGCGAAATTGCGCAGGCGTACGGCGCCACGGTCGTGGACGGCGGCCTGCCCGGGTTGGGACGAAACCGTGGAGCGGCAGGCGCGAACACAGCATTGATCCTCTTTTTGGACGCGGATGTGGAACTGCGCGATCCGTACTTTCTGGAGAAGTCCGTCGGAGAGATGCTGGAACGCAAATTAGATCTCGCAACGTGCGATGTCTTTCCGCTTTCAGACGACCTCGTGGACCACTTTCTGCATACGGCCTACAACAACTACGCCCGCGCATGGGGATCGCTCTACCCGCACGCCCCCGGCTTCTGCATGTTCGTGCGTCGCGAAAAGCATCAATGCATTGGCGGATTTGATGAGGGGATCACATTTTGCGAGGACCATGATTACGCCCAGCGCCTCAAAAAAATCGGAACGTTCGGGTTTCTCAAATCCATCAAAATTCCCGTGTCTATCCGGCGTCTGGATCGTGACGGGCGGATGAATATCGCGATTAAGTACATGCTTGCGGAACTGCATTTGGCGTTTCTGGGTCCGATTCGCGATAATCGGTTTAAGTATGCGTTTGGATACGAAGGAAAAAGGAACATGGAAAAAAGAACAAGGTGAATGGCCTGTGCGCAAACTGATTGAGACAAAAGATCTCCGCTGGCTACACGTGAGCGGCATTCAGGAACAGGATTACCAATTCCTGCACACTTCTTTTAAATTTCATACGCTCGATTACGAGGATATTCGCGGACAAACACACCTCGCGAAAGTAGATACCTACAAGCATTATTTGTTTTTCGTGTTCCATATTCCGACGTACCACGAACACAACCGTACGGTCGGTCGCAAAGAGCTGTATATTTTTCTCGCGGATAAACAGATCGTCACGGTCACGCATGCGCCGATGACAGAAGTGGACGATTTCATCGCGCGCCTTGAACGCAACAGTCGGTTCCGCGCGAGCCAGTTTTCCAAAGGAGCGGCGTTTGTGATGTATCAAATCCTCATGGAGGCGTTCCGCCAAGGCAGACAAATTATTTCGCAGATGGCGCAGGAAGTTGGACGACTTGAAGAAGCGATCAACCTCGACCACGGCAAAAGCATTACCGTGGAGCTCGGTCATGCACGGCGCAATGTCTTGTACCTGCGTCATTTGATTGATCCCCAGCGCAATATCATCGCGAGCCTCATGCATATTCAACGGCCATTTATTCCCGAAACCGTGTTTGTGTATTTCGATGACTTGCAGGACGACCTGGATACCGTCTGGCTTACCGCTGACAATTTAAAACTCTTGTTGGACGGGTTGTTTGACGTAAACGAGGCGTTGTTATCGCACCGGACAAACGAGGTGATTACGATCCTGACCATTATGTCGGCGTCGCTCATGGTCCCGACGTTCATTGCCGGCTTTTACGGGATGAACGTCCCGTGGCTGCCGTTTGCGCAGAGCGCTCCTGCCGTGTCGTTGTTATATGTTGCGACGTTTTTCCTCATGCTGATGGCGGTCGTCTGGATTATCAAAAGACCTCGCCAATAATTCTTTCTGTATGGCACGATGGTTTTTTTCCTTAGGACTGATGATCTTTTTTCCGCTTGCCGTCTTTGCCGCAAACGCAGATTTAGGCATCAGCACCAACGACATGCGGTTTTCCAAGGAATCGCTCGTCGCGGGTGAAACGATTCGGTTATACGCGCGGATCCATAATGAAGGAGAAACGGACATGACCGGGTACGTGACGTTCTTCCAGGGCAATGTCGCGCTTGGAAACTCGCAAGTGCTTTCGGTGCTTAAAAATGGCGCGCCCGAAGAGGTCTTCATTGATTTTGTCGTCCCGGCGAGCACGTTCAATATTCGCGCGGAAATCCGCGGCACAGAACCGACGGATACCAATACGGCAAACGACACGGCCATCACCGCGATGCTGGAGCCCATGCAGGACGGTGACGCAGATGGTATTTCTGACGGATCGGACAACTGTCCGTCGGTTGCCAATACCGATCAGCGCGATGCGGACGGGGACGGGGCTGGCAATGCGTGCGACAATGACGATGATAACGACGGGGTTAGCGACGCGGTGGAGGCAGAATTGGGTGTAGACCCGCTCAACGCGGATACGGATGCGGACGGCACGGCCGATGCGGATGATGCCTACCCGAATGATCCAACCTTGCAGATGCAACCGAAACCTCTTCCGGCACCGGTAAAAAAAGTGTTTAAACAGGTCGTGGCAAAGGTCGCGGAGGGGATTCGGGAAGAAGAGGAGAAGGTTGCAAAAACGGAGGAGGTCCAAGAGCCGCATGTTCTACCGCTCCAGACAGAAACGCTGACCTTTTCGCCCAACGCGGTTTTTTCGTATGCGCATGACCGCTGGAATACGTTTACCTTCCGCGTGGAAGGCGCGACGGCAGTGTACCGGTATGAGTGGGATTTCGGCGACGGCGTACGTTCAAATAAGACGGACATCTCGCATACCTATGAGCACAGTGGCGCGTTTGAGGTCACGCTCGCCATCCGCGATGCCGAAGGCCGTACCGCGAGCGAACGCGCGACCGTTCTCGTGCCGTTTTTCTCTTTGCAAAATCCGATGGTTCTTGTTCTCCTGCTCTTTCTCTTTTCTCTGCTCATTCTCGGCGGATGGGCGTATTGGGGATTGAGAGGGAAGGGGGAACACGTCCCAGAGTAGAACAGGCAGCCATCAGGGTAGAACCTGCTTTTGTCTGATGTATGTGAGAGACCTGTGATGACCTTTCTCAATACCCAATCCAAAACCATCATCGGCGCCGCAGCTGTTCTCGGCGTTTTTTCGTTTGTCAGCCGCCTGTTCGGCTTTATCCGCGACCGTATCCTTGCCGGTACATTCGGCGCGGGTGACACGCTGGATGCGTATTACGCCGCCTTCAAAATTCCCGACCTCCTGTTTAGTTTGATCGTCGTCGGCTCCTTGTCGGCCGGTTTCATTCCGCTCTTTCTCAAACAGTCCTCGTGGCGGTTCACGAACAATGTTCTGCATCTGACGCTTGTTGTCATGGCTGGCCTTTCGTTCATCCTGTTGCTCTTTGCAACCCCGTTCAGTGCGCTCGTGGCTCCCGGGTTTTCTCCGCACAAGCAGGAAATGGTTGCCGAGTTCCTCCGTGTGATGCTTGTTGCGCAAATCCTCCTCGCCGGCTCCACGGTGTTCGGAAGCGTTTTACAGGGGATCAAACGTTTCGTGCTCTATGCCGCCGCGCCCGTCGTGTACAACATCGGCATCATCATCGGCGCGGTTTGGTTTGTGGATTGGATGGGCCCGATTGGACTCGCGTGGGGCGTGGTTCTGGGTGCCGCGTTGCACGCGCTCATCCAACTGTTCGGATGTCTCCAGGCGGGATATGCCTATGAGACGGTGTTTGATCCAAAAGCGAAAGAGGTAACGGAATTGATCAAACTGACCGGACCGCGCATGCTCGGGATCGCGCTTACCCAGCTGCTTTACCTCGCGTTGGCCATCTTCGCTTCCACGCTTGGCGCCGGAAGCGTCACGATTTTCCAATTCGCATACAACATTCAGTTTTTCCCGATCGGTATCATTGGTGTCTCGCTTGCGGTCGCGGCGTTCCCGACATTCAGCGAAACCATCGCGGCGCGCCAGATGGACGCCTTTCGCGCATCGTTTTCCTCCACGGTACGGCAAGCGCTCTTTTTCTTGATTCCGTTGACCGCCTTATTTCTCATTTTGCGTGCACAAATCGTGCGCGTCGTTGTGGGCGCCGGTGCGTTTGATTGGCCTTCCACCATCCTGACGGCCGACACGCTCGCATTTTTTGCACTGACGTTCGTCCCGCAAGCGCTTATTTTCATTCTGGCTCGCGCGTTTTATGCCCTGCACGACACGATCACCCCGCTCACGGCCGGGCTCATTGGATCGCTCGTGGGACTGATCAGCGCGTTCCTGTTCCGCGAGCCATTCGGCGTGATTGGCCTTGGGATGGCGTACTCGCTCTCCGCCATCGTTCACCTTGTTCTTTTGTGGGTGCCACTTCACCAGCGCGTTGGGTCGCTGGGCGAGGCGCGCATTGCCGAGTCGTTCATGAAACTCTTTGCGGCCGGAATGGCCTGTGTGCTTGTCGCCCAGTTCGTCAAAGCTCCGCTCTCCGCCCTCTTTCCGCTCCACACGTTTTTGGGAGTCCTTTTGCAAGGCGGCTTCGCCGGTGTCCTTGGTTTGATGGCGTATGCGGGCGCGGCGCGACTGTTGAAAACGCACGAATTGTTTGCGTTTGTGGAGGCCCTGCAGAAAAAATGGTTTAGGAAAGTAAAACCGGTGGAGGCCGTCGTTGAATAGAAAAAGGTGGACAAACAGTCCCGTTTGTCAAGACGCAAACGATTGGTTAGAATATCCGCGATATGCCGATGGGAATCCATGAAATCCGAAGAAAATACCTCGATTTTTTTGTCTCTCGCGGCCACAAAGAGATCCCCGCCGCGTCGCTGATCCCAGAAAACGACCCGACGACGCTTTTCACCGGCTCGGGGATGCAGCCAATGGTTCCGTATCTGCTCGGCCAAACACACCCGCTTGGCAAGCGCATTACGGATTCCCAAACCTGCTTCCGTTCGCAGGATATTGACGAAGTCGGCGATAACCGCCATACGACTTTTTTTGAGATGCTCGGCAACTGGTCGCTTGGCGATTACTTTAAGAAAGAGCAGATCCCATGGGTTTTTGCCTTTGTAACGGACGAACTTGGGCTTGATCCGTCGCGGTTGTATGTCACGGTTTTTGGCGGCAACGAATCCCTCGGCATCCCGCGCGATGACGAAAGCGTGGAGCTCTGGAAACAGGCCTTTGCCTCCAAACACATAGACGCCAAAGAAAACGAGCGCATCTTTTTTTACGATGAGAAAAAAAATTGGTGGTCGCGCTCCGGCGTTCCTCTTAATATGCCCGAGGGCGAACCGGGCGGGCCGGATTCAGAGATGTTTTGGGACTTTGGGGCTGACCGAACCTTGCATGAGAACTCCGTCTATCAGAACGAGCCCTGCCATGTCAACTGCGACTGTGGACGATTTTTGGAGATCGGCAACAGCGTGTTCATGGAATATCTGAAAACCAAGGATGGCTTTGCGGCATTGCCCAATAAAAATGTGGATTATGGCGGTGGGCTGGAACGGATGACCGCCGCCGCGATGGACACCCCAGACATCTTCCTGATTGATGCGTTTGACCTGCCTCGGGCGACCCTTGAACGGCTCTCCGGCAAGCCCTACGATTCCCATTCCCCAAACGCCAAGGCATTTCGCGTGATCCTGGACCATTTGCGCGCCGCGACATTCCTTATCGCCAACGGCGTGATTCCATCCAATAAAGATCAAGGGTATTTCGTTCGGCGGCTTATCCGCCGCGCCGTGCGTTTTGGAAAGTCTCTTGGCATGAAAGAGGCGTTTTGCTCCTTGATCGCCGAGCAAACGGTCGCGACCTACCAAGAGCCGTATCCACATTTGCAACGGCAATCAGGAGATATCGTGCGCGAAATGGCGGCGGAAGAGAGCAAGTTCGTAAAAACGCTTTCTCATGGCGAAAAAGAGTTTGACAAAATGTTTTCGCAAAAAAATGCCATTTCCGGCGAGGACGCGTTCGTCCTGTATGCCACCTATGGATTTCCGCTAGAGCTCACCGAAGAAATCGCGGAAGAAAAAGGGCAAAAAGTTGATCGCGAAGCGTTCCAGGCGGAATTTAAAAAGCACCAAGAGCTTTCTCGCGCCGGCGCGACGGAAAAGTTTGCGGGAGGCCTTGCGGATCATAGTGAAGAAACGGTCAAATTGCACACAGCGACCCACATGCTCCACCAGGCACTTCGGACCGTGCTGGGCGACCATGTCTTCCAACGGGGCAGTAATATTACGCCCAAACGCTTGCGGTTTGATTTTTCACACCCGCTCAAGATGACCCCTGAAGAAATCAAGCGGGTGGAAGATCTCGTCAACGAAAATATCCGTAAGGATCTTCCGGTCCATTTTGAAATCCTGGATCTTGCCGAAGCAAAACAACGGGGCGCGGTTGGAATTTTTGAAGACAAGTACGCGCAACTGGGCGGACAGATTAAGGTGTACTTTATCGGTGATGAGATTTCAGGGGAGTATTACAGCAAAGAGGTCTGCGGCGGACCGCATGTGGAACGCACCGGCAAACTCGGCACACTGCGAATCACCAAAGAAGAGGCAGTTGCCGCCGGCGTAAGGCGTGTCAAAGCAGTGTTAGATTAGCCAAAATTTGTTTTATCCACATTCCTTGACAACGGCGCAGAGAATCCGTAAGATACCGGCGCCTTGCTTTCTTCGCTAAGTATTGCTAGAATCGCGTCGTTACCTAAGTTGTCCACATGGGAACGAAGGATTTCATTGAGATGCGAGGTACGGTTGAGGAACTCCTCCCGTCCGCAAGCTTCAAAATTAAATTGGAAAACGGCCAGATCATTCACGCCCATCTCTCTGGCAAGATGCGGAAGTTTCGAATCCGCCTTTTGCCTGGTGACGAGGTGAAAGTGGAGATCAGTCCGTACGACCTGACCAAGGGTCGGGTCGTGTACCGGTTTTAGGGACGTCTCCAAAACTCGCGATCTTTGCGCTCACGGGCACCTGCTGATCCAACGAACCCACCCGTTCCAGAGGGCTCGCGGAATCCAGAGTCTGTGTACGCAAATCTCATCGAGTTTTGAAGACGTCTCACAATCCACGTCATCGAAACTAATTTCGATGACGTTCTCTGTTATGAAAGTGCGTGCGTCCGCAAAAAAAATGTGTCGCGATTGCCAAGTGACGCGCCGAAAAGGTCGCGTCGTTGTCATTTGCAAGAATCCTAAGCATAAACAGCGCCAAGGTTAATATGGCAAGAATTGCTGGAGTCAACATCCCGTCCGACAAGCGCATCGTCATCGCCCTGACCTACATTTATGGTGTGGGCGACGCCACGTCGCATCGCGTGCTTAAGCAAGCAGGAGTGGCCGAACAGATCCGTACGAAAGATCTCACGGACGATCAGATCAAAGCGATCCGTAACGCGCTTGAGACGCCAGATCGTCGACTGGAAGGCGACCTGCGTCGTGATATCATCTCCAACATCAAGCGCCTGAAGGAGATCGGGAGCTACCGCGGTTCGCGCCATATCAAGCGCCTACCCGCGCGGGGACAACGGACGAAAACGAATTCCCGTACCGTGCGTGGCAATGTACGCCGCACGACCACCAGCGGACGACGCGTGTTGACGAAAACCTAATATGGCCGTAACCACCAAATCCAAAAAGAAAAAAGTCGCGCGGCAGGTCTCCCAAGGCCGTGCGTATATCCAAGCCACGTTCAATAATACGATCGTGACGCTTACGGATTTGAACGGCAACACCATCGCTTGGTCAAGCGCGGGCCACTGCGGGTTTAAGGGACCAAAGAAAGCCACTCCGTTTGCGGCCAGTGTGATTATCAAAGATGTTGCCGAGCAGGCAAAGGAAACGGGCCTCAAGGAGGTGAGTGTGTTCGTCAAAGGCGTGGGATCCGGTCGTGACAGCGCCATTCGCGCGCTCAACGCCAATGGATTTAGCGTGCTTGGCATCAAGGATACGACTCCGCTCCCGCATAACGGCTGCCGGCCGCCTAAACCGCGCCGCGTGTAATATGGCTACAGACCGAACCCCCATTGTCAAACGGTCGCGACGCCTCGGTGTCGTGCTCGGAAAAGAAAAATACGCCCGCCGTCGCACCTATCCGCCTGGCATCCACGGCCCCAAGCAAGCTCGTTCGCGAGCCCGGATGTCTTCGTATGGCGAACAGTTGCAGGAAAAACAAAAAGCCAAGGCGCTGTACGGCGTGCTGGAAAGGCAGCTGCACCGCCATTTTGAGCGGGCGGCGCGCCAAAAAGGCAACACGGCTATCGTGTTTGTGCAGGAGTTGGAACGCCGTCTGGATAATGTCATTTTCCGCCTTGGGTTTGCGAAAACCCGCCGACAAGCGCGGCAGGTGGTAAGCCATGGGTTCATTTTCATCAACGGTTCGCTCGTGAATATTCCCTCGTATCGCGTACAGATTAACGATACGGTAACCGTGAAGGAAACGAAAAAGGAAAAAGGGATTGCCAAACAGATGGCGGAACTTGTCAAACAGAATAAAACGCCTGCCTGGCTGACCCTTGATGAGGCAACGCTGACCGGCAAGATGATCGGTTTGCCAGAGGGCGCGGAACTGGACGCCATTTTTGACCCGACACTCATCGTTGAATTCTATTCCCGTTAATTTTTAAGGAGGAGATGTATGGAAAATATTTTGCTTCCATCAGGCATTGTCTACGAGCCAGGACAGCTCCCTCACGAGGGCATCTTGGTCGTGGAACCCTGTTTCCATGGGTACGGTACGACGCTTGGAAACGCCTTGCGGCGCGTGTTGCTTTCGTCGTTGCCCGGCGCAGCCGTCACGGCCGTGAAAATCAAAGGCGTCAGTCATGAGTTTCAAGCGATTGAAAACGTGAAAGAGGATGCGCTGGAGATTATTCTCAACCTGAAAGCCCTGCGCGTGCGCGTATTTTCCGATGAACCAGTGACGTTGACGCTCTCCGTATCCGGTGAGCGCGAGGTGACAGCTGCCGATTTTGCGCCCAACGCAGACGTGGAAATCGTCAATCCGGAATTGCGCCTTGCCACACTGACGGACGGTTCCGCCAAAATGGACATGGAGATTACGGTTCGCAAAGGCCGTGGGTACAGCTCGACCGAGGAACGCGGTTCCGAATCATCCGATCTCGGGACGATCGCCATTGACGCGCTGTTTTCGCCCGTGCGCAACGTCGGGTACCGCGTGGAGAATACACGCGTCGGGGAGATCACCAACTATGACAAGCTGATCATGACGATTGAAACGGACGGGACGATCACGGCGCAAGAAGCTGTGGAGCAGTCCGCACGATTGTTGATCGAACATCTGAACCTGCTTGCCGGAACATCAAAAGAAGCATTGGACGAGCCGATTTCCGAGTAACCAGTAAGCGGGGGCTGCTGGAAACCATTTCTCCTACCTATGAGGCATCGCAAGACAACCGTGAAGTTAAACCGGCCGCCGGCCCACAAGCGGTCCATGTTGGCGAATCTCGCGACCAGCGTTATTTTGCATGAAAAGGTGCAGACGACGCAGGCAAAGGCCCAAGCGGTGCGCCGTTTGGTGGAGCGGGCGATTACCACTGGCAAAAAGCCGACGCTCGCCAGTCGTCGCAAGCTCTTAGCGGAATTCTCAACGGAGCATCCGGTGAAAAAAATTCTGGAGGTTCTCTCGCCACGCTATACCTCGCGTCCGGGCGGATATACACGCATCGTGAAACTACGGACACGGCAGGGGGATGGGGCAGAGATGGTGAGAATTGAACTTGTCTAACATCTCCAAGGTGGCTGTTCGTCTCACGGACACCACCGACCCCTCTTACCTCCGTTTCCAGGTGCTCCTGGGGAGAGGGTTCCATGAACTGATCTTATGAAAACCATTGACCGCGATATCCACACGATTGATGCGACGGGCAAAACGCCCGGGCGACTCGCTACCGCGATCGCCCGCCTTTTGATTGGCAAGCACCGGCCTTCGTACGCCCCCAATGTGGACGGCGGCGACCATGTGCAGATCACCAACGCAGCCAAGATGCGTTTGACCGGAAAAAAACTGGAACAAAAGGTCTACTATCGCCATACGGAATATGCCAATGGGTTGAAGACCCAAACGATGAGATCCGTCTGGACGAAAGATCCGGCAGATGTCCTGCGGCGCGCGGTCTCACGCATGTTGCCCAAGAATAAACTGCGTGCGGAGCGAATGAAACGGCTGGTTGTGAAGAACTAGTATGAACGAAGCAAAGACACAATTTATTGAAACGGTCGGTCGGCGGAAGGCCGCTGTCGCGCGCGTGCGGCTTCATCACGGCGGCTCTGGCAAAGTGACCATCAACGATCGGGCGTTTGAGGCCTACCTGCCGGTTGCCATCTTACAGAAAAGCGTCCTCTCGCCGTTTGAGCAGACCGGCACGCAAGGAATTTTTGACGTCACGGTGCATGTGCAAGGCGGCGGCATCCGCGGGCAGGCGGACGCGGTACGGCTTGGGATTGCAAGAGCGTTGGTGGATTTCAATCCTGAATATCGAACCAGTTTGAAAAAGCTCGGATTCCTGAGCCGCGACGCGCGCGTAAGGGAACGGAAGAAGTTCGGCAGGAAGTCGGCTCGCCGCTCGCCGCAGTGGAGTAAACGGTAAGACAAATAGGCGTTTACAGAACGCCTATTTTTGTTTACGATGAGCGCATTGTGAGCACAGATCTCGCCAGAAATACCCTGTATTTGACCGTCGCTTCCGTCGGACAAAAACTGATCGCGTTTGTCTATTTTTTGTTTCTGGCGCGGGTGATGGAACCGGAGTTGACCGGCCTGTACTTCCTTGCCATTTCCATCGCCATGATTTTTTCTGTGCTGGCAGATTTTGGCATCACGCCCGTCACCATCCGAGAAATCGCCGCGCATCCGGAACAAACACACACCCTGTTCCGCCGAGCGCTCGCCGTCAAAATCCCGCTCCTTCTCATTGGCTACCTCTTGACGATCCTCTGCGTTCCCGTGCTCGGCTACAGCCGCGAACTCCTCCCCTTGGTCGCTCTCTCCGGCCTCTCACTCGTTTTGGATTCCATCCACTTGTTGTTTTACGGCGTTCTGCGCGGCCACCAACAGCTTCAGTTTGAAGCGATCGGAATGTTTTGTGGACAGGTGATCGTTGTGATGATCGGTGGCGCAGCGCTCTTTTTTTATCCCTCTATTCCGTTGCTCCTTACCGCACTCGTTTCTGGCAGTGCGTTCAATGTGTTCGTGTCTGCCACCACGGTTGTGAAACGGTTTGGCTGGCAGATGCTTGTGCCGGACGCTGAACGCACGTTTAGCATGCGCCTGATCCACATGGCGTTCCCGTTTGCACTTTCCGCCATCTTTGTCAAAGTGTATTCCTACATCGACACCGTCTTCATTTCAAAATTTCTTACGACCTCCGCTGTCGGACTCTATAGCGTCGCCTACAAGCTCACCTACGCATTCCAATTTATCCCGCTGTCCTTTACCGCCGCGCTGTATCCAAACTTCAGCGCGATGCTTCAACGCGAGCCCGCGGCAGCTGCTTCGCTCCTGCGCCGAGCGCTCTGGTACATGCTCATCGTTTCTACCCCCATCACGCTGGGCCTCTGGCTGATTGCCGAACCACTCGTCCTGCTTGCGGGCGCATCCTATGCGCCGTCCGCGCCCGTGCTCGCCGTGCTCGTGTTTGTGCTCATTCCGATCTTTCTGGATTTTCCGATCGGTTCGCTGCTGAATGCCGCGGGCCGACAGGCGACGAAAACAGCGATCATGGGGGCAACGATGGTCGTCAATGTCCTCTTCAACATCTTGCTGATTCCGCGTATCGGCGTTCTGGGCGCCGCCTATGCCGCGCTTGCTAGTTTTCTGTTTATGTTTCTTGCCGGATTGTGGGCCGTGCGTGGCCTTGTTCCCTCATTCAGCTTCACCGCGTTCCTGCGCGACCTGTCGTGGATCCTGTTGAGCGGCGGCGTCATGGCGGCAATCGGACGCCTTGCGTTGCCCGCCATCGGTTGGATCGCCGTGATTCCGCTGTGCGCGCTGGTCTATGGTCTCGCGCTTGTTGCCACCCGTTCGTTTACGAAAGCGGACTGGGTGAAAGTCCGGTCGCTCACGCGCGTATGAACCGTTTGCTTCTGGTGACGCTTGACTATCCGCCCAATCGCGGAGGCGTCGCACGCTACCTCGGGCGGTTGGCGGAGTTTCTGGGCGATCGTCTGCAGGTCGCCTCCTCGCCGAGCGATCTGCTTGGCACTGTTTGGCCATCCTGGATGAAGAGTGTCCGCTTGTTGATCCGCCGGCGGGGTGAGTATGACATCGCGCTCGTGAGCCATCTCCTCCCGCTTGGAACAGCGGCGATGGTGGCTGGATGGATCACAAAAAAACCCTACATCGTGATTGTGCACGGCATGGATGTGCGATTGGCGTCACGCAACGGATGGAAACGCGTGCTTGCCGGTCGTATTCTCCAAGGGGCGCGTGTGGTCGTTGCCAATTCCAGCGCCCTTGCACGGGAAGTTACCGCGCGCTTCGCCGCGTCGTCGGTCGTGGTGTATCCGTGTGTGGAGAACATTGAGACATCTCTTCAAACGCCAAGACGTGAGCCGCACACCTTTGGGATTCTCACCGTCGGCCGGCTGGTTGCGCGCAAGGGCCATCTCAGCGTGCTCAGAGCGCTTGCACGGCTCAAGCAGGAGGGAAGGATCGGAGCGTTTCGATATGACATCGTTGGCGATGGCCCTCTGCGCGCGGAGATCCTCCAAACCGCCGATCAACTCGGTGTAAACGAAGTCATGGTCCATGCGGATACGTCTGATGAAACACTCGCAGAATTTTATGCCGGTGCCGACCTGTTCGTGATGCCCGTGCTGGACGATCCCATTGACAAAGAAGGATTCGGCCTTGTGTTTCTGGAAGCAGCGGCCTACGGTGTGCCTTCCGTGGCGTCACGGATAGAAGGCGTGGACGAAGCGGTCTTAGATGGACAAACCGGCCTCCTGGTCAAACCCGGGGATGTGGCGGAACTCGCCAATGCCCTCGCGCGGCTCGTGGCAGACGCGGCGTTTCGCGAGCGACTGGGACTGCACGCGCGGATGCGCACGAAGGAGGAGTTCACCTGCGCTGTTCAATGCAAAAAATTAGTGCCCTACCTGTGAACGACATTTCCGTGATTATCCCGACCTACCAGCACGCCGCCACGATCGGCGCATGCATCCGTTCGCTCCTCTCGCAAACCGAACAGCCGTCGCAAATCATTGTTGTGGACGACGGCTCTACAGATTCCACGCGCGAACTTGTCAGGACGTTTGGAGAACAGGTATCGTACGTGTATCAGGCCAATCAAGGAGCGCCGAACGCGCGCAATGCCGGCGCGGCACTTGCCACGGGCGCGTTTCTGCTGTTTTGCGATGCGGACGTCATCGCCGAGCCAGAGATGCTCAAACGTCTCCGCGAAACGCTCACAGCGCATCCTGAAGCGTCCTATGCGTATAGTGGATTCCGGTGGGGCACCCGCCGGTTCCGCGCACGGCCGTTTGATCCCGAAGCCCTGCGGAAAAACAATTACATTCATTCGGCCTCGCTCATCCGCTCCTCTGACTTTCACGGGTTTGACCCGACGCTGAAGCGATTTCAAGATTGGGACGTGTGGCTCACCATGCTTGAGCGCGGACAGCACGGTGTGGCGATAGATGCAGACCTTTTTCAGATCCAACACGTACCGGGCAGGCAAGGGATTTCCGCGTGGCTCCCCTCCATCGCGTATCGCCTCCCGTGGCGACTGATTGGGTGGAAACCAAAAGCCCTTCGAGCGTACGAAGCAGCACGCGAAGTGATTGTGAAAAAACATTCCCTTTCATGATTTCCACCATTACCGTCAACTACAAAACGGCGGATTATCTTGAGCGGATGCTGGAGTCACTGTTCGCGCACCATACACGAGGGGAGCTGGATGTGATTGTCGTGGAAAATGCATCAGGCGACGACCTGTCGCGCGTGGAGGAACGCTTTCCGAGCGTGCGTCTCATTCGGAGTGAAGGCAACCGCGGGTTCGCCGGAGGATGCAATTTGGGAATCGCGAATGCATACGGGGATTTCATCGTTCTGCTCAACCCAGACATCGTCTTTACCTCCCCCGCACTTTACGAAATCCGTGAGGCGATGGTTCGTGATCCGCGCGTCGGCATCGGCGGCATCTCCCTGAAAAATTTGGATGGATCGCAACAGAAGTGCGTCTGGAGGTTCCCAACGCCGACGGATCAGTTGTTCTTATTGTTGAAGATTCCTCATCTGTTCCCACGGATGGCTTCCATCGCCCGGTGGCGGATGGATGACTTTGACTACACGCAAAGCGCGGATGTCAACCAAGTCATGGGTGCATTTTTTTGCATCAAGCGGGAGGTGCTTGAACAGATCGGGGCGCTGGATGAAGGATTTTTTATGTGGTACGAGGAGGTGGATTTTTGCAAACGCGCAAATACGGCAGGCTGGCGCGTGCGATACGTTGCGCATATTTCCGCGAAACACAAAAAAGGAAGCAGTTTTGACCGCGTGTCAACCTTGAAGAAACAAGCGTTCTTGCGCCGGAGCATCCGCCACTATCTGCGCAAGCATCATGGGAAGGCTATTGGCACCTTGTTCTGGCTTCTGGAACCGGTGTTTGTGTTGTGTGCCTTTGTGGCTTCTCTGATCAAGCCGATCTAGCTGGACGCCAGACAGGTATGCGCGAACAATTTTTTCATCAACACTTTTGGGGAGGACTCGCCGCGATGTTCGTGGCCTGTCTTGTAGCCATCTTCGCCTATCGGTTTGACGCAGGTCTTTTCCCGCTTGCTTTTGCAGCGGTCTTCACGGCCGTCCTGGCCGCGCGCGAGCCGTCGCTTGGCCTCGCCGCCGTCTTTGGAGAGCTTTTCTCAAATCCGCACGGCCATCTCTTTTTTTTCGACGATCTCGCCATCCCCGTTTCTCTGCGCATGGCCGTCTTCATCGGCTTTTTTGTCGGCTGGGCGGTCTTCTTCATTCGCACCGGCACGCTTCCGCACCTTCACGCATGGCGTTTCGCTCCGCTCATTCCCCTGACGCTTGCGATTCTCATCGGCTTTACGGTCGGCCTTGCGTCCCAGCCGACGCTGGATGCGTTCAAGGACGGCAACGCCTATCTCTACCTGCTCTATGCCTTCCCGATCCTGACGACCGAATGGACATCCGCGCGCAAACATCAACTCCTGCAACTGTTCGCCGCTGGCGCGGTTTGGAATCTGCTGCTCACGCTTGTCATCCTGTATGTGTTCACCCATTTTGACGAGGGTATCCTGCGCTCAAGCTATGTGTTCCTGCGCGATATTCGCCTTGCCGAAATTACCAACCTCGGCAACGGCACGCATCGTATTTTCATCCAATCGCAATTTTTCACCCTGGCGTTGGGCGCGCTTCTCCTCGCGTTCATGAGTTTTTCTCACAGAAAAATAGTGCCTGCTTCTGTCGCGCTGGGTTCGGTGATCGCAGTGATTCTCCTCTCGCTTTCGCGCAGTTTCTGGATAGGAATCGCTGCGGCTTTTCTCGTCCTTCTCATCCTGCTTGCTCGTTCCGGCGTGCGCGCGTGGTTTCCTCTGGCTCTGCGCACATTCCTTGGCGGCGTCTTCGCGATCATCCTTATCCTTGTCGTCGCCCTGTTTCCCTTGCCTTCACAACGATTGGGCGGGGGAGAACTCGCCGACGCCCTCCGCCGGCGCAGTGAAACGGACGTCGCCGTTTCCAGTCGCTGGGCGCTCATCCCTCCCATGAAAAACGCCATCGCAGAACATCCCGTTTTTGGCAGTGGATTCGGTCAACGCGTTTCGTTTATCACGGACGACCCACGCGCGCGCGAACTGCGTCCAGACGGCGTCTGGTCCACCTATGCGATGGAGTGGGGTTGGTTGGAACTCTGGCTAAAAATGGGAATCCTGGGACCTCTGGGTTTCCTGTTCCTTTTCGTTTCGCTTGTCGTGCAACTCCTGAAACAAAATACCCACCAAGCGTGGGTCGGTATCGGTTTGGTCTCTGGTCTGGTTTTCTTATACGCGACGCACGCCTTTTCTCCGTATCTCAATCATCCGATCGGACTGGGATTCTTGCTTTTCACCATGGCTTTTCTTCCCACACCAGCGCACCCAATCCCCCAAACGGCCGTCCCCACGGGCCTCCCGCTCTTAAAACAAACACGCGCTCCCTCTTCGGCGGTTTCCTTACAAAGCGAAGTAAAATAAAAAGCCCCTGGGGGCTTTTGTGGGAAATCCTGCCTTCAAGCAAGGATGTTTCCGATCGAACGCGCGTATCCAGAGAGGAACGCGCGCGCAGACATGGGCGGTTTCCCTTCGAGTTGGATGGTGAGGAGTTCCAGTGTACCCGATCCGGTTTGGACGAAGAGGCGGTTTGCGTTTGCAATCAACTGGCCTCTTGCCGCTCCAGACACGCTGGGCGCCACCGTTGCCTCCAAAATCTTGAGACGGCTCTCGCGCGTCCCTGTGGATACGCTCGTCCACGCGCCTGGCCACGGTTGGTAGGCACGGACAGCGCGCTCAAGCTCTTCCGCGGGACGATTCCAATCCATGCGTCCGTCTTCACGCGTGAGCAGACGACAGGTCGTTGCGCGCGTGTGCTGTTGTTCACGAAGCGCAACCACACCCTGTGCGTATTCCTTGAGTGTGTTGAGCAGGAGGCGCTTCGTCACGGCCAGAACTTTCTGTTCGAACGAAGCGGGTGTCTCATCCGGTGCGAGACGAATTTCGACCTGCGCGAGAATGGGGCCGTGATCCATCTTGTCGTCCAGACGCATAATGGTGACGCCGGAAACCTCGTCGCCGGCCGCAATCGCCGCCTGGATGGGCGAAGGACCGCGCCAACGGGGAAGAAGCGATGGATGGACATTGATGAATCCGAGCGGCGCGATGTCAAGCAGACGCTGTGGAAGAATGCGTCCGTAGGCGATCACGAGCACGATCTGGGGTTGAAGCGCGTTCACGAGCGTCAGAAACCCCGCGTCCGTGAGTGTTTCCGGCTGGAGCACCATCACCCCGCGCGCAAGCGCCGTTTGTTTCACCGGAGGTGCTTCCAGCGCGTGGCCACGTCCGACGGGACGATCGGGTTGGGTCACCGCCGCCAAGACACGAAAAAACGGATCATCAAGGACGCATTCAAGCAGTGTTGCCGCCCACTTCTGTGTGCCGAAAAAGAGCAGATCCATAGCATTACATCCTTTCGGGCTTTGTGAACCGCACGACTTTATCAATAAACAGGATCCCGTCAAGATGATCAATTTCGTGCTGGAAGACGATCGCGGGGAATTGCCGAGCACGGATGGTCACCGGTTTGCCGGATTCATCCACGGCTTTCACGGTGACGGCGCGATGTCGGCGCACGATCCCGAACACCTCCGGGACAGACAGGCACCCCTCTTCGCTTTCTATTTTTTGCAGGGATCGACGCGTGATCACTGGATTGAAAAACGCCTGCGGCCCCGCACCGGTATCCACGATAATGACACGCTTACCGATGCCGACTTGCGGCGCGGCGATCCCGACACCGTTTTCCACCGCCATGGTCTCCTTTAAAACGTCTACCAATTTTTTCATTTCTGGTGAAACGATTTCCGTATCCGAAACCGCCTGCGACGGTTGACGCAGGTTCGGGTTTGGGCTTGTGAGAACGATCATTGGCATAAATAGCGTTCGTCGAATCTAGAATCTATCCTACAAACGCGTGCATGTCAATGATAAACCGATCATCAAGCGTTGCAAACAGAGGGAGCGCTTCTTCAAACGCACGGCCAGCGCAACGGACGATCAGTTGTTCGCCCTCCACCGTCACGCTGATATCCGTCAGGCGCTCCAGAGCGTCCTTTAAACGGTACATCTCCATTTCTTTTTTGTGCGGTTCAGCCTCGCGCAGTTCAACGGTCAACCATCGTTCATAGGGCGGCTGGCCGTACGTTTTCCGCCGCGCAAGCTCCTCCCGCAAAAAAACCATCGGTTCGGCCAAATGTCTCGCGAACCATTGCGGTTCCTGCGTTTGGATAGACAGGGGAGCGCGCATGGCATGGGCCGCGCCTTGCCATTCAGCAAGGGACCAGAGTGCGCAAGCCGAAGCTCGCACATCGGTGGAATACAACGGGGTATCCGGATCCAGGTGTACGACGCACCCAAACCGCGCGGGCGCGGATGGGTCAAACGCATTTTCCAGATACCAACGGGTTGCAAGAACGATGCGATTTCCCCGATCCTCTTGATGTTCAGCGTCTATGAATGCACACGGAGTGTCCGGAAACATCTGCGAAAGCGCATCGGCAATCCGTTCAATTCCAAACCCGCGCTGATCTATCTTTGTGCCCCGGCAAGAGGGGCAGGTGAGCGCGATCGGAGCTGTCTCACCGCAGAGGATGCATTCGGTCGTGTGCCGGTGGACGCGTACCGGATGACCGCAAGCTCGACACATAACTTGAGCGGCGCAATCCTTGCACACCAGCCGTCGCGCATATCCTTTCTTGTTATAGACGAGCAGAACGCGCTCTTGGCGCTCAAGCGCCTGGGCGATGGCCTCAACCGTGCTCGCGCAGAGAATTGCGTGCCCGGACGCCGGCTGTTCCTTGAGTTGATCAATCAGCACCGGATAGCTGCCGGTGGGATAGGCCAATACCTGTTCTTCTCCGAACAACAAGAGGTCTTCTGGGCGCGGAAAAACATCCAAAAAATAGAATCCGGTGGTCATGTGGTCCGCGAACAAACGCAAGGCCTCACGCGCGTCCAGACGCGGATTGCGGTCGTGCTGGGCATGGTCAGGGTGTCCTGAACGGACGAGAAAAATACTTGCCGTTTGCGCGTCTGCATACAGCGCTCCGGCGCGTGTGGTAATCAGAACACCCTGAGGGCGTTGGCGATAGTTCTGCCACAGGGCGTATCGCTCGCGGTTGGATTCATCCCCGGTCACGCAGAGCGGGGACAAATTGCCGAGTAACCGAGCTAGCAGGCGAACATCCCGCACATGAGGACAGACCACACAGAGTTTTTTCTCCGGGTTTAAGACAGCATAGCCGGCAATCACCGCCGCCATGCGTTTGAGATCCGGCGCTTGCGCGAATGCCGTGCGACAGGAGGAGAGTTGTGCAGAAAGACGCGCCACCGTTGCCGCCTCGCTCTTGGGAATCATGAGCGGTGTGCCAACCGCAGGCGCGGGGACCTGAGTGTTCTCGCGCGAGGGTGGAACCGGAAGGGATGTGTAGAGAAGCGTTGAAACGGAAACCGCAAGGGATCGGGCAAGCTCTTCAAAAAAAGAGAGCTCCGCCTCGCGCAAGCCCTCCTGCTTTGCTACGTCTGTGATGGAACGCACGCGGATCCCGCGGGGCGGGGCGTCCTTCACCCGTCGAACGATCCCCCACACCATTTGCTTGCGCAAGGGCACAGCCACAAACATCCCGCGCGCGGCGTGCATGTCATCGGGAATGCGGTAATCCAACACACCGATCCCGCGCGGCATCCGTCTGAGCGGATAGATCTCGGCAATCATAGATGGAACTCGGCGACGAGATAGCCGACCCCAAAGGGCGCCTCGTAAGAAAGGACCTCTGGACGCGCCTGCATCCGTTCCAAGAGGCCCAGGAGGACAAGCCAAGGGCGCAGGGCACATTGCTCCGAGCGTTCAACAATCTCTTCTTCCAGGGTCAGCATCGTTGAGGCGGAGAGCTGTTCCACGGACCGCCGCAGGGCCTCATCAAACGCCTGGCCTTCTTTGCGAAACCCCATGGGGGCATCGGAGGTAAGCGTATGGGAAAGATCTCCCGAGGCGATCACGGCGACTCGCTTGCCGGTTGCGATCGCCACATCTTTGAGAAGCCGTCCAAAGGCGAGATGCTGTTTACGGTCATGACCAGAATACGAAACGGGAATGATTCGGGGTTGGAGAGCCGTGCACAGGAGAAGGAGCGGGACACCACTGCCGTATTCAAGCGAACGCGAGGATTCCAGGACAAACGGCAACTCCTCGTCGCGCGCGCGACGTTGAACCGCTGTGATCAGTTCCAAATCCGGCGCGAACTCGGCATAGGTCGTATGGTCACCGAACTCGCGCAGATCCACGCTATATTCGTCGTGCAGATTGATGGAGAACGCACTTGCATGGACCGTGCTGTGCGCGCTCACCACGATCAAGGTGTCCGGAGCGGACGCTTCCAAATCCGCGGAGAGACGCGCAAACGCCGCGCGGGTATCGGCGAGGTGCTTGAGATTTTCCTTGCCGATCGTCTCAATAAGCAAGGGAGAATGTGGGGTAAAGGCGGCAAAACAGAGCATAAAAGTGAGGTGGAAAAACGAGCGATTACAGAGCGGCTTCCAGGATTTCCGAGGTGGTCATGATCGGTTCTCCAAGTGGATGTAACAAGACGGCGCGTTCACCGGTCCAGACGACTTGGCTGAACTTCCATCCGAATGCCGCAAAGGTCGCTTCGTCTTGGATCACGCGACGCGTGCCGTCCGTCACGACAAAAATATCCGGCGATCCAGTGGCACCCATGAGGGTCCCGTCCGCAAAGGGAAGTGGGGTGCCGGTCGCATACGCGTCAAGGTCCGACGGCGCGACCGGAGTGATGGTCGCAGCGGGAAAACGGGTCAGCAAAATCTCGCGGGACAACAGCGGGTGCTTCATGCCGTTTTGTACGAAAAAGACCCCGCCGGTTGACCGATTTTGCAAAAGCGTCCCTTGTGGATAGAGCGTCTGGGTCGTGATCGGTTCACCTTCGCGATACGCGTCCAAATCTTCCCATGCGACATCGACAATCTCATCCCCATTGAACCCATACGCGCGCAGGGCCTCCTGCGAAACAAACCCGCGACGCGTGTCATCCACAATCAGATACACCGTTCCGCGTGGCGACCGCAGGAGCGAATAGTTCGGAAAACGAATCGGCCGGCCCATCGGATAGGTTTCAATCGTTTGTGCGCTTGCCGTCACGACGCTTGCCGGATTGAAACGGGAAAAAAACGCGATCCGGGATGTGATCGGCCGGCGCAAGCCGTTTTGGATGAGCCAAATGCCGCCGGTCTCACGGTCCTGTAAGAGGGTACCATCCACATGTCGCCGGTTGAACCAGCGCTGCCAAATGCGAACGAAGTTCTGGTTGCCATGCAGGTGCGGCGTATACGTATATAAAACGGCTGTGGCGTTATTGGATGGTACGACGCTGACGCCGTCAATCTGTGTGGTGCGTCCGGGGCCAATGCCCGATTCGGTAAATCCACGCCGTTCCAAATCGTTCAGGTAGGATTCACGAATGCGCTTGGCTGCGTAATACACCTGGTTGCCAAACCCTTTGAATTTTTGGATGGCTGGGTCCTGTTTAGAACAATCATCGCACACCGCGTATCCCATCGCCCAGTTCAGTTGATCCTCTGTCGGACGAGGATCCTCCACCAAACTCTGTTCGCGTTGAAGTAAGACGAGCAAAAACTGTGGATTGATGCCAAACTGTTCAGAAGCATCCCAGACGATGTCCGCCGCGCTTTTGGGTCGTCCGCTGGCGTCTGGTCCCATATACCTCGCAAGGGACCCGCGTGAAAGCAACAGGGCAAGGTCGCTTTTGGTGGTGGAATAAACGTCCAGCAGATCCGCGTCCGTTGCGAGTTCGTTCGGATTAAACGCAAACAACGCCTGCGGCACCGCAAGCGTTGTCAACCAAAGGACAACGAGCCTTTTTTTGAGGGAAACAAAACGCATGGACGTGGCTTCTCCCGCATTATACCGTCCCAACAGCCATCTTTGCCAGTCGTTTCTCGCCCCGCATCGTAATTTCCCCGCGCGCGGCGCCAATAGCAACCCGTGCGCCTTCACGGATCTCACCGGTGATAATTTTCATGGAAAGCGGATTCAAAATCAGGCTCTGGATCACGCGTTTGAGCGGACGCGCTCCGTAGGATGGGTCGTATCCTTTCTCGGCGATGAGTGTCTTCGCCGGCTCGGAAATTTCAAGGGTGATCCCGCGCAGGGACTTCAGACGATTGGACACACGCGAGAGCTGGAGTTCCACAATTTCTGCGATAGCCTGTTTGCCAAGCGAATGGAACATGATGATATCGTCCACACGGTTCAAAAACTCGGGACGAAACGCTTCTTTCAAGAGACCCATCACGCGTCCTTTGATCTCATCCTCCTCGCTCTTGGCCTCGCGGTGGTCGTCAAACCCCATCCGCGCCGCGGTGGTGCTCGCGCTCAAAATCAAATCCGATCCCAGATTGCTCGTCATGATGATGATTGTATTTTTGAAGTTGACCACGCGCCCCTTCGCATCGGTCAAACGTCCGTCGTCTAAAATTTGCAATAACAGGTTGAAGGTATCGGGATGCGCCTTCTCAATCTCGTCAAGCAAAACCACCGAGTAGGGCCGACGGCGGATTATTTCCGTGAGCTGTCCGCCTTCCTCGTACCCGACATATCCGGGCGGAGAACCGATGATCTTTGCGCCCGCGTGTTTTTCCATATACTCGGACATATCCAGGCGTACAAGCGCCGTTTCATCGTTGAACATGAACTGCGCAAGCGCACGGGCAAGCTCGGTTTTTCCCACACCGGTCGGTCCCAGGAAAATAAACGACCCAATCGGCCGGTTTTCCTCGCCGATGCCGGCGCGTGACCGGCGAAGGGCGTTGGAAACCGCTTGAATCGCCTCTTTTTGTCCCACCACGCGCGCGGACAGCTTTTCTTCCATCTGTGCGAGTTTCGCCAGCTCTGACTCAAGCATTTTAGCAACCGGAATATGTGTCCAGCGCGAAACAACCGTCGCGATATCTTCCTCCGTAATGACTTCCTTCAGTAAACCGCGTTCCTTTTGAAGTTTGGCAAGCGCTTGTTCCGTCTCACGCAGTCGCTTTTCCTGCGCCGGAATCTGCGCGTAACGGATTTCGGCCACTTTTTCCAAATCGCCGCGACGTTCTTCGATCTCCGCCTGCGCGCGCAGTCGCTCCACGGCCGTTTTAATTTCTTGAATCGTGGTAATTTTTTCCTTCTCGTTGCGCCATCGGCCTTCCAGCGCTCCGGCCCGCTCGCGTAAATCCGCCAACTGCCTTTCAATCTCTTTCAGTCGTGCTTTAGAGGTCCGGTCCTCCTCCTTTACCAATGCCTTCTGTTCAATCTCTAGGCGCATGATGTCGCGTTTGAGCATGTCCAATTCTTCGGGCATGGAATCAATCTGCATCCGAAGCGCGCTTGCCGCCTCATCCACCAAATCCACCGCCTTATCCGGGAGGTGTCGTTCCGTAATGTAGCGGGCGGAGAGTTGGGAAGCAGCCACGAGCGCCGGATCGGAAATGCGGACACCGTGGTGCACTTCGTACTTTTCCTTGATGCCGCGCAAAATGGCGATGGTATCGTCAATCGTCGGTTCTTCAACGATCACTGGCTGGAACCGTCGCTCCAGCGCAGGATCCTTTTCAATATAGCGCTGATACTCTTTAAGTGTTGTGGCACCGATCGCGCGCAGTTTCCCGCGTGCGAGCGCGGGCTTGAGCATATTGGACGCGTCCAATGATCCTCCCTCGGTCGTCCCGGTGCCGACCAACGTATGTAATTCATCAATAAACAAAATAATCCGGCCGTCGGAACCCTCAATTTCTTTCACGACCGCCTTCAGTCGATCTTCAAACTCGCCGCGATATTTCGTCCCCGCAACCATGGAGCCGATGTCAAGCATCACGACCGATTTTTCTTTCAACAGTTCCGGCACGTCGCCAGAGACAATGCGCTGGGCAAGTCCTTCCACAATAGCCGTCTTGCCGACGCCCGCCTCACCGATCAACACCGGATTGTTTTTCGTGCGGCGCGAAAGCACCTGCATGATGCGCCGAATTTCGCTATCGCGCCCGATGATCGGGTCCAGTTCGCCGCGACGCGCGGATTCGGTCAGGTCCATGCCGTATTTCTGAAGCGCTTGGTAGCGCGATTCCGGCTCGGGGGTATCCACACGCTGACTGCCGCGGATATCTTTGAGCGCGCGCATGACATGTTCTTCCGTGATTTCATATCCGGAGAGCAGACGCGCGATTGCCTTGTTGGTGAGCAGGCCAAGCAGGAGGTGCTCGGTGGAAATAAACTCGTCCGTAAATTCTTTGGACGCCTTCTGCGCCGCAGCCAGCACCGCGGCGGTCTGCTGGCTCATGTACAACTGCATCATCCCGCCACCTGCGGGAGCGCCGCCCATCTTTGGAAGCGTTTGCAGAATTTCGTCCACGTCCGCGTGTAGGCGGTCGCGCATGGGCGTGATCTTGTCAATGACCGGTGCGACAATACCGTCATCCTGCGAGATGAGGGACGCGAGCAGGTGGATCGGCTCAAGAGCCTGCTGGCCCAATTCAACGGCGATATGGTGCGCTCTTTGGAGCGCTTCTTGGGACTTGAGGGTAAAATTATTGGGAAGCATAAGCCATGTTCGTCTCCTGGCGAAGCGCCATGATTAGCACTCGCTATCATAGAGTGCTAATCCGATTTCGTCAAGCGAAAATATCCCCAAATCCGTGGTGGAGAGCTGCTGTAAAGTAAAAGTATGCTAGCATTGGAAACAGAAAACGGGCTTTAAAGCCATCTCATGAGCTACAGGGACTATGGTGACGCTATTTGGCGTGAGAATTGATGCGATTGGACAAGAGCGCTTGGAACAGACCCTGACACACTGGCTTGACCAAGTCAGCCGTCACACCATCTTTACGCCTAATCCGGAATTCCTGCTTACGGCACGGAAAGACCGTGCGTTTGCCGAACTTCTCAATCAGTCTTCGCTCTCCCTGCCTGATGGGATCGGTCTTCGGTTTGCCGCCTCGGCGCTAGGCCAGGAACGCATTGAGGAACGCGTGACTGGCGTGGACACGCTCTTGTTGTGCGCGCGTGTCTGTGCGCGGAAAAAGAAACGGCTTCTGTTGTTGGGAGGAGCAGATCTCGTAGCAGAACGCGCCGCTCTCGCGCTGAAAACACAGATGGCCGACCTTGAGGTGGTGGCGATGAATCCCGGCGAGCTCTCTGGCTCGTTTCAGACGGTTGCTGTCTCTAAAACGGTCTGGGACAACGTGCGCGGGCATCAACCGGATGTCATCGCCGTCGCGTTGGGGCAGGGGAAACAAGAACGGTTTTGTCTGGACGCGTTGGAACAGGTCCCGACGCTGCACATCGCAATGGCCATCGGCGGTGCGCTCGATATGGTGAGTGGCCGTCGCGCGCGCTGTCCACACTGGATGCGCCGTAGCGGCTTTGAGTGGGTCTGGCGTGTGCTGATTGAACCCAGCCGCATCCGACGCATCTGGCGCGCGGTCATCGTCTTCCCGCTTACGGTCGCATGGGATACACTAAGGTTTCGGAGGTTTTGGAAAGCGGTCAGGAGTGTTTTTCATGAAATCATTTCTGTATGGACAAGATAAAAACCCGTTTTCCGCCATCGCCCACGGGGTTCCTGCACATCGGATCCCTACGTACGGCGTTATACAACTACTACTTCGCCCGCAAGCACGGGGGCGCGTTCGTCTTGCGCATTGAGGACACGGACCGCTCGCGCTATGTGGAGGGGGCGGTGGAGTCGCTTCTGCGTACGCTCAAACGGATGGAGATTGATGTGGATGAGGGACCATTCGTTCAGTCGGAGCGTCTGGAGATCTACCGCGCACACGCACAACAACTGGTGCAAGCCGGCCACGCGTATAGATGTTTTTGTTCCAAAGAACGTTTGGAGGAGTTGCGCGCGGTCCAACAGACCGCCAAACAGCCGACAAAATACGATCGCGCGTGTTTGACATTAGCGACGGATGAGGTAGAGGCACGGATCGCGCGCGGAGATGCCTCGGTCGTGCGTATGCGCATACCGGAAGGCGAAACGTCTTTTGAAGACGAGGTGCGCGGACGGGTGACTATCCAGAATAAAGAACTGGACGACCAAGTGCTTCTCAAAGCCGACGGGTTTCCGACGTATCACCTCGCCGTCGTTGTGGACGATCATTTGATGGGAATAACGCACGTCATTCGCGGCGAAGAATGGATCTCCTCGGTCCCCAAGCATATCTTACTGTACCAATGGTTTGGTTTCCCGTTGCCGGTTTTTGCGCATCTGCCCCTGATTCTCAATCCCGACCGCTCCAAACTGTCCAAGCGCCAGGGTGATGTTTCTGTGGAGGACTATTTTGAAAAGGGCTTTCTGGAAGAAGCGCTTGGCAACTATGTCTCCTTGCTCGGATTCAATCCGGGAGGCGATCGTGAGATCTATTCCCGCGAGGAGCTGATTGCAGCGTTTGACCTCAAAAAACTCAATAAGAGTGGAGCCGTCTTTGATGTCAACAAGCTCCTGTGGATGAACGGACAGTACCTCAAAAACCTTCCGGCCGACGAGTTGGCCTTGCGTGTGCGGCCCTGGCTTGAACACGGGGCAGGGGACGTGCCAGAACAGCTTCTTCAAAAGGTCTGTGATGTAGAAAAAACGCGTATGTCCTTGTTGTCTGACATCCGCAACATCATCCCCATGTACCTTCATCAACCAGATATTTCCCCAGATTTGCTCGTCTGGAAAACAGCAGACAGGGAAGATGCCCTGTTACAGCTCAAGGGGGTGCGCGAACGAATGGATGCCTGTGATGACAAAACGTTTTCAACACCCGGACTGGTGGAAGAAACGCTGAAACGGTATATTGAAGAGAGGAATCTCGGGACCGGCAATGTGCTGTGGCCCCTGCGCGTTGCGCTTTCGGGCGCCAAACGCTCACCCGGACCACATGAACTTGCCTGGGTCTTGGGAAAGGAGGAAACGATTCGCCGCATTGATCATGCGACTTCGCTACTTGCTTAGCGCGATTCTCATAAGCGCATCCCTGTTTGCGGGAGGCGTCTTTGCGATGGCGCAAGAAGATGTGGGTGTTCTTAACCGCCAGATCGCGGAACGCAAAGGGAGCATTGAACAGATTAACAAGCGCATCGGCGAATACCAGAAAAAAATTGAGGCGGTCCAGCGCGAAAAAGCGAGCCTCCAAGTTGAGTTGGAACTGTTGGACAATCGGATTGCGAAAACCGAATTGGAAATCACAGAAACCAAAGAACAGATCGGGCTCATCAATACGGAACTCTCGCTCCTGCAAAAACAGCTCATGCAACTGCAGAGGAATCTGGAAGAGCATAAACGGTTGATGATGGGCGTGCTCCAAAAAATTCAAACAAAAGATCAAAACTTGGCCATTGAAGCGCTCTTTGGATCCAAATCGCTCTCCGAACTGTTTGATGAAGTCCAGTCGCTTGAGACCATCAACGCTGACCTGAAAGACGCGCTGGAGAAGACCAAACGAGCCAAGGCGGCTGTAGAGGAAAAACAAGAAATTCAGGAAGGAAAAAAGAAAACCATGGAAGAGTTGGAGGGTGCGCTCGCGGCGGAAAAGACGCGGCTGGAGGAAGAAATCGGCGCGCAGAGTCTGCTGGTGGCGCAGACACAGCGTTCAGAGGATGCGTTTCGGACACTGGTTCGCGAATTACGGGAAGAACAATCGTTCATCAACAACCAGATTTCTGCGCTCCAACAGCGCCTGGAAGACCGACTGATCGCCAATGATCAAGCCGGGGATGTCTCCGCGCTTTCCTGGCCGATTGACCCGTCTGCGCGTGGGATTTCTTCCGGTTTTCATGATCCAACCTACCCATTTCGGCGCCTATTTGAGCACTCCGGCGTGGACTTGCCGGCTCCGACCGGTACACCGATTCGTGCCGCCGCTTCCGGATATGTAGCCTGGGCGAGGAAGGGAAGACAGTACGGCAATTATGTGATGGTGATCCACGCCAACGGACTCGCGACGCTGTATGCGCACATGTCGCGTGTGGATGTGACAGCGGATCAGTTCGTACAACGCGGAAGCGTGATTGGAGCGGTGGGGAACACCGGGCTTTCTACCGGTCCGCATGTGCACTTTGAAGTGCGTAAAAACGGCATTCCAGTCAATCCAATAAACTACCTGACATCTCGATAGCGTCCTGTATGACTCTTGAACTGGCGTTCTTCGTTCTCGGATGGATCTTCGTTGGTATTCCCACCGTCATTTTTTTGGGCGTCAGCTTTTCTATGATCAAGGGAGCTGCCACAGACGATGAAACCGTTAAGGCGCTTGTACTCCTCAGCCTGACCTCCTTTTTCATGGGTGCGATCATTCTCCTTGTCCTCTACCTCACAAACTTATTTGAACGATTTTGAGGCGTCGCACAATAAATGTTATACGACACATAAGAAATGGCGAAAGCCATTTCTTATGTGTCGTATAACATGGCGCACATTGTAAGACGCTGATACAAACCTCTGCTAGCGTCACACAATGTGCTTGGAACTCATCATAACTGCGCTAGCCGTTTCTCATGTGTCGTATAACATAGCGCACATTGTAAGACACTGATACAAGCCTCTGCTAGCGTCCTACAATGTGCTTGGAATTCACTTTAGCGCATAACGTACAATGAACTCACAGCGACGGCTAGCGCCGCTGTAAGACATCCATCTAAGCATCTGCTAGCGTCGTACACCGTGCGTGGTTCTTTCCCGGATGTCTCTGTGTTCTCTTCTCTCCTCTCTTCAACCCTCTCCCCCATTTACATTTTACGACGCCACAGTTTTTCTCCTTTCTTTTTTCACTGTAAGCACTTACGTGTCTCTGCTCTATTTGAAATAGACATGATCGCCAAATCGCAAATCAATGTACTCCAGCTTGCTTCGATCTGGGGATTTTTCACGCAGGACTGTCTCCAGACGCGCGGCTTGAAGATCAACATCTGTTGAGGCATCAAATAGAATGCGATAGCCGTCGGAGGTGACCACACCGATCCACTTGCCTGCCAGGCGATCAAATTCCGTCTGAACAAACGTAATGCTTTGGGCCCCAAGGTGTTCATGGAAACGGAACACAGCCTCCGTTTCTTCACGCGTCAGGACAATGTCCCCTACCGCGACGGAAACAGCATTTCGGTCCACGAACAGTGGCAGAATCGCTGAGAGATGTTCCAACTCGTCTGCGGCATCTAACAGTCGGATCACCACGCCCTCCAGATCTACGACGGCCGTCTGGGAGCCCGTCTTCCAAATAAGCTGAGATGTGCGCTCCACGAGTCGCATCTCAACCAGTCTTCCCTGTTGAACGATTTGCAAATCGCGAAAGGCAAACGTGCTGTTGAGTTTCGTAGCAAAGGCGCCAGGATCAAACAAAAACCGGTTTTTGCGCAGATCTCGATGAATGGCCTGAACGAGCTGGACGCGATCCAAATGTTTCACCCCGACGATATGCACGCGTGTGATGTTGAAAAAGGGATGCAGGAAGAAAAACGCAGAGATGGCCGAAATGACACCACAGATGGCAAGGGCTATCCAGAGCGATCGCGAAAATGCCGTGGATGTATCGGCTCGAAAATACGGGTTGCGATACGTCCGCTCCTCGTATTTTTTTTGCTGGCTGCGTTGAAAAAAGTCCCGCTTGCGCATAGGCAACGGCTACCCCACAATCACCCGTGGTAAGAGTGGGTTGATCCGCGCAATGATCTCATAGGGAATCGTCTGACATTTGCGCGCGAGCTCCGCGGCCGTCACTTCGTGACGACCGTCCACGCCGATGAGCGTCGCCACCTGTTCCTTTTCCACCTTCGGAACCGCCGAGATATCGGCCATGATCATGTTCATACAGACCCGTCCCATAACCTTGCACCGGTGCCCACCTACCAACACTTCCCCCACGGACGACAATCGCCGGTCATACCCGTCCCAGTACCCCACAGGCAAGACGGCGATGCGGCTGCGCTGTTTGAGCCGCTCGGTGAGCCCGTAGCTGATCGGCGTGCCAGTCGGAAGCGATTTGATCTGCGCGATTCGCGTTTTCCACCGCAAGACCGGCCGTAAATCGCACGAGATATTCTGCTTGCGGATCAGTTCCTCAATCATCGGCGTTGGCCAAAGGCCATAGAGGGAAATCCCCGCGCGCACCAGAGTTCCATGCGTATCGGGAAACAGCAGAATGGCCGCTGAACAGGCGCAGTGGATAAACTCCGGCGAAAATCCATGCCGTGTGGCCGCCGCGACGGCCTCTGTAAACCGTGAAAACTGCAGGGAGGCGTATTCCGGATTGGCTGTGTCCTCAATGTTTGCAAAATGCGTAGACAAACCCGACAGAACAAGGTGCTTGCTTCGGCCGATTTCCAACAGCAAATCGTCTAAATCGTCCATCAACACCCCCTGCCGCGACGTGCCGGTTTCCACTTTCACATGGATACGCGCGGCCGACGCGGTGGATGCCGCGATGGTCTCGGCGTGCAAGACCCCTTCCCTGTCGTAAACGGTCAGTTCAATATTTTCGCGAATGGCCTCGGCAAACCGGTGAAACATGACATAGCCGATCACCACAATGAGCGCGCTTGGAAACAACGCTCGAAGCTCGAGCGCATCGTCAAGTTCGTCCACCGCAAACGCGCTGACCCCTGCTCTGCTGGCAATCTGCGCCACCTCCTTCATCCCATGGCCGTACGCGTTTGCTTTCACGACGGCACAAAAACGCGCCCCCTCTGAAAGGGCACGCAACGTTTTAATGTTTGAGATGAGCGCCTGCTCGTCGAGTTCCACCCAAGTCCGATGCATAGTCAGTTGCCACAGGAACAATGCGCGCAACGCCCGGTTTCCACCTCCTCCACGGACCGGATCGGAATGTGCCGATGCGTCTGCATCCATGCGCGCAGAGCTGACTCCAGTTCCTGCTGATCGTGTCCCAAAACAATCACGTCCGGGTTGACATCATCCAGAATCCCAAATGTGCTCAAGCCCTCATCGCACAATCGCACGTCGTCCACGAACCCAAGCGCGGCAACGGCGTCCAATCGTTCTGTTTCTCTCAAACGCGGCTCGTGCCCTTTGAGCGCGCGCACCTGCGCATCGCGCGCCACGGCGACAAACAACGCATCACCGAAGGAACGCGCCATGCGCAAAAAAAACACATGTCCTTCATGCAAACCGTCAAATGTCCCAAACGCCAGCGCGCGTGTCGCCATAGCAAAACCAAACGTTATTCTGTGAACTCATTCGACGTTTTGGGTCGCAAGGTCGGGAACAAAATCACTTCCTTCAGGTTCGGGGCGTCCGTCAAAAACGCAACGAATCGGTCAATGCCAAGCCCCATCCCGCTCGCGGGAGGCATTCCGCGTTCCAGCGCTTCCAAAAACTCCTCGTCCAGATGCTGGGCCACATCACTTCCGCGTTTACGCAGGGCCTCCTGCGCCTCAAAACGCCCACGTTGGTCCAAGGGGTCATTAATTTCATGGTAATAGGCATTGACGATTTCCATGCCGTGTACGACGAGCTGAACGGACGCGCTTTTTGTCGGATCTTCCGGACTGGCTTTGGTGAGCGGTTTGAGTTCAATCGGATAATCAAAAATCCAGGTTGGTTCTATGATTTTTTCCCGCGCCGTTTTTTTGTACAGTTCATCCAGGCATTCACCCAGCCCGACGCAATCGGAAAAATCCACCGCCAGTTTCCGTTCTTTTGCCGCGGATTCCACGGCGCGCTCATCTTTCAGCGTATCCATGTCAATTCCGGTTGCTGACAAAATCGCCTCACGGAATGTCTTGCGCGGCCACGATCCGGAAAAATCAATCTGCCCTTCCCCGAACGGCACACGCAAAGATCCAATCGTCTCCTGCGTGATCGTCCGAATCATTTCTTCCATAAAATCCACAAACGCATCGCGTCCGTGCGCAAACGCCCAATACAACTCAAGCATTGTAAACTCCGGATTGTGCGCGTAATCAATCCCCTCGTTGCGAAAGACGCGGCCGATTTCGTAAATCTTTTCAAACCCGCCGACCAACAGCCGCTTGAGATACAGTTCCGGCGCGATGCGCAAATACAAATCCGCATCAAGCGCGTGGTGGTGCGTGATGAACGGACGCGCATTGGCCCCACCAGGAATGGGCTGGAGGATCGGCGTCTCCACCTCCAGAAATCCGCGGCCGTCTAAAAAGCGACGCAAGGACGAAAGAAGCCGCGAGCGTTTCAAAAATCGTTCTTTGACCTCAGGATTTGAAAGCAGATCCAGCTCGCGCTGGCGGTAACGCGCTTCCACATCCGTCAGTCCGTGCCACTTCTCGGGCAGGGGCAAAAGCGCCTTGGAGAGGAGCCGGTAAGAAGAAACTAGCAGGGTTTGTTCGCCTTTTTTGGTGACAAACACCGTTCCGTTGATCTCAAGAAAATCTCCCAGATCAATCGTGTCCTGGAAAAACGCGTAGGCCTTCTCGCCCAGAGTATCTTTCTTTAGCGCCATCTGCATCGTGGCGCTCTCGTCTTGTAATTGTAAAAATGTGAGGCCCCCGTGTGTACGCGCCAGACGGACGCGCCCGACCACGGTCACGGACGATCCGGTTGTTTCCAGATCGGAAAACGACGCCAGCACGTGTTCAAGCGTGTGCGTGCGTTCAACCGTGTAAGGATAGGGATCCACTCCGTGCGCACGAAGCGCTTCCAGGCGCGCGCGGCGCGCCGATCGTTCATCCTGCATAGTTAGATGATTTCCAAAATGGTATACGCGACTTCCCCTGCGGGCGTTTTTACAAGAATATCTTCCCCAGCGCCATGGCCGATGAGCGCGCGCCCGAGCGGCGATTCGTTGCTGATTTTGCACGCGACCGGATCGGCATCGTGCGAACCGACCATCTGGTACGTTTTTTCCCGGCCGTTGATACGCGCGCGAAATGTACAGCCCAGTTGGATCACGTCGCCGCCGGAGGTTTCTTCCACGACGACCGCATTATGCACCATTTCCTCCAGTTGCGCGATCCGCGCTTCGTTGAGCGCCTGCTGTTCTTTGGCGTCCTGGTATTCAAAATTCTCGGAGAGGTCTCCGTGTTCCTTTGCGACGCTGATCGCCTCCGCGATATTCCGACGCGTGTCGTGCACGCGCTGGTCCAATTCCTGTTTCAATTTTTCCAACCCTTCTTTGGAGATATACATAAACCCGTTTTCAATGGATTGCGTTATCTTTCCGGTTCTTGGCACGCTTGTCAATGCGCGGAATCGTTGCGAGAGCCGTCGCGAGCGGCACGGTCAGGATCAGAGCAATGGTACCGGTCAGTATGCGGACGATCTCCTCGGCGACCGCCTGATTGTTGAGGAAGCTGGAGACATCCGACGAGTGGGAGAAGTAGAGGAGGAACATCGGGAGCGCGGCGCTGGCGTACACGAGCACGAGTGTATTGACGGTGGACGCGATGTGGTGCTGGCCGACGCGCATCGCGCTGGCGAACAGGTCGCGGCGGGTGAGCTGTGGGTTGGCCACAGAGAGTTCTTCCACAATTTCAGATTGAGCGACCGCGACATCATCCAGCACACCGACCGTACCGAGGATGGCCGCGGCGATGAAGATACCAACGGAATCGGTGATCGCATCCAGTTTCCAAATGAGCACGTTGGCCTCCTCGGCCCCAAGGCCCGAGAGCGAGGAGGCGCGACTGAAGACGCTCGTGAGGAGCCAGGTGAGGGCCAGACCGCCCGTGGTGCCAAGGAAGGCGAAGAAGGTGCGCCGGTGGAAGCCGTGAGAGATGTGGATGTTGACGAAAAGAATGAGGATGGAAGCCAGGACGGTGAAGAGAATGGGATCGCGGCCAGCGATGAGACTTGGGAACAGGAAGGCAAACAGGATGGCGACCGTGACAGCCAGGCCGATGAGCGAGAAGACGCCTCGGAAGAAGCCGACGACAATCACGGAAAGCGCGAACAGGAGGAACAGGATCAGAAGCGGCTGGGTGCGAATTTTATCGTCAAAGAACACCTGTTGGGTCCCGTCGGGCATCTCCACGATACGCAGGAGGACCCGATCGTCGGGAGCGAGCGTGAAAGAGAGACCTTGAGGATAGGATAATGCGGTATCCACGCGGAAAATCTCGCCTTGTTCCGTCTGGGCCTCAAATACCGTCTCGCCTTCCATCTCCACAATCACCGCTCTTACCTCTCTGGGCTCCTGAACTTCTCCCTGCTCCTGCGCCTTGATCCCAAACGGCATCAAACCCAAAATGGCAAACAGTAAAAAAAGATGCGCCTTCTGCATACGAACTGATCATACCATACTTCTTGAGGAAACGGGTGATAACCCTCAGGAGATTACCGGAGCGCCCCCCGGTTCGTCATCAGCCACCAGTACAGCATCTCCCGCGCCAAGGGGACGGCCGCATCGGTTGATTCCCCGCCGTTTTCTACTAACACAGCCAGGGCGATCCTGGGATTCTCATAGGGTGCGAACCCTGCAAACCATGAATGGAAACGGTCATGACCCGGCGCTTGGGCTGTGCCCGTTTTTCCGGCCGATGAAAATGGCAATCCAGACAGGGATCGCGCTGACCCGGACAGGACGGTCTCGCGCATCGCGCGTTTGACGATGCGCATCGCCGTTGAGTCCAATCCCGAAATCGGTTCACCTGCTTGCACTGTTTCCTCCAACACGCGCGGTTTCATGCGCACGCCGTCATTGGCGATCGTGCCGGTCGCTACAGCCATCTGCAAGGGCGTCGTTAAAAAATCCCCCTGCCCGATTGCCAGATGGTAGGTATCCCCGACATACCAGCGCTCGCCTTTCACCTCCTCTTTCCAGGCTTTGGACGGTAAAAATCCATCCGCTTCGCCGGGCAAGTCCAAGCCAGTTGGCGATCCAAACCCAAACAGCGCGGCATAATCCGTTATGCGTTTAACCCCCAATCCGTTAAACTGATTGAACCCGCCGCCGACAATGTAAAAATAGGTGTTCACGGATTGCGCGATGGCTTTCGTAACGTCTGTGACACCATGCCCGCCGGGTTTCCAATCCGGAAAAAACCAACCACCCACGTTTAAACCGCCTGAAGAAACGAATGAAGTGTGTTCGTTGACCAACCCGTCGGCGAGCGCCGCATACGCCATAAACGGCTTAAAGGTTGAGCCGGAAGGAAACTCGCCGGAAATCGCCCGCGCGAACAACGGTTGATCTGGATCGTTCATGAGCGCTGCAAACGATTCCTGATCAATACCGCGGGCAAATCCGTTTGCATCGTACCCAGGTAGGCTGACCAGCGCATACACTTCACCGGTTTGCGGATCCAACGCGACCACGGACGCGCGCGACGCGCCGCCGGCGCGAAACAGATTTTGCAGACGTTCTTCAATGAACGCTTGGAAGGCCGCATCAATCGTCAGGCGAACCGACGAGCCG
>VGKU01000002.1 GCA_016882235.1 Candidatus Parcubacteria bacterium
CTGGGCGGTCATCTATGTCGCCTACTCGGCGGCCGGGTACCGCGTGCGGCATCTGACGATCCCGCAGGGGACGGAGGGGGGTTACATCGCGCTCGCGCTCCTGCTCTGCGGAGTGAGCTTGGCCTCCTTCGCGCTGGGGTCTGGGATCACGCTCGCGCTTTCCGCCTTGTTTGTGCATGAGGTCGGGCGCGGGATGTTCCAGCCGCTCACGGACAGCTTTGTCCAGCACCGCGTACAGAGTGCCTACCGAGCCACCTTCGGCTCGCTTGCCTCACTCATCGGCCGCGCGGGTTTTGCCGTCGTGCCGCTGTTTGTCTGGATAGGGATTGACGGGCGGCCGGACACAACCGAAACGATTGTCGCGGTATGGCTCGTGTGCGGACTTGTGCTTGCACTGGGCGCGGGAGTGTTCTATCTCTTGCGTCCGCGCGAGTGAACGTTCGCCGCGCGTCCTGAGGCGTGGTTCCACGAACTCGCCTGCCCGTAACCGCCAAACCAAAAAGCCGGCAACGTACGTCGTCGGCTTTTTATCAACTGGGGAGAATCATTTTGCGCGGCGTTTACTCTTGCACCGTGCGTTTTCCTTTGAGCGTATCCTTCAGCGCCTTGCCCGCCTTAAACTTTGGGACCACGACGGACGGGATTTGAATTGGCTCGGACGGTTTTTGCGGATTGACGCCCATGCGGCCCTTGCGCGTCCGCGCGCTGAAGGTTCCAAAACCGGCGATGGTCACCTCGTCGCCCTGCAAAAGCGCGCGCGTCACAGCTTCTTCAAAGCCGGCCACAAAATCTTCGGCCAGTTTTTTTGACACGTTCAGTTTTTCGGCAAGACGGTTGGCAAGTTCGGCTTTGTTCATAGGGGAGAGTCGCCGGTAGGAGGAAGTTCGTTGCTAGTATACGCATTTTTCTCGCTTGTACCAACTACCCGCTACCAATGGAAGTATCTTTGCACGTTTTTTCACGTCAAGCAACCTAGCGGGCGTACTCAATCACGCGGGTTTCGCGGATGACCGTAATGCGGATTTCGCCTGGGTAGGAGAGTTCCGCCTCAATTTTGTTTGCCACTTCTTTGGCAAGTCTGTAGGCAGTCAGATCGTCAATCTTCTGGGGTTGGACGAACACACGGATTTCGCGGCCCGCTTGGATCGCATACGCTTTTTCCACTCCATCAAACGACGAAGCAGTGCGTTCCAGTTCCTCCATGCGTTGGATGAATTGTTCAAGGGATTGCTTGCGCGCGCCGGGCCTCGCACCCGAGATCGCGTCTGCGGCCTTGACGATCGCGCCTTCAATCGTGCGCGGGCGGTCTTCGTGGTGCGCGATGGACTGGTAGCAGAGCTCCTCGGGGAACCCGAATTTTTTCATGATATTGTACCCGATCTCCGGATGCGCTCCTTGCATGTCGTGGTCTACAGCCTTGCCGATGTCATGGAACAGTCCGCCTTTCTTACACACAAAGACATCCGCGCCGAGCTCTTCGGCGACCATGCCGGCGATCGTGCCAACCTCAATGGAGTGTTGCAGGGCGTTTTGGCCATAGCTCGTGCGGTACTTCATGCGCCCAAGGATGGACACGAGCTTGGGATCAATGGATGACACCGGAAGGCCGAGTTGATAGAGCGCGTCCTCGCCGGCTTTGCGCAGATCAAGCGCGAGCGCCTTTTTGGCGTCCGTGATGGCTTCTTCCACCCGAGCCGGATGGATGCGGCCGTCTTTGATCAGGGCTTCCAGGGCGCGTTTGGCCACCTGGCGGCGGATAGGAGAGAAACCGGAGATGGTGATCGCTTGGGGCGTATCGTCCACGATGATCTCCGTGCCGGTGAGCATTTCAATCGCCTTGATGTTGCGACCTTCCTTGCCGATGATGCGGCCTTTCATTTCGTCGTTGGGGAGTTCAACGCTGGTTGTCGTCGTATCCGTGGAGACCGACGAAGCAAAGCGCGTCATCGCGAGCGACAGAATTTTTCGCGATTTCACCTCCAGTTCCTCCTCGGTCACCTCATCCAGCTTGCGCAGGCGGTTGGTGAGCGCTTCTTGCGAATCCTGTTCAATCTCTTTCATCAATCGTTCCTGGGCCTCCTCACGCGTAAGCCCGGCGATGTTCTGAAGCTTGGCAACCTCTTCCTCTTTTAGCGCTTCAATCGTCGCGCGCAACGTTTCCATCTCTTTGGTCCGCTCCTCCAATTTCGTTTTTTTGTCTTCCACTTCCAGGAGTTTCTTGTCAAACATGGCCTCGCGGTTTTCCAGACGGCGCTGCTGGTCTTGCAGGTCGCGTCGCATGGCTTGTTCCTCGCGTTTGGCTTCCTCCATGACGGTCATGGATTTCTCCTTGGCTTCCAGCAGGAGTTTTTGCGTTTCGTTTTTCGTCTCCTGTTGGATCTCTTGCTGTTTGGCTTTGGCCTCGGCGATCATCTTTTCGGCTCTCGCCTCTGCCTGGTCAGCCGCTTTGGTGCCGAGCGTCTTGCGGTACAAGTAGCCCGCGGCCGCTCCCAGAAGGAGACTCACCACGAGCAGTACGATCAGTTGTAGAGAGATCATAAAATTGCGTCTTGTCGCCAAGAAGCCGCGGAGTTGGAATGGATTTACGCCAAAAGTTCCTTCATCTGGAAGGCACGATCGAAGGTTGTTGCGAAAAAGCAAACGGTCGAAAACATAGTGGCGATCCGCGTCCTGTCGGCTTCATGGAAACACGAAATTCGTTAGGTAAGGACGCGCTCAAGTTAGCAAAAAAGCAGTGGCGTGTCAAAGGCGCGAAAGCAGCGTATTTATGGGGATGAGACGGGGGTCGGAACTCGGTGTGGACTCTTCCATTGTGAACGGGCCAATCGTCGTACGGTGCAGGGTTTGGACATAGCCGCCGGTGCCAAGGGCGCGTCCGAGGTCGCGCGCGATGGCGCGGATGTAGGTGCCCGACGAGCAATGGATCGTGCAGGAAAGTGTCATGGCGCGATCATCCATCACGATGTCGGTGATGTCATAGATGCGCACGTTTCTTGGTTTCGCCTCAATCGGCTTTCCCGCGCGAGCGGCTTCATAAAGTTTTTTGCCGCCTATTTTGACGGCGCTGTACGCCGGCGGGACTTGTACTATCTCCCCGATGAATTGTTGGAGCGCCTCGGTGACTTGTTCCGTGCTCGGTGTAATCCCGATCATGGATGGACGGATGTTGCCGGTCACGTCGTCGGTATCGGAGCTTGCGCCCAGGACAAATGTCGCCTCGTAGGTTTTGTCCAGGCCAACGAGTTTGGGGAATTCGCGCGTGGCCTCGCGGCCCACGCCCACGATTAACAGGCCCGTGGCAAAGGGATCAAGCGTTCCCGCATGGCCCACACGCCGCTCTTTGCTCCAAGCGCGGATACGGTTCACCACATCGTGTGAGGTCAGGCCGGCGGGTTTGTTCAGAAGGAGGAAACCAGACATAGGGGGTTGATCGTTATCCATTTCATCCTAGCAGAATTGACCGATTTTCGTTTTTCTCGTAAACTCGCAGCAGTTTCGTGAACCGTGTCTGCAAGATCCTTCGCTCCGCCAAGGTGGGACTAGGATCGCCTACGGGAATTATGAATATCACCGAGCTGGCCAGGCGTTTGCGCGTCCATCCGCGCGAGCTGCAGGAAAAACTCCCGGAGCTCGGTTTTGCCGTTGGCAAAAAGGCGATCAAGGTGGATACGCGCCAAGCCCAGCGCATCATAGAGGCGTGGGGGGAAATGAAGCGTAAAGAACGGCTCACGCAGAAGGTAGAAGAGCAGAAAGCGTACGCCTTGCGAAAGGCACAACGCAAACCAGAGGAACTCAAGAAGGTTGCCGTCACCGATGTCATCACCGTACGCGATTTTGCCTCGCGTTTGGGTCTGCCCGTTCCACGGGTGATGCAAGAGTTGATGCACAACGGGATTCTGGCCGCCATTAATCAGCGGATTGATTTTGACACCGCGAGCATCATCGCAGAAGATCTTGGGTTTTTAGCCGAGCGTGAAGAGGCCGCCGTCTCCGAGGATACGCAAGGACTGGAAAAGATCCGCGAGCGGATAGAAGCCGAACAGGCCGGGGCGACACAACCGCGCCCGCCGGTCGTGGTCGTGATGGGTCATGTGGACCACGGCAAAACCAAATTGCTTGATGCCATTCGCAAGACGAACGTCATGGAAACGGAAGCGGGCGGCATCACCCAACATATCGGCGCGTACACGGTTGAACGAAACGGCAGGCAACTGACCTTCATTGACACACCCGGACACGAGGCGTTTACCGTCATGCGTTCGCGTGGCGCGAAGGTGGCCGATATTGCCATTCTCGTTGTCGCCGCCGACGACGGCGTTCAGCCCCAGACGCGCGAGGTCATTGATATCATCAAATCGGCCGGACTGCCATTTTTAGTGGCGTTGAACAAGATGGACCGCGAGCAGGCGAATCCGGACAAGGTGAAAAGCGAGCTCTCGGAGATCGGGCTTGTCCCCGAGGACTGGGGCGGCAAGACGATCGTTGTGCCGATTTCCGCAAAGCAGGGGACGAATATCGAAGGTTTGCTTGACACGTTGCTTTTGATCACCGACATGGAAAAGGAAAAGATTGTCGCCAGTCCCGACCATCGTGCGATCGGCACGGTCATTGAATCGCATGTGGAAGCAAGCTCCGGGCCGGTGGCGACCGTGCTCGTACAAAGCGGCACGCTGCGTTTGGGTGACACGCTTTCGGTGCGCGACACGCTGTTTGGCCGCGTGCGCGCCATGCGCGATTGGACAGGCGCTTCGCTCAAAGTCGCCCCCCCTTCCACGCCCGCCGAGATTATCGGCTGGAAGATTGCGCCGGCAGTCGGGGATATTATGGAGGCGCCGGAATCGGAAAAAGATTTGAAGCGCTTGAAGGCGACGGACCTTTCGTATAAGGCGACCGAAGAGGTGGCCGCGATTCGGCAGGTGCAACAGAAGGAAGAAGGCGACGATCTGATTGACGGCAAGCAAGTGATGAACCTGCTCATCCGCGCCGATGTGTTGGGATCGCTTGAGGCCATTCTGGGGATGCTGGATAAGATTCGCCATGAGCAGGTCGGGGTGAAGGTTGTGCAAAAAGGACTCGGCAACATCACGGATGCGGATGTGCTCTCCGCGCAAGGGTCCGGCGCGGTGGTGATCGGGTTCAATGTGCACCCGACGGCCACGGCCGAGGAGCTCGCGCGCGAAAAAAATGTGGAAATCCGAGAGCACCAGATCATCTACAAATTATTTGAGGAGATTTTGCGCGATCTGCAGAAGATGCTGCCGTCCGAGACAGTCCTCACCGAGCAGGGCACGTTTGGCGTCATGAAGAACTTTCGCAAGAGCGACCGCGGGTGGATCATCGGAGGGCGTGTAAAGACCGGCACGCTCGCCGCGGGGATGAAGTTGCGCATCAAGCGGGGCGAAGAGTATGTGGGCGAAGGCTCGGTAGAAAAAGTTCAACTCGGTAAAGCACAGTTGAAGGAAGCGAAGGAAGGCCAAGAGATCGGGCTGGATTACCGCGGGAAGGTGAAGCCCGATGACGGCGATCTGCTTGAAGCGTACACAGAGGAGGTTAAGACACAGCATTTGAAGATTGAAGGGATACGTTTGCGGTGAGTCGCTGGTCTCTGTGTGAAAAATGCGTATACTAGCTCCCAGCTATCAAAGATGAATTTCCATTTTTTTTCCTATGCCGCTCATTCTCACCACAGATAATTTTGATCAGACCGTCTTGCCATCCGATAAGCCGGTGCTCGTGGATTTTTGGGCGCCATGGTGCGGTCCGTGCAAAGTGATGGGGCCGGTCATGGAAGCCTTGGCGGACGAGATGGGAGAGGCCCTGTTTGGGAAGGTGAATGTGGACGAACACACACAGCTCGCCCAACGCTATAACATTTTGTCCATCCCGACCTTTATGATTTTCAAAGGCGGTCAGGTGGTGGAGCAATTTTCAGGTACGATGGACAAAGGGTCGTTGCGCGCGCGGGTGGAGAAATATGTCTAGCGTTGAGAACGTGATCATCATCGGTTCCGGGCCGGCGGGTTATACCGCCGCCGTGTACGCCGCGCGGGCAGAGCTCGCGCCGCTTTTGTTTGAGGGGCGCTCGCTGGGCGGATCGCCTGGCGGACAGCTCATGCTCACGACCGAGGTGGAGAATTATCCCGGGTTTCCTGAGGGGCTCCTCGGGCCGGAGTTAATGGAGAACTTTCGCAAACAGGCACAGCGGTTTGGCACGCGCATCGTGAGCGAAGATGTGGTCGGCGTGGATTTTTCGCGCCGTCCGTTTGTCGTGAAGACAGCGAGTACGACGCATGAAGCGCAGGCGGTGATTGTGTGCACCGGCGCGCAGGCGGTGTGGCTGGGCGTGGCCGGCGAGCGCGAGTATCAAGGACATGGCGTCAGCGCGTGCGCGACCTGCGACGGGTTTTTTTTCAAGGGCAAGCATGTGGTGGTTGTGGGCGGCGGGGACAGCGCCATGGAAGAATCCACCTTCCTCACGAAGTTTGCGGAAAAAGTGACGGTCATACACCGTCGCGCCGAGCTTCGAGCCTCAAAGATCATGCAGGCACGCGCGATGGCCAATCCCAAGATCGCGTTTGTGTGGAATACAGAGGTCACAGAAGTGCTCGGCGATGGAACGCGCATGACCGGCTTGAAGATCGTGAACAACACGACCAATGAAACATCGGAGTTTCCTGCTGATGGTTTATTCGTGGCGATTGGTTATCAACCCAATACGGCAATTTTTGAGGGGCAGGTGCGGTTGGATGCCAAAGGGTACATCGTCGTGGAGCCGTATTCCTCGCGCACGAGCGTACCGGGTGTGTTCGCGGGCGGGGATGTCATTGACCATGTGTACCGTCAGGCCGTGACCGCCGCTGGCACCGGCTGTATGGCGTCTTTGGACGCCGAGCGATGGTTGAGTTCCCTTTAACATGCTATGTCACTCATCAACCCTTTTGAAAATGCGCTGTCGCAACTTGCGCGCGCTAACGATGTCAAGCCGTTCGCGCGGGATCTTCTCACTCGTCTCTCACATCCCCACCGTGAGATTCGCGGATACATTCCGTTGACGCGCGACGATGGGCGCTTGCAGATGGTGGAGTATTATCGCGTTCAGCACAACAACTGGCGCGGACCCTACAAGGGCGGTATTCGATTCCATCCCGACACGGATGTGAACGAAGTGAAAGCGCTCGCGTTTTGGATGACGCTCAAGTGTGCCGTTGCCGATCTGCCCATGGGCGGGGGCAAGGGCGGAGCGACCATCAACCCCAAAGAACTTTCCAAGGCCGAACTGGAGCGGCTCTCGCGCGCATGGATGCGTGCGCTCGTGGATGTGGTGGGTCCCGAAAAAGACGTGCCGGCGCCGGATGTGAACACGACTCCCGAGATCATGGCGTGGATGGCTGACGAATACGCGCAGGCAACCGGCGATACGACCGGCGCGGTCATCACGGGCAAGCCGATTGGCGTAGGCGGGTCGCTCGGGCGCGACCGCGCGACCGCGATGGGTGGGTATTATGTGTGGGAGGCGCTCAAGGACCGGTATGGCTTGCCACGCGTGTGCGATGTGGTCATCCAAGGGTTCGGCAATGCCGGACAGCATATGGCGGCGTTGTTTTTTCATGACGGTCATCGCGTGATCGCTGTGTCGGATTCAACAGGCGCGACGATGAACACACAAGGGTTGGATATTCCCGCGCTGGTCGCGCACAAAAACGCCACGCGCCAGGTGAACGGGTTTACGGGTGGGGAAGATCTGGTGGGGAGTGAATTGGAAGTGTCGTGCGATGTACTGGTTCCGGCCGCCCTGGAAAATCAGATTACCCGTGAGAACGCGTCGCGTCTTAAAACCAAGATGGTTCTGGAGCTCGCCAACGGCCCGACAACCCCCGAAGCGGACGACATTCTGTTTGGCGCGGGCGTGCCGGTTGTTCCGGACATTTTAGCTAACTCCGGCGGGGTTACGGTTTCCACCTACGAATGGGAACAGAATAAGAAAGGGGAGCGCTGGAGCGAAGAGGAAGTATTTGCGAAATTGAAACGCAGCATGGAAACGCAGGCCGCGCTCATTTTTGCGGGATCGCAAGAGTTGAAAACGGATCTGCGCCGCGGCGCGTTTGTGCTCGCGCTCGAACGGCTCGCAACCCATCAGCGTTGAGGTATTTCGTGTCATCCCGCGAGCGTGACTGTGCCCCCTGTGTCATCCCGAGCGAGCGGTACGGTGCCCCCTGTGTCATCCCGAGCGAGCGTTACGGTGCCCCCTGTGTCATCCCGAGCGAGCGGTACGGTGCCCCCTGTGTCATCCCGAGCGAGCGTTTATCATCTAGCCGAGGGATCTCGTGTGAATGCGAGATCCCTCCACTCGCCCCGGCGTTGCCGGGGCTCGGTCGGGATGACAAGAAAAAAGCTGTGCCTGGCTTGGTCGCGATGATAGAAAGCGGTGTCATCCCGCGAGCGTTACGGTGCCCCCTGTGTCATCCCGAGCGAGCGTTTATCATCTAGCCGAGGGATCTCCTGTGAATGCGAGATCCCTCCACTCGCCCCGGCGTTGCCGGGGCTCGGTCGGGATGACAGAAGGCGATGTCATCCTGAGCGCCAGCGAAGGATCTCTGACCTTGAGATCCTTCGTCCCCTCTTCCCGCGCTGTTTTGACTCGTACAGATTTTTCCTCCAAAGTGTTGAAGGTATGGCGTACAACCACCATGAGATTGAACACAAATGGCAGAAACGCTGGGACGAGACGGGCGTGTTCCATGCCAACGACGATTCCAACCAGCCCAAATACTATTGCCTGATTGAGTTTCCGTATCCCTCCGGCGACGGCCTGCATGTGGGCCATCCGCGTTCGTATACCGCGCTGGATGTCATTGCGCGCAAGCGGCGCATGGAAGGGTATAACGTTTTATATCCGATCGGTTGGGATGCCTTTGGCCTTCCCACCGAGAATTACGCCATCAAGACGGGCCGGCCTCCCCAAGAGGTGACGGCCGAAAACATTGCGACCTTTAAACGCCAGTTGAAGTCGCTCGGGTTCAGTTTTGACTGGTCGCGCGAAATTAATACGACAGACCCGGAGTATTACAAATGGACGCAATGGATGTTTTTGGAGTTCTTTCGCGCGGGCCTTGCGTACAAACAAAACATGCCGATCAACTGGTGCCTGTCATGCAAGATCGGGCTAGCCAACGAGGAAGTGGTGGACGGGAAATGCGAACGGTGCGGGGGTGCAACAGAGAAGCGCGACAAGGAGCAGTGGATGATTGCGATCACAAAGTACGCCGACCGGTTATTGGACGATTTGGAGACGGTAGATTATTTGGAGAAGATTAAAGCTCAACAGCGCAACTGGATCGGCCGGAGCGAAGGGGCGGAGATTCGGTTTGTCATCCAGAGCGACCTTGAGCGAGCGCAAGCGAGTCAAAATTCCCCCGCCGATGGCGGAGTCGCTCAACAGGACCTGCGCGCCGTTGATGTCTTCACCACACGTCCTGACACCCTTTTTGGTGCAACGTTTCTGGTCATTTCGCCGGAGGTCGCGCGGACGTGGATAGACGGCGGATGGGATGCGGGGGAAGAGGTGCGCGCGTATGTGACCTCCGCGCTTGCCCATTCCGAGACGGAGCGCGCAAACGAAGAGCGCGAGAAAACGGGCGTGGATACGGGCGTGAAGGCGGTCAATCCGGCAAACGGAGAACCGATTCCGGTTTGGGTCGCCGACTATGTGCTTGGCGCGTACGGGACGGGCGCGATCATGGCCGTGCCCGCGCATGACGAGCGGGATTTTGCGTTTGCGACCACGTACGGATTACCGATCCGGCAAGTGATCCGCAAAACAGGAGCGCCGGTGCGCAGTGTTGTGATGGGCGCAGAGGCGATGACAGAGCAGGATTTTGCGGAGATCGGCGTATCCGTTTTTGAAAAAACCGAAAAGGGATGTTTCCACGTGGAGATTCCCCGCGGCCGTGAAAAAGATTTTGAACGGTTGATGGTTGAAAAAATGGCGCCCGGGTTTTGGAACGAATATGTCGGAGACGAAACGGTTTTCCTGTTTACGCATCAGGACGGGCGTAGGGAACGGCTCGTCATGAACGACCAGAATCTCGAGCGGATTGACCAGCTTGCCTGCGAGTTTAACAACCAAACGTACGACCCCAAAGACCCGGGCAATTATAGAAACGGCGCGTTGGCACGAAACGCATGGTATCGTCCGCTCATCGTCCATGAGGAGCCGGGAGTCCTGATGAACTCCGGCACGTTTGACGGGATGGAGAGCGAAGAGGCGAAATGGGCGATCACGCAACAGGTCGGCGGGGAGAAAAAACTTCGGTACAAGTTGCGCGATGGGTGTTTTCGCGCCAGGCGGTATTGGGGGGAGCCGATTCCGCTTGTGTGGTGCGAGCAGTGTCAGTGGGTTCCGGTGCCGGATGATCAGCTACCGGTCGTCTTGCCCGCGGTGGACAAATACCAGCCGACCGACTCGGGCGAATCGCCGCTTGCGGCGATCACCGACTGGGTGAACACGGCCTGCCCGACCTGTGGGGGTCCCGCAAAGCGCGAAACGGACACGATGCCCAACTGGGCCGGTTCCAGTTGGTACTTTTTGGCCTACGCGATGAAAGGTGTATCCCAGAGTTTAGTGTTCTCCACTTCTTCCGCTTCTCCAGCTTCCCTCTATCTTCCCGCCCTTTCCTACTGGCTCCCCGTGGATTGGTACAACGGCGGCATGGAACATACAACCCTCCACTTGCTGTATTCCCGTTTTTGGAACAAGTTTTTGTTTGATCGGGGGCATGCGGCCACAAGCGAACCCTACGCCAAGCGCACGAGCCATGGGCTGATTCTCGCTGCGGATGGTGCCAAGATGAGCAAGTCGCGCGGAAATGTCGTGAATCCCGACGAAATGGTAGAGCAGTACGGCGCGGACGCCGTACGGTTGTATGAGCTGTTTATGGGGCCGTTTGGCGAACCGGTGCCCTGGAGCGTGAACGGGCTCATTGGGATGCGAAGGTTTTTGGAAAAGGTGGCGGATCTCTCGCTGTCCTTGCAAAAAGCGAGCAACGAAGCCATCTCAGACACACCGAGTCTTTCGCCCGATCACGATCAGGTTCGTCAGAACCTCAAAAGGTTGCTGCACCAGACGATCAAAAAAGTGAGCGCTGACCTGGAGGCCATGCGATTTAATACGGCGGTGTCGGCCATGATGGTGTTTGTGAATGAAGTAAAAGAACAAGAAAAGAGGATGATGGAAACGGGGGTGCTTGGACGGGAAGACCTGACGTCCTTTCTGCTCTTGCTGTGTCCGTTTGCGCCACACCTTGCCAATGAATGGCACGAGCGTTTGGGCGGCACGGCATTGCTGGAAACGCTTCCGTGGCCCGCGTACGATCCGGAATTGGCCCGCGAGGAGATCGTGACGATTGCGGTGCAGGTGAACGGGAAGTTGCGTGCGACCGTCGAGGCCGCGCCGGACGCAAGCGAGGAAGTTGTGCTCACGCTCGCACTGCATGAGGAGAATGTGGAGAAATATCTGCAGGGCAAACATCCCAAGAAAGTGGTCTATGTCTCTGGTCGGATTATCAACGTGATTGTGTAACGGAGAGATCTCTCGTGTGGCCTGACGGCCGGATGCAAGATGACATGCGGGCTATGATTCCATCGAACGCCAAAAAAGTTTTTTCGGGAGTGCTGTTTGAAGTGTACCAATGGCCCCAAGAGATGTATGACGGGAGCACAGAAACGTTTGAGATGCTCCGGCGCGAGGATACGGCCGAAGTGATTGCCGTCAAAGACGGCAAAATAATGATGCAAGAACAGGAACAACCCACCAAGCCGCTGTTTTTGTCCCTGCCTGGTGGGCGGATTTCCTACGGGGAAGAACCGCTTGAGGGCGCTCAACGCGAACTGCTGGAGGAGACGGGATTCGTCTCAAACGATTGGTCGCTCTACCGGAGTGCACGACCCCTCATGAAACTGGACTGGCGGATCCATGTGTTTGTGGCAAAAGATTGCGTGTACCGTCAAGCACCGCGGTTGGACGCGGGCGAGCGCATCACGGTGAAATGGGTGACACTTGATGAACTGATGGATCTTGTGGACTGCGGAACACTGGCAAGGATTGAACAGGATTTGCGCATGGATTTGGTCCGCGCGAAATACGACGCATCTTCAAAGGAGGAGCTGTGCCGTCGCTTCGGCCTCCCCCTATGAATCTCGTCATCATCGGCACCGGCTATGTAGGGCTTACCACCGGTCTTGGGTTTGCTTCGTTGGGCCATCGCGTCGCGTGCGTGGATACGGATGCGGCGAAGGTCGCGCGACTGGATCTTGGGGAGGCACCGTTTTACGAGCCCGGTCTTGAGGAAACGCTCAAGCGCTTGCAGGAGCAGGGGAGGATCGTTTTTACGACCGATCTGGAAAGCGTGATTGGCGAGGCGGATATCGTGATGTTTGCGGTGCAGACGCCGCCGCGCGCAAACGGCGAGGCGGAACTGTCGTATCTCATGGGCGCGGCCGGGCAGGTGGGGGCGCTCCTTTCGCGCGAGGCGCTTCTGATCGTCAAAAGCACCGTGCCGGTCGGGACGAACCGCAAGGTCCTCGCGACGGTGCGCTCTGCGATGGCGTTGCAAGGCCGCGAGGATCTCTCGACCCTCATCCGCGTTGCGAGCGTTCCAGAATTCTTGCGCGAGGGGGCGGCGCTTGATGATTTTTTGCATCCGGATCGGATTGTGGTTGGCGCGGATGACGAGGTGGTGTTTCAGACGATTGAGCGTCTGCACGAGGGGATCGCCGCGCCCGTCGTACGTGTCCGTCTTGAATCGTCAGAACTCATCAAGGTCTGCGCCAATGCGTTTCTGGCGACGAAAATTTCGTTCATCAACGAGGTGGCGAACATTGTGGAAGGCACCGGCGCGGATGTGCGCGAGGTGGCGCGCGGGATCGGGTTGGATAAACGCATCGGGTCGCAATTTTTGCGCGCCGGCATTGGCTTTGGCGGTTCCTGTTTTCCAAAGGATGTCAGCGCGCTCAAATCCTACGCCGGCATCCATGGATATGATTTCAAATTGCTCCACGCCGTGATTGAGGTGAACAATACACAACGGCACCGCTTCGTGCAGAGGATCGTTGAGACGATGGGGACGCTCAAGGGGCGCAAGCTCGCGGTGTGGGGGCTCGCGTTCAAACCAGACACGGATGATATCCGCGAGTCCGCGGCGATTGCCGTCGTGCGCGATTTGTTGGGACTTGGCGCGGAGGTAAGTGCGTATGATCCCAAAGCCATGCGCAACGCGCGCACGGCTCTGCCCGAGTCGGTCCATTTTGCGCCCACGGCCATGGACGCGGCCTCTGGCGCGGACGCGCTGGTGGTGTTGACCGAGTGGCCAGAGTTTTTACAGGTCTCGTTTTCCACCCTGAAAGCCCAGATGGTTGAGCCGATGATTTTTGACGGCCGCAATTGTTTCGCCGACCTTGGGCTCGTCGCGCTTGGATTCCAGTATTTCGGCGTCGGCTTGGGGAATGCGGAAAGCGCTTCATCGTGGATGAGAGGATGACGTTGGAGGTGTGGATCAGCCGGGTGGCCGATAGCAGGACCCGCGCACAATGAGACGTTTGACCGTTTATTGTATGAGGATTCTCGCGGCTGTTTCACGTTCGCCCTCCAAAACAGGCACGGCCTTGCTTGCCAGTTTCTGTCTGGGGGTCCTGATTGGACCTTTTTTTGTTTCTTGGCCGAGCGCATGGTCACTCGCGGCTGTTGTCACCTTTCTCGTTCTCTTTGCCCTTTTTTCCCTGCGCGCTCACGCTCGCGGTTTCCCATTCCTCCTGCTCGCGATCCTGCTGTTTGGTCTCTGGCGCTATCAGCAATCCCTTGTGCCTGAAGGACTGGTCACACTGGCCGACCGGACCGGCTCGGTGATACGCGTGGAGGGACGGATCGCTTCCGATGTGGAGCGGCGCGTCTCCATCCAGCAGGCGATTCTGGATGATGTACGCGTTGCCGGAGAACCCGTGTTCGGTAAACTCCTTGTCCGGTTTCCGCTTTTCCCTCGCGTGGCGTTCTCCGACCACGTGGCATTCGCCTGCGCGCTTGAACGTCCCGAACCGTTCAACGGATTTGCCTACGACCGCCTGCTCGCCTCTCGCGGCGTGCTTGCTTTGTGCGCGTTTCCAGAGTTCATCGCGGTGAGCCCGGGTGAGCGTGCAGGAAAGGTCGGATGGTTTTTCTCCCTGCGCTCCGCCCTTGACGGTCGTCTGCGCGAGGTCCTTCCAGAGCCGCACGCCTCGTTCGTTTCGGGCCTCTTGTTTGGCGGCAGTGCCTCGCTCTCACAAGGCCTGCGCGAGGATTTTTCCCGCACCGGCACTTCGCATATCCTCGCCGCCTCCGGCTACAATGTTTCCATCTTTTCGCTTCTGCTCTTGCACCTGTTCATGCAAAGTCCGCTCGGACGCAAGCGCGGCCTTGTGGCAAGCGCCGTGATCCTGTGCGCGTATGTCGTCATGGCCGGAGCCACTCCCGCCGTCCTGCGCGCGGGATTGATGGCCTGTGCGCTCCTGGTGGCTGAAGGCGCGCGCCGCCGTCCGCACGCACGGAATATCCTTCTGCTGACTCTGGCGCTGATGCTCCTCATGAATCCGCGCCTCCTGCTGGACGATGTTGGGTTTCAGCTCTCGTTTGCGGCAACCGCCGCGCTCCTCTTCGTGCTCCCGCGCGTGCAGTCGCGTTTCCATCTGCTACCAGAAGCGTTTGGGATCCAAACAGCCATCGCCTCCTCCACGGTGGCCGTAGTCATCACGCTTCCCATCTTGCTGTGGCACTTCGGACAGGTCTCACTGGCCGCTCCGCTCGTCAATGCCTTTGTGCTTCCGTTTGTGCCCTACCTGATGGCGCTGGGAGTTGCGGGCATGATCTTTGGAAAGATTATTGCGCTCCCGGCCTTTGCGCTTTCGTATGCGCTGTTGCGCGTGATCAGGATATTCAGCGCGCTTCCGTTTGCGTCCATGCAGATCGGCTACGCGCGTACGGCGGCCGTGATCGCCGCCATAGCGATCGTGGCGTGGCTTCTCCTGCGTGCGCAGGCATCTGTGGAAACACGCATCCGCCAGGGGCGGACTGGCGCACGCCTATGAGCAAACGTCCACCACTGCGTCGCTCGCCTGCGCGCAGGGGGCAGCGCATCGCATCTCATGCCCTCCTCATCGCCTGTGCGTTCGTCCTGTTGATCTTCCCGCTTTTTTCACGCCTGGCTTCCGCGCGCGCGCCGGCCTTGCGCGTATGGTTTTTTGATGTGGGGCAGGGCGATGCGACGCTCATTGAAACGCCGCTGGGCAGGCAGGTGCTCGTGGACGGTGGGCCGGACCGGACGATTCTCCAAAAACTTCCGCAAACCATGTGGCCGTGGGATCGGACGCTTGACGCGGTGGTGATTACGCATCCGGACGCCGACCACATCACCGGATTGACAAGCGTGTTAGAACAGTACGACGTGGCGGCCATCTACGAAACGGGCGTGCGCGGAGGGACGCCCATGATCGCAGGACTGGTTTCGGCGATGGCAACCGAGGGCGCGCGTATGAAACCCGTGCGCGCCGGACAATCGTTTGAGATGGACGGCGTGATCTTTGATGTCCTCTGGCCGACCGAAGCCTTCCTGCAAAAAGAGCGCGACCGCAATAACACCTCGGTCGTTCTGCGTGTCCGGTATGGATCAACCACGCTTCTGCTCACCGGCGACGCAGAGGAATCGGTGGAGGCAGTGATGGCGCGTAGTGCCGGCGACGTCGATGTGCTCAAAGTCGGCCATCACGGGAGTCGCACATCCACCACCGCCAAATTTTTACAGGCGGTAACGCCGGAGGAAGTGGTGATCTCCGCCGGAGAGGACAACCGCTATGGCCACCCGCACCCCATCGTGCTCGCGCGTTTGCGCGAAGCGGGAGCGCGTGTTTCACGCACGGATCAGGATGGCGATCTTTTGCTGGTCTCGGACGGCGCGTCGTATTCGCTCACCCCAGCCTTCTTGCCATTTTGAGCGGATTACTCTATCATCTGCACAAATTGTCCAATTTTTGCTATCTTGTATCCATGCCTATGTCCACGACCATCCAGCAAACCCTGGTTTTGCTCAAACCGGATGCCCTTCAGCGCGACCTTCTTGGCGAGATCGTGTCTCGATTTGAACGCAAAGGCATGAAAATCGTCGCCATGAAATGCATCCGTCTGGATGAACGCATGCTTGAAGAACATTACGCGCACCTGTCCGACAAGCCGTTCTTTGGTACGCTGAAGCAGTTTATGATGCAGACGCCGGTGGTTGGGATGGTGCTCGAGGGATACGAGGCAGTTGCGGAGGTGCGCAAGCTCGTTGGATCCACCAATCCGCGCGAAGCGGACGCCGGGACCATCCGCGCAGACCTCTCTATGAATGTCCCTTCCAACCTGATTCACGCGTCCGATTCGCTGGAGACGGCGCAGGTGGAGATCAAGCGGTTCTTCAAAGACGATGAGCTGTTTGATTACGAGAAGATTACCGATCGGTATCATTTCGGAGAGGGGATTTAACTCGCGTTGAGACACGTACGATCTTTGCGTGGACGGGCGCCCGCCAACCCTGGGAGACCAGGTCGGGGTTGACGACCCCCGTTTTTTTATTTACCTTGGCCAATGCCGTATATCCTCACACCGGGGGGAGAGCGTGATTGAATGGGGAATGCTAGAGGAGTGGCAAGGAGATTGGCTCACGATCAGTGCCAAGGCCATCCGGGAACGCCAGAAGTGGCTGGAGACACTGAACCGCGGCGACCTGCGGCGGTTCACCGAAGCGATCCGCGAGGCGCGGTCCGGCCGAGTGGGACTAGTGAGGGACTACGCGCCGCATCTGCTCGCGCGACTCTCCATGGACTCGTCCGTGGCGACCGCAACGCGGGGTAAGCATCTGCTGGAAACTGCCAAGGAGCATGAGCCCAGGGAATGGCCGAACCTCCACACGTGGTTTGATGCCATCTGTGTGTTTGATGCCTCCGCGGCGCTGGCACTCATTGAACAGCAGGATCCGCGTACGGCCATCGGGGATTCCCTCTACGCCCTCATCGGATTTCTGCGCGAGCGACTGTTCGAACCCGGGTTTGAAACGACGGACTTCTATGTCTATCGTGATCCTACCTGCGATTTCACGGTGAGCGAGAGGGACATCGGCATCGGCCGGCATCTCTCGCAACGCGCCAAGGGGCGCGTCCGGCTCAAGAGTACGCTCAACTGCCGGCGCGTGCGGGGGAACGGTCTCGTCTTTTTGGATGAGCGGCCCAAGGAAGCGTTTTCCGAATGGGTCAAGGTCCTGCGACAGGTCGCGCTGAAGAAGCCCGATCCGTACCGGATTCGCGATCGGCGCGGGCTCATGCTGGTGTGTGAGAGCCACGCGAACATCCTGGCGCTCTGCGACCGCTTGGAGGTTGAGATCAACGCGTCGGGCGGCTGTGTCACCGAGCGGCCTGGCGGGAACCACGAGACGAACGCACCTGTGGATCCCACGAACCACTCGTCTTCATCGGCGTACAAGGTGGTCAAGCTGTGCGTGCGCTGGCGCGGCCGCGAGTTCGAGATCCAGTTCATTACGTTCTACGACTACTTCAACAGCCAACTCTCCACCTCGCCGGCGAACCACCAGCTCTACAAGCTGCGCCAGGCGCTTGAGTTCGCCTTCCCGTTGCTGTTTCCGTCCTCCGTCTACGGGGTGAAGTGGAATTCCACTTTGATCGGCCAGTTTGAGGCGCGCCTGAAGAGCGCCTTGGTCAAGCGCGTCAACGGCGCTCGCAAGCCGGCCGATCATTCTTAACTCGCAGGCCCCACAGGCCTGCTTTTTTGTTCCAGTCCGCCGTTGGAAGGTGGAATGGACGCGCAGACGGTTGAACACATTTTTTATCTCAAAATCGTCGGGTATTTTTGACGCAACGGACTACCGACTGTTTGGCCCGGGCGTGAACATGCAGACGAGAGATGTGGATAACATCGTGGATAGTTCTGTGGAAAAAATGTGGAGGGACAGCCCTTTGCAAACTTGCACTTCTCTGTCAGAGTGTTAAATTTAAAAGTGCCTAACGGCCGGGTGGGTGCGCCCATTGATTACAAGTAATTCTCCGGCCTGGGTGTGCCCTGCTTCGGCAGGGCAAGAGGGCCATACGGCAGTGACTTCCCTTCGTGGACGGCACACTGGACGCAATCTCGTGTTCCCGTCGCGCAGGGGAGATGGTATGGGCGACACAAAGAAAAACGACCCATGCCATGACCGACTAGATTTACTCTGTCCAGGGCCACCCATTCCCCCGTTAGGCACGAAAAACCCTCAAGCGTAGACCGTGGCTTGAGGGTTTTTCAATGAAGTGGTGATGCGCCACAGGACTCCTTCTTTTCACCCATTCTCACCTATGCCCCATCGCTTCGCCTCCTTCTCCACGATCGCGATCTACACCTTTGTCGCGTGGGTGATCGTCCAGTTTATCTTTTCGTTTGCGCTCTCTCTGCCGCGCGGCGCGTTCATCGCCGTCCATTATCTCGCGGTTATCCTTGCGTTTGCACTCATTTTCCGCGCGTACTTTGATGTTCATCCCAACGCAGACGCCTTTGACACCACCGCACAGGCGATTCTCGTAATGCTGATTTTTGAAGGCATTTTTCTCGCCTTTTACGCGAGCGACCCACTGCGGTTTCTCAATTATACGGACTGGATTGTCCCGACGTTCCTCACGGCCTGTGCGATTTACTTCGTCGGCAAACCATCCACAGCAAACATCGCTTAACAAAAAGGATAAACGGGCGTACAATCACGCTCGTTTTTACTATCCGACACTGGGTGTCACCGACACCAGTGTTCACTCATCTATGTTCAAATGGAAATGGCTCTCTCTTGCCGTGCTCGGGACGCTCGCCGCGCACAGTGTGCTCGCCAGCGGCGGTGCTTCCGCAAACGAAGGGCATGGCGCGGGTATAACGCTTCTGTGGATCGCCGTGATTTTGATTGCGGCCAAGATCGCGTCGTTGGTCGAGCGTGTGGGCCAACCGGCCGTCTTGGGTGAGTTAGTGATGGGCGTGATTTTGGGCAACCTGGTCTTACTGGGAGTGAATCTGTTTGAGCCGATTAAGCAGAACGAGATCATCGCTTTTCTTTCAGAGCTTGGTGTCGTGATCCTCTTGTTCCAGATTGGGCTGGAATCCAATATCCAACAGATGCGCAAGGTCGGCCTCTCGGCTTTTCTTGTCGCGGTCGTCGGTGTGGTCGCTCCGTTTGTGCTGGGCACCTATCTTGTTGGCCCATGGCTTATGCCCGGTCTGTCGAGCGCCGCCTACCTCTTCCTCGGCGCGTCGCTTACAGCAACGTCCGTTGGCATCACGGCGCGTGTCTTTAAGGACTTAGGCAAGCTCAAGACACCCGAAGCACAGATCGTGCTGGGCGCCGCCGTGTTTGACGACGTGCTCGGGCTCATCATCCTTGCGGTCGTGACCGCGATCGCGACGGTCGGAGCGGTAAGCGTCGGGGCCATTAGCTGGATTATTGCCAAAGCGTTCTTGTTTCTCATTGGTGCCATTTTGGTTGGTACCATCAGCGCTCCTTGGCTGGGTCGTGCATTCTCGCGCATCCAGACGGGCGTTGGGATGAAGTTCACGCTTGCGCTCGCGTTTTGTCTGGTCTTTGCGTACGTCTCGGGACTGATTGGCCTTGCGCCTATCGTCGGCGCGTTTGCGGCCGGCTTGGTGCTCGACCCGGTACACTTCCGGTATTTCAAAGCGCCAAAAATGGTGGAGGAGATTATGGAGACAGCGGAAGGGCAGAGCGAAGAAGTCAAAAAGAAATTGCACACGATGGTTGAGCACCATGCCGAGCGCCACATTGAAGAATTGATTGAGCCGGTTGCCTATCTCCTCGTGCCGATCTTTTTTATCCTGACCGGCATGAACGTGGCGTTGGAGACGCTGTTTAATCCGAAGATCATCGGCATTGCGCTCGCGATTACGCTGGTGGCGGTGATCGGCAAAGTGATCACTGGCCTCGTCGCCGGTCCGGTGAAGAAAGCGATCGTCGGCGTGGGGATGATTCCGCGCGGCGAAGTCGGCCTCATCTTTGCGTCGATCGGCAAAGGGCTCGGGGTGCTCTCCGACGACTTGTTCTCCGTGATTGTCGTCATGGTGATTTTGACGACGCTTCTCGCCCCGCCCGTCTTGGCGCGTCAATTGAAGAAGTAGCAACAACGCAGGCAATCCTGCGGTCGGTGGACGGACCCGCGCGGGTCCGTCCTTGACCGGCTCCGCTGTATCACAAGAGAACAATGGGGCCTGGTGGGAGCGGCGTTTTCGTCCTCATCGGCGACCTTCCATGCCTGACAACCACCCCAAACAGCCGCCTACGTGTTTTGCACGCAGACCCGCTGGTTCTCTTGTGAAGGGGGCACTCTGGAAAGGCACGGATGACGCCGAACGCAGCTTGGCGTATAGTGGGGAACATGTCGATGTTCGTAGACACGCTGATCATCTTTTTGCATGCCCTGGTTGCGTGGGTGCTGGTTGAGGTGTTTGTAAACAACGCGTACCGCCTTTCCCGCCCACAGTATGTCTTTTTCCATTATGTCAGCGTGGTCGCGGCGTTCGCGATCGCGTTTTTCGTTTACTTTCAGTTTTTTGCTGCTGGGTGGGCCGTCTTCTTTGTCACCATGACGGCGCTCGGGTTTGTCCTGCTCTTGGAGATCATTGTGTTTGGATATCTCTACAGCGGCGACAGATGGTTTTTGAATTTTGCGGATTGGATTTTTCCGATGTTTCTTGCCACCAGCACGATCTACCTCATGGGAGTCTTGCTTGCCGGACGGTAGGATTGCATGCTAAAAGTGAACGCCTAAATGGTTAACAACTGTCGTGTACAGGTATGCCAGATATTTTCCGCATTACGGGCGGGCGGCCGCTTGAGGGCAGTATGACGCTTTCGGGCGCGAAAAACGCCGCGTCGAAAATGATGATTGCCAGTTTGCTCACAGAGGAGCCGGTCATTCTCAAAAATGTCCCGCGCCAGCAGGAGACGCAGATCACACAGGAAATCCTGGAGGCCGCGGGCGCGCGTGTTGAGTGGGAAGGGGAGAACACGCTCCTGTGCGAGGCACGCACGGTCGGCGCGGGAAACGCCGGCACGCTCTCGCGCAAAAACCGCATCAGTATCCTCTCGCTCGCGCCGCTTCTCCATCGCGCGGGCGAGGCGGTCGTGCCGCTTGTGGGCGGCGATGCGATCGGTCCCCGTCCGGTCAACTTCCATCTGGAAATCCTCCGCAAGATGGGCGCGCAGATTGACGAGGCGTCTGACCATTACCGCGCCGTCGCCAAAAAGCGCCTCAAAGGGACGCTCATTGAACTCTCCTATCCGTCCGTGGGCGCAACCGAAACGGCGATCCTTGCGGGCGTGCTCGCCGATGGACGCACGGTCATTCGAAATGCCGCGAGCGAGCCGGAAGTGGAAGAGCTGGTGATGATGTTACAAACCATGGGGGCGATCATTCAGCTGAATGCCGGTCGCGTGATTGAGATTATCGGGGTGGAACGCTTGCACGGGACCTGTGTGCGGGTGATGCCCGACCGGATTGAGGCGGCATCCTATGCGTGCATGGCGCTGGGCACGCGCGGAGAGATTTTGGTGCGTGGGGCACAGCATGAACATCTCATTACGTTTTTGAACACCGTACGCAAGATCGGGGGAGAGTACGACGTGCGAGCGGACGGCATTTTGTTCAAGGGCGCGCGCGCGTATAAAGGGATTGAATTGGAGACGGATACGCATCCTGGGTTTATGACGGACTGGCAACAGCCGTTTGTCGTCTTGCTCACCCAAGCGAAAGGCACATCGGTCGTGCATGAAACCGTGTATGAGGAGCGGTTTGGGTATACAGCGGCATTGAACCAGATGGGCGCGAGCGTGACCCTCTTTAGCAACTGTTTGGGGGAAGTTAATTGCCGATTTAAAGGCCAGAACTATCGCCACAGCGCGGTGATCACCGGGCCTACGTCGTTGCACGCCACCGATGTGACCGTGCCGGACATCCGCGCGGGCCTGGCGTTTGTGGTGGCCGCCATGGTGGCCGAAGGGACCTCCAACTTGTCCGGGATTGAACACCTGGACCGCGGCTACGAACAGCTGGAAGAGAAATTAAAAAGTGTCGGTGCTACCATAGAGAGGGTATGTTCTTGAATCTGTTATTTTCCTCTCCTTCGCTTGCCATTGTCTGGGTCGTGGCGATTTTTTTCTCGCTCACCATCCATGAGTTTTCTCACGCGCTGGTTGGGAAATGGCGCGGGGATCTGACGGCCGAGCGAGAGGGGAGGCTCACGCTCAACCCGGCCGCGCACATTGACCCGATCGGGCTGATCCCGTTGTTTCTGTTTGGATTCGGATGGGCAAAGCCGGTGCCGTTTAATCCGTACAATTTGAAAAACCCCAAGTGGGATTCCGTCGCGATCGCGCTTGCCGGCCCGCTCTCAAATGTGTTGCTGGCAACAGTGAGCGGCATCGCGTTTCGTTTCACGATCACTTCGCTTGGGAGCGCCAATCTGTTAACGATTTTTCTGTTGTTGCTGACGATGGTCAATGTGTTCCTTGCCTTCTTCAATGTGATCCCGGTCCATCCCCTGGACGGGTCCAAACTTTTTTTCGCTCTGTTTGACGCGCCGCAGTACGCGCGCCTTCGCGCTTTTATTGCCGTTCGCGGCCCGCAGGTTTTACTGATGGCCGTGTTTGTCGCGATCCTGACCAACATTCCTGTTTTTTCGTTTATTGACAAGCCAGCGTACGCCGCCTGTAACGCCCTGATCGGCGGACCTTGTCTTGGTTATTTTGCCTCCATTTTTGGGGGCTGACCCCTGCGGGGAGAAAACGCTTGCTTTTTTTCTTTTGTACCGTACGGTTTCATCGCTGAGCACTCCCAGGGAGGTCATCATGTCTGCGCTCATTGACACACTCCAGTCCCTCTCTCCTGTCCAGCGCAAGGCCGTGCTCCAGCTTGATCCCGTCGGGGATCGCGAAACGGGGTTGAACCCAACAGAGCACGGTTGCACGACCCGGACTCGTCTGCGCTTGATTCCAGATCTGCCACCCGAGGCGATCCCGAGGATCCTGCGCGCCCTCGCAAAGGATCTGTGTGCGGCTTTCATGAACATCCGTGCGTACGCGTTCCTCCTTGAGGCCGACGCGCTGGATGGCGGACGCAGCGCGTTGGACGAGGCGCTTGAGGCACACGACCTGCTTCGGTTCTCTCGCAACTTCCGCGTGGAGATCCCCAAGGACGCGTGGCGCCGCGCGTTTGCGGACGCGCTGTTGGCTACCCATGTGGAGACAGCGCAGGACATCTTTCATGCGATGCCCACACATGACAAGGGCGACACGGTGCGCCTGCTCACCTGCGCGATCCAAGCGGGAGACCTCCACAGGGCCTGCAACGCCGTGTGGAGCATCGGTCGGGAGTTCACCCGCGCCGAGAAGCGACTCCTTTCCAGCGCCATCGCCCTCTCGCACATCGGTTCCCCTGCGGAAGCCGCAGAGGAGGCCTTTCTTGGCCGGCACGGGTCGGCCGCTGACCGCAAGGCGTATGTCCGCAACATCTTCCTGCACCCCCCCAGCGGTTTTGAGGAATTCGTGGATTATGCTCGTCGTCTGCGGGTTCCCTTGCGCAGGGCCGATGTCCTCGCGTTTCTCTCCAGCGACCACTGTCAGCCTGACGAGCGGGTGGAGGCGGCGAGTTACCTCGTGAAACACGGCGGGGGAAAAAGGGACCAAGAGCGCTTGCGTCGCCTGCAATCCGAGGCCCGTGCGTGGGCGATAAGCAAGGGGATCATCACCCAGGCCGAGCGCTTCGGTGTCCAGATCGCAGAGCCCCTCATGCCCGAGGAGCTTCTCGTGTTCATCCGCGCGAAGGGGAACGGTACCCACTCGGTCAGGGAACTGCAGATCATTGCGTGGGCACGTGACCTCCTGCTCGCACGCCTGCAGAATCCAGGCGTCGCGGCTCCCCCCTCTCCCTTCTAGGCATCCTTGCGCCCTTTCCGGGCGTTTTTTTGTCACCGTGCCTTGACGCCGTTTTCCCGTGATGGTACTCTTCCCGCGTCTATTTTTTTCGGTCTGACCATGTCGTAAGTCCGGCTTATGCCTACCATCAACCAACTCATCCGCAAAGGGCGCAAATCCAACCCGAGCAAATCCAAATCGCCCGCCATGCAGTTCACCTACGATTCGCTTCACCGCAAGCGTACGGACTACCCCAAAGGAAGTTCGTTTAAGCGCGGGGTGTGCGTGAAGGTGACGACCATGACACCCAAAAAGCCAAACTCCGCCATCCGCAAAATCGCGCGCGTGCGCCTTTCTAACGGGATGGAAGTGAATGCCTACATTCCGGGCGAAGGCCATAACTTGCAGGAGCACTCTATCGTGCTCATCCGCGGCGGACGTGTGAAGGACCTTCCGGGTGTACGCTACCACATCGTGCGCGGCGTGTTTGATACACAAGGCGTGGACGGCCGCAATCAAGGCCGGTCCAAGTACGGGACGAAGCGGGCGAAGGCGAAGAAATAATCAACGTCACTCATATTCGGGAGTACTCCCTGCGCAGGGAGGAAGAACCCCGAAGATAACCTAAAACTATGCGCGGAAAACCAGCTCCACGCCGGAAACTTATTCCGGATCCACGGTACGGCAGCGAACAGGTTGCCAAACTTGTCAATTATGTCATGCGCGACGGCAAGAAGACGACTGCCCAGGCCGTTGTGTATGATTGTTTTGATTTGATTAAACAGAAGACCAAGCTGGAACCTGTAGATGTGTACGATCTTGCTCTGAAAAATGTCATGCCCTCGCTGGAGGTGAAGAGCAAGCGCGTCGGCGGCGCAAATTACCAAGTGCCGATGTCTGTGCGCGGCGAGCGCCGGTTCGTGCTGGCGCTTCGTTGGATTTTGATCGCCGCCCGCTCAAAGAAAGGCCGTCCGATGGCGCAGAAACTCGCTGACGAACTCATTGCCGCCTCAAAGAACGAAGGCGACGCCGTCAAGAAACGGTTGGATGTCCAAAAGATGGCCGAGGCGAACCGCGCGTTTGCCCATTTCGCCCGATAAGTCGTGAGGGTGTGGAGAAAACACGCAGGTGAGAGGATGCCGTTTTGCCGCAGGCAAAGAGGCGAGCACTCTCCGTCCAAGCCCTGACACGTGTTCCCTGCGAACCCAATGTCCTGTGACCATTGAACCGTTTATCGAATCCTGTTTCCTAAAGCGATGACGATGTATGCCTCGTGAATATCCGATAGAAAAAACCAGAAACTTCGGAATTTTTGCCCACATTGACGCTGGCAAGACCACCGTTTCCGAACGCGTCCTTTTTTACACCGGTAAGAAGCACAAGATCGGCGAGGTGCATGAAGGGGAGGCGACGATGGACTGGATGGCGCAGGAGCGCGAACGCGGCATTACGATTACCGCCGCCGCAACGACCTGTTTTTGGAAGGACCACCGTCTGAATTTGATTGACACTCCCGGCCATATTGACTTTACCGTTGAAGTGAAGCGCTCCATGCGCGTGCTGGATGGAGGCGTTGCGGTGTTTGACGGCGTCGCTGGCGTGGAGCCCCAGAGCGAGACCAATTGGCGCTATGCGGACGAATACGCCGTGCCACGCATCTGTTTCATCAACAAGTTGGACCGCACCGGCGCAGATTTTTTCAAAGATCTCAAAAGCGTCCATGACCGCCTGACCAAAAACGCGCATCCCATCCAGTTGCCCATTGGCGCGGAAGCGAATTTTACCGGGATTATTGATCTCATCAAAATGCGCGCGTTTTTCTATCGCGATGAACTGGGTGTGACGATTGAAGAAACGGACATTCCCGATGAGCTGAAAGCGCAGGCGGATGAATGGCGCGGGAAGCTGTTGGAAGCGGTTGCGGAAAACGATGAGGCGCTGATGAACAAGTACCTCGGCGGCGAGACGATCGCCGAAGAGGAAATCCACGAGGTTATTCGCAAGGCAACGATCGCCAACCTCTTCGTGCCGGTCATGTGCGGAAGCGCGCTCAAAAACAAAGGCGTCCAGCGTCTGTTGGACGCTGTGGTCGCCTATTTGCCAAGTCCGCTTGATGTTCCTGCTGTTAAAGGCACGGATCCGGACGATTCGGAAGCAACCTTGGAGCGTCATGCCAGCGATAGCGAGCCATTTTCCGCGCTCGCGTTTAAAATCGCGGCGGATCCGTATGTCGGCAAACTCGCGTTCTTCCGCGTGTATTCCGGCATGGTGAAAGCTGGTTCCTATATTTTGAACTCCTCAACCGGCGAGAAAGAACGGGTAAGCCGCATCGTGCGGTTGCATGCCAACACGCGCGAAGAGGTGAGCGAAGTGTACGCCGGTGATATTGCGGCCATGGTCGGCCTGAAGGGTACGTATACCGGCCATACCTTGTGCGATCCGGAGAAGCCGATCCTGCTTGAAGCCATTGTGTTTCCCGAGCCGGTTATCTCCATTGCGATTGAACCCAAAACCAAAGCCGACCAGGAGAAAATGGGCATGGCTCTACAAAAGCTTGCCGAGGAAGATCCGACCTTCCGTGTGCGTACGGACGAGGAGACCAACCAGGTGATCATTTCCGGCATGGGCGAGCTCCATCTGGATATCATTGTGGACCGCATGAAGCGCGAGTTTTCGGTGGAATGTAATGTGGGCGCGCCGCAGGTTTCTTATCGCGAAACGATCAAGGGCGACGCGGATGGCGAGGGGAAATACATCCGTCAGTCCGGTGGGCGTGGGCAGTATGGCCATGCGCTTGTGCGTATTGAAAAATTGCCGGCCGGTTCAGGCATTGAGTTTGAAGAGGAAATCAAGGGTGGAGCCATTCCCAAGGAATACTTCAACCCCATTGAGAAGGGGGTGCGCGAGGCGGCCGACCGCGGTGTGTTGGCCGGGTATCCGCTGTTGGACGTCAAGATTACTCTGTACGACGGTTCGTTCCACGAAGTGGACTCATCAGAAGCCGCGTTTAAGATCGCCGGTTCCATGGCGTTTCAGGCCGCGGCGAGAAAAGCGGGTGTGGAGTTGCTCGAACCGATGATGAAAGTGGAGGTCGTGACACCAGAAGATTTCATGGGCACGGTCGTGGGCGATCTGAATTCCAAACGCGGGCAAATTCAGCAGATGACGGACCGCACCGGCTCAAAGGTGATTGACGCGTTCGTACCGCTTGCGGAAATGTTTGGGTACGCGACGACCTTGCGTTCCATTACGCAAGGCCGCGCCAGTTACTCCATGGAGTTTGACCATTACGAAGCCGTCCCGACAAACGTGGCAAAAGGGATTATTGAAAAGCGCGGCGGAAAGACCGCGTAAATGCAAAACGACCGGCCGTGGACAATGCTTTGCCTTCAGGCCAACGGATGTATCGCCGTTGTCCCCTCGGGAGAGCATCGTCTGGCCGGTCGTTTTATTTTTTATAGAGGGAGACCTGTCCATCTACTGCAACCGGTTTCCACGTCGGGAAGGTAAACGTGTTGGAGACAACGCGCGCGCCCTCCGGGAGTTCCCGTCGCAGTTTTTGTTCCAGCCGCGCCATGGAGTCCTGCAGTTGGTAGAGAAGCACTACATCCGTTTTGGAAAGATCAGCATTCCAATACGATTGTTGGTGGATCCGCACGCGCCCATCGAGTCCTTTACGTTTGGCTCTCCAACGTGAGAAGGCCGTGAGCGCCGGATAAATCTCGTACCCTTCGGCCGTGCCGGCACCAGCCGTGAGCGCGGCGAAGAGCAACATCCCATCGCCTGAACCCATGTCCACCACATGGTCTGTGTCCGAAAATTGCGCGAGGCGCATCATCGTCGCGACCCGTTTTTTCTGGCTTGGCATCAATGGTGCGCCGTGGAACAACAGGGGAATCAGCAGCCCGCCGATCCAGAGGAGGCAGGCAAGGAGGGCCAAGATGACAAGCAGAGAGCCAACGAGTAGGATAAGAGAAGGGGATGGAGACACAAGAAAAGAGGAATATGGAACAAGAAAAATGGATTGCATCTCACTACGAGATCGGCAAGGTGCTTCGCGTGACGCCCATCGCGGCCGGACTCATCCACAAAACGTACGCGATCAAGACGAACACAGGCGAGTATATCATACAGCGCCTGCATCCGTTGTTAGCTTCCCAGAAGGTTGGCAAGGATGTGCTCGCGGTGACGCGGCATCTGCGCGCAAACGGATTCCCATCGCCCGAATGCGTCTTGACCCGAACAGGGCGCGTGCATGCGCGTCGCGGAAAAGACGTGTGGAGAATGCAGACCAAACTGCCGGGCAAAACCGTTGATCGCATCACAAGCCCCGCGCTGGCGTTCAAGGCGGGCGAAATGTACGCGCGGTTCCACCGCGTGATGGACGGCATTGCGCATCGGTTCGGGTCGGATTTGGTCCTGCACGAGACGCCAAAGGTGTACGCGAAGTTTCTGTCCGTCATGAAAAAAAATCGGAGGAGTCCGCTCATGCGCGAGGTACAGGACGAGGTCGCGTTTCTCACGCGCGAGCTCAAAGCGCATCTGCTCCCCGCGAACCTCCCGAGGCGCGTGATCCACGGCGATCCGAAGATTTCCAATATTCTTTTTGTACGCGGGAACGCGAGCGCGATTATTGATCTGGATACCTGCAATCGGCACACCATCCTTGTAGAAGTAGGAGATGCGTTGCGTTCGTGGTGCGGCAAGCGCGAGGACGATCCGCGCAATACCTTTTCCCTCCCGTTGTTTCGCGCGGCCTGGAAGGGGTATCAAAAAGGGGCGGCGGGGTGGTTGACCAAACGCGAGATCGCGCTGGTGCCCAAGGCGATCGGAACGATCACGCTTGAGCTGGCCGCTCGGTTTTTGACGGACGCGTTTGAAGACAGCTATTTCGGTTGGGATTCTACGCGTTACGAAAGCCGCCGCGCGCATAACCTCGCCCGTTGCCGTGGTCAGCTCGCGCAGTTTAGGGATTACAAACAGAAGCTCGGAAAGATACAACGGATCCTTAATGCCTGAGCGTGTCAAAGGCAATAAAACACCCCCGGCATGGCCGAGGGTGTTTTTGGCATCGGAACAGTGAAGTGTGTTTCAGGCGTGACAGAGTTTCTTCATCCTGTGCAAGCGCTTCATCCTTGTGCTGAACGGTTCCGGGCCTCTATCGCGATAATGCACAAGACCGCAATATATCATAGAAAGCTGAAATTGTCAAGGGGTTTGACACTTCGTCCCGCTTTTTGCTACGTTGCACTCTGCTGTTTGCGCGGGCTAAGTCCCGCGACTGTCCTCTCCTCACACTCTCATCTTCTTCCATTCCTACCCCCTATGACCCAGCAATTCCGCCGCATCCTTGATTTGGTCCGCAAAACAGGGGATACCCTCGTGGTTACGGACCCCGATGGGGACGATGTCTTTGTGGTCATGGGAATGGAGCAGTATGAGTGGTTAATTGGAGAGGAAGCCGGAGAAGCAAAAGAGGCTGAAGAGACGAAAGAGGCTGACGAAAAAGACATCTGGGGGGCCATGAAGCCGGCACATGAGGACGGCGAGACATGGGATCTTTCCAAAATGGATAAAAACGAATTATCCGATCTGGAAGAACAATATCGGCAGTTTGCCCACAGTCGTGTGGAAGAGGCCGTGAGCGAGAAAACGGCAAATCAGCCAAAAAATGGGGAAAAACCTAAAGATGATGACGAATTGGGAGAAGAGCAATTTTACCTTGAACCGGTGGAATAGTCAGCTCTTGCGAGTTTTTTAGGCTTTTGTTATACTTCCGCTCGTTGCGTTTTCCAACACATCACCTAAACCTATCACCTAATACCTAACGTTTATGGCAGAAGTTTTTGAGCGAACAAAGCCGCACGTCAACGTCGGGACCATCGGTCACGTTGACCATGGAAAGACCACGACGACCGCGGCCATCCTTGCGGTGCTTGCCGCCAAAGGCATGATCGCGCAGAAGAAGGGCGTGGACGACCTGGACAAAGCCCCAGAGTCAAAGGCTCGCGGCATTACGATCGCGACCGCCCACTGTGAGTATGAGTCCGACAAGCGCCATTACGCGCACGTGGACTGTCCTGGGCACGCGGACTACATCAAGAACATGATTACGGGCGCCGCCCAGATGGACGGGGCTATATTGGTCGTTTCCGCAGCCGATGGCCCAATGCCGCAGACCCGCGAGCACATTCTGCTCGCCCGCCAGGTCGGTGTGCCGGCAGTCGTTGTCTTTTTGAACAAAGTAGACCAGGTGGACGATCCGGAACTGATTGACCTCGTGGAAGAAGAAGTGCGCGATCTTTTGAAAAAGTATGATTTCCCAGGCGATGAAGTGCCGGTCATCCGTGGCAGTGCGCTCAAAGCGCTTGAGAATCCGGGCGACGAGGCGGCATCCAAGCCGATCATGGACATCATCAACGCGCTGGACACCTTTATTCCCGAGCCAATCCGCGATGTTGAAAAGCCGTTTTTGATGCCGATTGAAGATGTCTTCTCCATTGAAGGCCGCGGCACAGTGGTGACTGGTCGCATTGAACGAGGACAGGTGAAGATCAACGAGGAAATGGAAATCGTCGGGCTCAAAGAAGAATCCTCCAAAACCGTCGTGACCGGCGTAGAGATGTTCAACAAACAGCTCTCCGAAGGACGTGCCGGTGACAATGCGGGCCTGCTCCTGCGCGGCGTGAAGAAGGAAGAAGTGGAGCGCGGCATGGTGCTCGCCAAGCCCGGTTCCATCACCCCACACACCGAGTTTGAAGCGGAAGTGTATGCGCTGACGAAAGAGGAAGGCGGGCGCCACAAGCCGTTCTTCAAAGGGTATAAGCCGCAGTTCTACATCCGAACAACGGATGTGACCGGCGAGGTGACTCTTCCGGAAGGGACGGAGATGGTGATGCCGGGCGATACGGTGAATGTGACCGTGAAGCTCATCCAGCCGGTTGCGCTTGAAGAAAAGATGTCGTTTGCCATCCGCGAGGGTGGCCGAACGGTCGGCGCCGGCGTGGTCACAAAAATCATTAAGTAACGACTTCTGTAAAACGGCGCCTGTTCGTTTCACGGGTGCCCACTGACCTTGTTCGTCGTACGTTTGCGTACAAGGCAGGGGCTTGGAGTCCGTTGGACGAACATCCGTCCGTTTTGCAGAGGCCTTCGTAGCAAATTCAATTCCTCATCGTTCTTTCTGACAACTGTGGCCACAAAGGATCAACAAACAACTGAAGACAAGTCCCGCATCCGCATCAAAATCAAGGCGTACGACAGCAAGATCATTGATCAGGCGACAGAGACGATTATCAAGACGGTGGAGCGTACGGGCGCCAAAGTGGTCGGACCGATTCCGCTTCCGACGGAAAAGCGTAAGTACACAGTCAACCGTTCCACATTCGTCCATAAGGATTCGCGCGAGCAGTTTGAAATGCGCGTCCACAAGCGTCTGATTGATATCACGGAGCCTACGGAAAAAACGATTGACGCCTTGATGAGCTTGAACTTGCCGTCGGGTGTGGATGTAGAGATTAAAACATAGGACCTCGCGCGAGATTGGAGATCTATCGGCTTGCGCCTCCGGGTGCCGCCTCCCCGTCGTTTTCCGACGGGCTGGCGACATCCTCGGCGCGCGCTGACCGTTCATCCAAGGGAGCGCGAAGTCATCCCTCATCTTCAGAACGGGGAAGAAAGATCCATTGGAAAACCTTCCCGTGCTTCCGACGATGAAACAGGAGTCCCGCGTATTCATTTAACAGACCATTCCTCAAAACCTTTTTTGGAAGTGTTTTGAGCTAGAAGTCGGTCGCTGACCATCCTCGGCGCACGACTTCTAGCTTTTATGCTAATTGTTAGGAAGAACGAATTCAGCTACTTATCCAACGAATCTATTGGTCCATGCGTAGATTCGTAGCTCAATTCGTTCTTCGTAACACCGGTATGCCTTTCCTCATCGGACGCAAAATTGAAATGGCCCAGCAGTTTAAGGATGACGGCACCGTCGTTGCCGTGACGCTTGTTAAGGCAGAGCCAAACATCGTCACGCAGGTGCGCACCAAAGAGAAAGATGGCTACGGTGCGGTGCAGTTGGGAGCCGAGAACGTCGGAGCGCTGAACAAGTCGGAGCAGGGGCATCTCAAGGATTTGCCGCTTGTGAAGACCTTGCGCGAATTTCGCATTACGGATGGGGCAGAGTACACCCGCGGGCAAGAAGTGCGCGTGGACGCGTTTACGCCCGGGATGCGCATTGATGTCGTCGGCTTTTCCAAAGGCCGCGGTTTTGCGGGCGTTGTCAAGCGTCATCACTTTGAAGGCGCAAAGGCCACCCACGGCAACAAAGATCAAATCCGCATGCCCGGTTCCATCGGGTCGCAGAGGCAGGGAAAAGTGATTAAAGGCCAGCGGATGGGCGGACATATGGGGGACGAGCGCGTCACGGTGAAGAATCTTGAGGTCGTTTCCGTGGATCCCGCGACAAATGTCATGGCGATTAAGGGTGCGATTCCGGGCGCGCGCGGAGGCCTCGTGCTGATCCGCTCGACATCAACCACAACGATATGGCACGCGTAACGCTGTACAACCGCGAAGGCAAAGGGGTCGGGGAGATTGAACTGTCTCCCGCCCTCTTTGACGTGGATTCCAATGAAGGCCTTGTGCATGATGCCGTCGTCGCACAGGAGGCGAATGTCCGCGTGGCGATCGCGCATACGAAAGATCGCGGCGAAGTGGCCGGCACCGGCAAGAAGCCCTGGAAACAAAAAGGGACTGGCCGCGCCCGCCACGGGTCGCGCCGTTCGCCCATTTGGGTGGGCGGAGGGATTACCTTTGGGCCGCGCAGTATCCGCAATTTCGCGCTGAAGTTTAACAAGAAAGCGCGACGCAAAGCGTTGGCCATGGCACTCACTGACAAAGTGCGGGGTGGCGCTCTGTGTGCGGTTGAATCACTCAGCGTGGAAGAAGGCAAGACCGCCGCGCTCGCGCGTTTGCTTAAAAACCTTCCGGTCGCCGGCAAAAAGACATTGATACTTGTAGAGGCTGAAAACCGTGAGGTGGGCAAAGCAGCGCGCAACATTCCAGAGGTCGCAACGATGCCAGTACACTCGCTCAATCTCGTTGAACTGCTGAAGTTTCCAAGCGTTCTTATCTCCAAGCAGGGGTTGGACGAGCTGACGGCGCATTTTAAGCGCGCATAGATATGGGTATCCTCAACCGCTTCAAGAAAAAGCAAGAACAGCAGGCGCTTGGGCCGGACACGAAGGCCGTCGAGCAGGCACCCGTCGCTTCTAAGGCCGCCGTGAAGGCTGGTGCGGTCGATTCGCGCGTCGTGATCGCTCCGATCGTGACGGAAAAATCCGCGTATCTGGCCGCGCAAGGGCAGTATGTGTTTGAGGTGGAGCGCAGCATGAATAAGGTGCAAGTGCGCGACGCGATTCGCGTGATGTACGGTGTGTTGCCCCTGTCGGTCAATATGGTCCGGCAGCGGGGAAAGAAGGTACGCTTTGGACGCACACAAGGGAAACGCAAAGGATGGAAGAAAGCGATCGTGACGTTGCCAAAAGGGAAAACGATTGAGGTCTACGAAGGGGTCTGAGAATAATCAATTGATCTTTTTCAACAGAAGAGGAGATTCCGTCTTTCCAGGAAGCCAGCCGCTCAGACGCCGAACCACTTTGATCTGAACGTGGCAGGGCCCAGAAAGATGAAAACTCGCTTCTGTGGAAAAAGATTCACTATGCCAGTCAAACGCTACAAACCAACAACCGCCGGACGACGCCTTTCAAGCGTGGATACGTTTGAGGATGTCACGCGAACAAAGCCGGAGCGCAAACTGACCGTCCATCGCAAACAGCATGCCGGGCGCAAGGGCGGGAAGATTACGGTGCGCCATCGCGGCGGCGGAGCCAAGCGCCGTATTCGCCTGATTGATTTCAAGCGCGACAAGTTTGAGATTCCAGCCAAAATTGCGTCCATTGAATACGACCCGAACCGCGGCGCGCGCATCGCCCTTTTGCACTACGCAGACGGCGAGAAGCGCTACATGATCGCGCCCCAAGGGCTCGGCGTGGGCGATTCGGTCGTCTCGTCCAAACAGAAAGGCGAGATCCAGACGGGCAATCGGTTTCCCCTGGAGTTCATCCCGATCGGCATTGAGATCTATGATGTGGAGCTCCTGCCAGGCAAAGGCGCACAGGCGGTGCGCGGTGCCGGCACCTTCGCACAGCTCATGGCCGTGGAAGGCGCATTCGCAACCATCAAATTTCCCTCGGGAGAAATGCGCATGGTTCCCAAGCAGTGCATGGCGACCATTGGGCACGTGTCCAACCCGGATCGTCGGCTCATTCGCTGGGGCAAGGCCGGGCGCACACGTCATCGCGGCTTCCGTCCGACCGTACGCGGGAAAGCGATGAATCCGGTGGATCACCCCCACGGCGGTGGCGAAGGGCGTAATCCCATTGGGCTCAAGCGTCCCAAGACCCCGACTGGTAAGCCGGCCATGGGCGTCAGGACGCGCCGCAGGAAGGCGTCAGACCGGCTGATTGTCAAGCGCCGCAAGAAGGGACGATTTGTAGGCGGCAAGTAAAAGGTTTCTAACCATTCCCTATGGCACGAAGTTTGAAAAAAGGACCCTACGTCCATCCGAGCCTCCTCAAGAAACTCTCGCGGATGCGCGTTGGCGATGCGACCCCGATCAAGACATGGGCGCGCGCCTCCACAATCACTCCAGAGATGGTCGGGTTTGTCTTTTCCGTGCACAATGGGAAGGATTTTATCAAGGTCCGAGTGGTTGAGAACATGGTCGGGCATAAGCTCGGCGAGTTCTCGCCGACGAAGAAGTTCATCCGCCACGGCGGAAAAATGCAAAAGGCGCAGGCCGCAAAGGCCACCGCGCCATCCACATAAGTTATTGAAGGACGAACGACATGGAGACCAGTTTGGGTGCACACGTGTCCAATCCCGAAGCTGTCGCAGAGCGAGAGCGAGGCGATGGAAAGGACCCGTAAGCCCAAAGTGGACCGATGTCGTTCGTCCCTCTCCCTATGGAAGTGAAGGCTTACGCGCGCCACATCCACATGTCTCCGCAAAAAATCCGCCTGGTCGTGGATTTGATTCGAGGCAGACAGGTGTCGGTAGCGCGCTCACAACTCCAGTTCATGAATAAGGCCGCCGCAGGGCCGGTGTTGAAGCTCCTCAATTCCGCGGTGGCGAACGCCTCGCACAACTTCAAGCTGAATCCTGCCACCTTGTATATAAAGTCCGTGACGGCCGACGACGGGACGACGATCCACCGCTGGAAGCCGCGCGCGCACGGGCGGGCAAATCCAATCCGCAAGCGCACAACGCACATTTCCATTGTGCTTGGGGAGAAGGTGGAGAAGCAGAAGAAGCAGGAGAAAACTAAGAAAGCGAGCTAAGACGAACGGATATGGGAAATAAAGTTCACGCACGAGGTTTCCGCATCGGCGTCATCCGCGGCTGGGACGGGGTCTGGTTTGCCGACCGCAAATCTTTCCGCCACTTGCTTCGTGATGATGTGCGCATCCGCGCGTTTTTGCTCAAGGATCTCAAGGAAGCGCAGGTGGATCATGTGGAGATTGAACGCTCGCGCGGCAATCTCAAGATCAATATCTTCAGCGCCAAGCCTGGGATCATTATCGGCCGCGCGGGATCCGGGATTGAAGAACTAAGCAAGAAGCTCAAGCAGGAGTTTTTCCCCGGCAAGCGGGTGAATTTGAACATCAATGTCAAGGAACTCCAGCGTCCGTCGCTCTCCGCCAAGGTGGTGGGCGAGCAGGTGGCCGCCGAAATCGTCAAGCGCATGCCGTTTCGCCGTTCCATGAAGTCCGCGATCGAGCGCGTGATGAAAGCCGGCGCGTTGGGTGTGAAGATTGTCGTGAGCGGACGGCTCAACGGCGCGGATATTGCACGACGTGAAGCGATCGCGCACGGAAAAATCCCCCTGCACACCCTGCGCAGTGACATTGACTTCGCGAATGTGCGCGCAGAGACGATCTGGGGCACGATCGGCGTCAAAGTCTGGGTGAATAGAGGTGAGGTCTTTGAAGAATAAACAGAACCACTCCCATTGGATCATTTCGGGCTGATGGGTTCCGTTCGATCGTCTTGCTCTGTGGCGTTCCCGCGAGACGATCGGATACCTGCCTGTCCAAACTGATCGCAACTGGAGTGGTGCTGAAACAACTATGCTGCTTCCCAAGAAAGTAAAACATCGCAAATGGCACAAAGGCCGTGCCCGCAACAAGCGTCTGGCGACGACGAAGACAGCCATCGCGTTTGGCGCCTACGGCCTTAAAGCCACGACCGGCGCCTGGGTAACCTCGCGTCAGATTGAGGCCGCCCGTCGCGCCATGACGCGCGCGATCAAGCGCGGCGGCAAAATCTGGATTCGCATTTTTCCAGACAAGCCAGTCACGACCAAAGGTTCCGAGATGCCGATGGGAAAAGGCAAAGGAGCGGTGGACCATTATGTCGCCGTGGTCCGGCCAGGCACCGTGATGTTTGAAATGGGAGGCATCAGCGAGGACTTGGCGCGTCGCGCGCTTGAACTCGCCGCGTATAAGCTTCCGGTGAAAACCAAGATCATCGGCCGTGACCTTGAATAATATGGACGAGAAGAAACTGCGCCAAGAGCTTGAAGAAGCCCGCACGCGCCTGAAAGAATTGACCTTCAAGAACGCCGCGAGCCAGCTCAAGCAGATCCGGCAGATTCGCGAGACCAAAAAAGCAATCGCGCGGCTGTTGACCCGATTGGCGAACTGATATGACAAACACTCCGCACACCACTCGACGCACGCTCACCGGCACGGTCGTGTCCGCAAAAATGAACAAGACCATTGTGATTCGGGTTGACCGGACGATTGTGCATCCCAAGTACGGCAAACGCTATGTCCGTTCGCGCACGTACCATGTGCACGACGAGGTTGGATCCTTTCAGGTAGGGGAGGTGGTCCAGTTTCAAGAGTGCCGGCCGTATTCAAAGACGAAACGTTGGCGTGTTCTAAAAAAATAAATAGATGGACGAGCCATGTTGGATGCAGGTTGGGCGCACGGGTGTCCAATCGCCAGAGCGGGAGAGTGCAACCGCGAGGCGATGGACGGGACTCGTAAGCCCCACATGCGCTGACATGGCTTGTCCACTCCTATGGTACAGCTTAGGTCCATGCTCGTGGTTGCCGACAACTCGGGCGCAAAAAAATTACAGGTGATCCGCGTGCTTGGGGGCTACCGGAAACGGTATGCCCGCATCGGCGATCTTGTGGTTGCCGCCGTGAAGCAGGCCGTCCCGCACGCCACCGTCAAAAAGAGCGATGTCGTGACCGCCGTGATCGTGCGTACGCGCAAGGAAATGCGTCGTCAGGACGGGACCTACATTCGGTTTGACGAGAACGCCGCGGTCATCATTGACAAGAAGACACGAGACCCCAAGGGGACGCGCATCTTCGGGCCGATCGCGCGCGAATTGCGTCCGCTCGGGTTTGGAAAAATTATTTCGCTCGCGCCTGAAGTGCTCTAAAGAGACCTGTGTCCAAATGAGAGGAGATTGCGGCGCGCGGATGTCCAAGGGAATCGCGGGAGCGTGCTCCTGCGAGGCGATGGACGGAAATCGCCAGCCGCAAGGTCGCTCATTTGGAAACAGGTCACACGTATGAAAATCAAGACGGGAGACAAAGTCCGTATCATCGCGGGCAAAGATAAGGGGAAGGAAGGGAACATCTTGCAGGTGTTTCCCGAGCTTGGGCGTGTGGTCGTGGAAGGTGCCAATATCATGACGCGCCATCTCAAGGGGCGCGGCGAGCGCGCCGGGCAGAAGATCCAGTATCCCTCGCCGTTGTCTGTGTCCAATGTCCAGCTTGTTTCCCCCAAAACCGGTAAGGCCGGGCGTGTGGGGTATAAGCGGATTGAAAAGGACGGGAAGCGCGTAAAGATCCGCGTCCTGCGCGTCAAAGGCGCGAAGGAAGATATCGAATAGGCTATGGCGATCAAAGAAACCTACAAAAAAGAAGTCGTTCCCAAACTGAAGGAACAGTTCGGGTACAAAAATATCCACGCCGTGCCGACGGTTGCATCGGTGACGCTGAACATCGGGCTGGGAAGCGGGCTCAAGGATGCCAAGTATCTTGAGACAGCCGAGCAGACGCTCACGCGCATCACGGGACAGCGGCCGGTCAAAACGCGCGCGCGCAAATCGATCTCCAACTTCAAGATTCGCGAAGGAATGGTGGTCGGTCTGAGAGTGACGGTACGCGGCAAGCGCATGTGGGATTTCCTGGAGAAGCTTCTGCGCGTGTCCCTTCCGCGCGTGCGCGACTTTCGTGGCCTTCCTCCCAAGGCGTTTGACGGACGCGGGAACTATTCCATCGGCATGAAGGAACACATCGCCTTTCCAGAGATTCGCAGTGATGAGATTGAGTCCATTCATGGCCTGCAGGTCACCATCACAACCACGGCGACGACGGATGAGGAAGGGAAGGCCTTACTCATCGCGCTCGGACTTCCCTTGAAGCAAACGTAAAGGAAGTGTAAATTGGACTGTTTTGACACCGTCCACCCCTATGGCAACCGAAAACCAAATTGCCAAATCCCGCAAAAAACCCAAGTTTACGACGCGCATCGTGCGCCGATGTTGGCGCTGTGGGCGTCAGCGTTCATTCATGCGCGTGTTCGGCCTGTGCCGTATCTGTTTTCGGGAGCTGGCGAACCGCGGAGAGATTCCGGGCGTGCGTAAATCGAGCTGGTAGCTAAAGAAATTTCGATCGTTACAAAATTGGATGAGATTTCGATGCATGGGGAAGCCAGCCGTCGAGCCGTCGCAGAGCGACAGGGAGACGGTGGCGGAGTCCCCAGGAATCAAAATATCGCCAATTTTGTAACGATCGCCCTCTATGATGACCGATCCCATTTCCGACATGCTCGCGCGTATCCGAAACGCGCAGGCGGTACACAAGACAGAGCTTACCTTTCCTTTTTCAAGGATCAAATTTGCCATTGGCAAAATTTTGGAAGCCGAAGGGTATGTCGCGAAGGCCGAACAGGTCAACGTCGGCAAGTTTCCTGCCCTGCGCGTGGAGCTGAAATACGATCGCAAACAGCCGGCCATCCGCATGATCCGGCGCATCAGCAAGCCGGGACGGAGGGTGTACGCAAAGTCCGGAGAGCTCCCACGCGTCCTCTCTGACCTTGGCATCGCCATCATCTCTACTCCCAATGGTCTGATGACCAACAAGGAAGCACGCGCTCGCCGTTTGGGCGGCGAAGTGATTTGCGAAATTTCATAACGCCTATGTCTCGCGTCGGCAAAAAACCTATCGTGATTCCCGCCGGAGTTGATGTCACCATGGACGGTTCTTTGGTGCGCGTGAGCGGTCCTAAAGGGGAGCTGTCTGAAACCCTGCATCCCACGGTCCGCGCTTCTGTGGTGGAGGAAGACGGCGCGCGTGTGGTGCAAGTCACGGTCACGGATCCTTCCGTGAGTACGCAAGCGGCGCAGTGGGGGACGGCGCGCGCGCTTTTGCAGAACATGGTCACAGGCGTCACCGCAGGATTCTCACGCCAGCTCGAGGTGAACGGCGTTGGGTTTCGCGTGAACATGAAGGGAAAAGACCTCGTGCTCAACCTGGGGTTCTCGCACGATGTGCCGTTTGGGATTCCCGAGGGGATCCAGGCGGCGGTGGAGGGCAACGTGATTACGATCAGCGGCTCCTCGCGCCAACGCGTGGGAGAGATCGCCGCGCAGATCCGGCGTCTGCGCAAGCCGGAGCCTTATAAAGGCAAGGGTATTAAATATGTCGGCGAAGTGATCCGCCGCAAGGCCGGTAAGGCGCAAAAGGCGGGTGAATAATATGCCAAACATCATTCGCAAACGGGAACTTTCGGCCCGGCGCGTTCATCGCACACGCGCGCGGATTTCCGGCACAAGCGAGCGGCCGCGGCTGGCAGTCAAGCGAAGCGTAAAGCATATCTACGCCCAACTCATTGACGACGCCACAGGACGCACGGTGGCGGCTGCTTCCGATAAAGAAGCCGCGCAGGGTGGAAAGCCGGTGGAGGTGGCAAAAGAAGTTGGAAAGATTTTGGCTTCAAAAGCCGTTGCCGCTGGAATCGCCAAAGCCGTATTTGACCGCCGTGGGTATCGCTACCACGGGCGCGTGGCGGCGCTTGCGGACGGGGCGCGCGAGGGAGGGCTGACCTTTTGACGTATGGAAAAAAATACGACCACAACCAAGAAACCGTCCGGCGGACGCGAGCGGCACGGGGGCGGGCGAGGACGGGCCCGGGCTCGGACGCAGGAAGTGAAGGAATTTGAACAGAAGATTTTGGATTTGGCGCGCGTGACGCGCGTGACGGCCGGCGGGAAGCGGATGTCGTTTCGCTGTGCGCTGGTGATCGGCGACAA
>VGKU01000003.1 GCA_016882235.1 Candidatus Parcubacteria bacterium
GGGATCGGACGGAAGATGGATTGGCGGGCCGTTGTGCTCGAGCATCTGATCGATCAGCTGGAACACGAGTGCCGGATGATCCGACGCGCGGCGCAGGAAGCGCTCAATGCCAACGACATCTTTGGCCCGACCCGGACGCCCAAGACGTTGCGAATGCGCGCCTTGCGGATGCACGAGTACGGCGCATTCCTGCGCGAGGTGCGCGTGCGCACGTTCAGCCGCGCATTCACCCACGTAGCGGATGAGCTGGACGAAGTGAGCGACCTGCTCCATGCCGCGGCTGAAGGACGCGATCCAGAGCCCATCAAGCGCGTGCCGCGTTTGCTGCGCAAGATCTACCGCTCCATGGCGCTTGCAGAAGTCCATTGGCGTCTGCAGGAGATCCTGCTTGTCGCCTCCGATCACGCGCACCGCCGCGTGCCGTTCTCGCCCGAACAGATCCGTCTGCTTTTGGGAGAATTGGAGGATGTGCTGCGTCATCTGACCGAGGCGGACAGTTTGACAGGAGAACTGCTCGGAGAGGGATTCGTCACAGATATCCCGCTGGTCGTCAGCGGGAACATACGACTGGCGCGTATCTCCCTGCTGGATACCGGCGGGGTGAACTTGCGGGCCTTCAAGGAGTATCTTGATAGGGCTTGCGCGCCGCTTTAGCGACTCTTAGGGGTCGTTTTTTTTCGTGCTACAATAGCTGCCACTATGGCCACGGGACGGATTGATTACCAACGAGCGCTCAATCAAGAACAGGTGTCGGTTGTGATGGACGGGGATGGGCCGGTCCTTGTGCTCGCCGGCGCCGGATCGGGCAAGACGCGCACGATTACCTATCGCGTGGCCTACTTGCTTGAGCAGGGCGTTTTACCCCAGGAGATTTTGTTGTTGACATTCACGAACAAGGCCGCGCGCGAGATGCTTTCGCGCGTAGAGGGGCTGGTGGGCGCGGGCGTGCGGGGAATGTGGGGAGGAACATTCCATTCCGTTGCCGCGCGTTTGCTCCGCATGTTTGCATCCGAGGCTGGTTATACCCGCGCCTTCACGATTTTGGACCAGGAAGACCAGCGTACGCTCATGAAGGTGTGTCTGAAAGAGCTCGCCGTAGATACGACCGCGAAGCGTTTTCCTTCACCGACGAAACTTTGCGCGCTTTTCAGCTTTGCTCGTAATGCCAACCAACCGCTTCGCGATCTCATCGCAAAGCGACATCCGCATCTGGCCGGCGAGGTTGGCGTGATTGAGCGCGCGGCCGAGGTCTATGAACTGCACAAACGGCAGGCCGATGCGATGGATTTTGATGATTTGCTGATCACCCTGCGGCGTTTGCTGACAGAGCAACCGGCAATTCAAGAGCGGCTTTCCAGCCAGTTCCGGTACGTGCTTGTAGACGAGTATCAAGATACGAATGTCGTGCAGGCGGATCTCATCCGTTTGCTCTGTAACGTGCATCGCAATATCCTGGTCGTCGGGGACGACGCACAGTCCATTTATTCGTTCCGTGCCGCGCAACTCCAGAACATCCTTCGATTTCCAGAAACGTATCCGGGCGCGAAAACATTTCGTCTCACCACGAACTACCGTTCAACGCCGCAGATTTTGAATGTGGCGAACGAGTCCATCCGCAACAATGCGGACCAATTCAAAAAGACGCTTACGGCGGTGGCCGCGGATCAGGAGCGGCCACAAGTCGTGCCTTTGCCTGGCGCGCCGCAGGAGGCCCGGTACATTGCTTCTCGGGTGCTTGAATTGATTGAACAGGGCGCGGCGATGGGAGAAATCGCGGTGTTGTTTCGCGCCGCGTTCCATTCGCAGGCGCTTGAATTTGAACTGATGAAGCAGAATATTCCATACGAGTATCGAGGCGGGTTAAAGTTTTTTGAACGCGCGCATGTGAAAGATGTGATTGCACACTTACGCATCCGGGCCAATCCAAAAGACGAGGCAGCCTGGATCCGCGTGTTGGGCCTTCAACAAGGCATCGGGCTGGCAACGGCGCAAAAGATTATCGTTGGCGTGCGCAAAGCGGAACATTTGCGCGAAGTGTGCCAGGCGGATGTTTCGGCAGGAAAGCGCGCGGCAACCGGATGGGCGTCGCTGTGTTCCACCTTGTCAAAACTCGCGCAGGAAGAGCATCCATCCGATCTCATTCGCACCGTAATGGCCGGGGATTATCGAAGCTACTTAGAGGCGGAGTATCCGGATTTCATCGATCGGTTGGAAGATCTTGAACAGTTCGCGCTGTTTGCGGAGTCGTCGGGTGATTTAGAGAATTTTTTGCAAGATGTATCGCTTACGGATGATTTCGGGGCGGTGCGGGAACGGGGAGCGCCGCAGGGGGAGCGCATCGTTCTCTCGACGATTCACCAGGCCAAAGGGCTTGAATGGAACACCGTGTTTGTGATGCATATGGTGGATGGGAAGTTCCCGAATCCGCGCGCATTTGAGGAAGAGGGCGGCCTTGAGGAAGAGCGGCGTTTGTTTTATGTGGCAACCACACGCGCGCGGCGCCGTCTTATTTTCAGTTATCCGTTGACAAGCGGCTACGAGACGGTTTTACTCCAGCAGCCGTCACTTTTTTTGCAGGAATTGCCCGACGCATTGTTTGAGCGCGTACGCGTAAAGCCATCTTCGCCTGTCTCGTCAAACAACGGCGAAGAGCGGACAATCGTTTTTGACGAGCTTGGAGAAACGGTTCCGTCTTCGCCGTCCCCGGTGAGGAGTTTTCTGCGTAACATTGAAGATTTATGATGATGGATCCAGGGAGACGACGGGGAACCATGCTCGGAACCGGTGCAGTGGTCATCGGTTTGTTTGTGTTGTTTATCGTTGCTGTGGCGTGGTTTAGGCGACCTCAATCAACCGAAGTGAACAAGATTGGTTCCATTGCGGGCGTGTTGCGTCCCGATCCAATTTCACAAGCGGTTCTCAACGGGGCGATTGATACAGAAGCAAAGACGGCGACGATCGCTTTGGTGGAGGGCGGGCGAACCGTCGGAGAAGCGCAACGTGGGGAGAAGGATGGAAAGCCGTTTTACGAATTCAAAATAGCGTTGCCAGACATTGACCGAGAGGCGTGGTTCTATGAGGTATGGCTCGTGCGGCCACTTCCATACGGTTTTTTCTCGCTTGGCGAGATGGTTAGCAGCGAGGAGGCCGATTTTGTGCTGGAGTGGGAAGGCGAGGAGGGGAAAGAATACGCGGCATATGTGGATGTGGTGGTTACGCGGCAGGAATACGGAGGGAGTCGGGATCCGCAGATGCATGTGGCAAAGGGTACATTTGGAAAGTGATTCAGAGTTCGTGGTCAAAATGGAAACCGCTGGAGCGCGGTTTTATGATTGTGTGCAGGGCAGCCGCCCGGCTCCATACCTGACTTCCGTAACGGGTTTGGAGATGATCAAGCGCATGGGTGAGGCGGGTAAGTTTTTGTTCTTTGAGAAACAGGGAGGGGTTTGGCCGACCGTATTGCAGATCAGCGGCGCTGATTCCCACCAGACGAATTGGGTCCGTAAAATCGGCGAGGTTACGGATAATGCTCCAGGCGTTTTTGAACAAGGTCATCCCGTCCGATGTCCCTTCACGGAACGCGCGTTGCTGGCCCGCTCCGGAGAAGTCTGCAAATCGGACAAACGCCGAAACCCGGCGGGCGATCAGTCCATCGCGCCGCAGACGCCAGGCCACCTTATCGCACAGGCACAACAGGTATCGTTTTACCTCGCGCGGATCGTCCGTGTCGCGCGGGAGGGTGTAGGAATGGCCTACGGATTTGGGCGTGGTCGGCGTCATGCTTTTTTCAATGGAAGAGATGATCGTCGAGCTGTCACGCCCGAATGCGGCCTCACGGAGCCACAGGCCGTATCGGCCAAACGCCTCTTCTAGTTTCGCGCGAGGGAACGTGCGCAGTTGCGCAAAATTTGTGATTCCAAGCACGTGGAGCCGGCGCTCTATGCGTGGGCCGATGCCGCATAAATCCTGCAGGTCACGCGTATCTATGAAGGGGAGCGTCTCGTCTGGAAGAACGATGGTGAGGCCGTTTGGTTTGACACTCTCTCCCGCAAGTTTGGCCATCACTTTACTCCCGGCGATACCGATGGAGGCGGTGATGCGTTCTCCACACTGATCGCGCAGACACTCACGGATCGCCAGCGCGATACACGCGGCGCCAAGATAATCCTGTGCTGTTTCTGTGACGTCTAAAAAACTTTCGTCCACACTGAACGGTTCGACACGATGCGTGAAACCCCGGTAGATTGCATTGAACCGGTGCATGATATCCGAATATTTTTCCGGATCCCCTGGATACAGGATGAGTGATGGACAGATGCGCTTGGCTTCCCATGTAGACATCGCTGTTTTGACTCCGAGTTTTTTCGCCTCCCTGGACGCAGTGGCGATAACACTGCGCGGTATTGGGTTGTGTGGACTCCATCTGTGTGTTTCGTTGTCATCGCGTTTGCCGGTGATGCCGATTGGTTTGCCGCGCAAAAACGGGTTCGCTTGCTGTTCCACGCTCGCGAAATAAGAATTCATGTCAATGTGGAGGTAGATGCGATTAGCCATCGGTATAGAGTTCCACGAGGTGCCATTCAAGGTTTTCCGGGTCTAGTTTGAGCTTGAAGAAATTAGTGTGATCGGACACGGAGAAATAGAAAATACGTTTTTGTCCTTCGCGCGCGCTATGAACAAGGTTGACGCGCTCAATCTCATAGTCGCGGGTATTCCAACGCATGCGACGGGGAAGGACGCGGTTGTCGCGGAAGGCCACAAGAACATCAATAGGATCGTGGAGGAATTCGTGCATAGAAGAGGGCTGAAAGGGCTAGGAGGCAACAGAACGTGTGAAGAGTCCTCGGATAGACTGTTTGAGGCGGCGGCGGCTGGCGTACAGGCGCAGGATTTGTTTGAAATTAAGCAGATGTCGGCTGCGTCGCTGTGGCAGGAAGGAAACAGTCAGATTGTAGAACCGAAGGGTCGTGGTAGACATAGAGAAAGAGGGTTATGTACAATACAAAAGCCGCCGTACGCGAACGGATACGTCCGTTGGCGTGCCGAGTGGTTTCCAAAGCGTTGCGCTGTCTTGCCGGACGAGCAACGCTTTTAACTTTGTCGTGTGATCCCTTGCACGACAAAGCTCTTGTTTGGATGTCCTACACCGGCTGGAATTTGCGTATGACGGCTCGAACCACACCTTGGATGATGCAATCTTTCACGTAAATTGGATCCATGGTGCTGTTCGCAGGTTGGAGGCGTATACTGCTTTTCTCCCGATAAAACCGTTTCAAGGTGGCATACGCGTTATCTAAGAGGGCGACAACCACTTCGCCATTTCTGGGCGAAGGGTTGCGTTCAATCACGACAAAGTCGCCGTCGAGAATCCCGTCTTCAATCATGGAGCGGCCCCGTACCTTGAGGACATAAGAATTGGATCCATCCAGAACGAATGTCGCGGGAATCGCCATTGTTTCATTATCCTGCACCGCTTCAATAGGCGCGCCGGCTGTGATAAGCCCTAGCAGAGGCAACAACACAGCGGGTTCACTTTTTGCGGCCCCAACAAGTTCAATGGAGCGCGCCTCGCCTTCATCACCGATGGAAACCATTCCTTTTTCCACAAGGGATTGCACATGCGCGTGCACGGTGGCAGGGGAGGAGAGGCCGAAGTGGTCGCCGATTTCGCGATAGGACGGTGCGTACCCATACTCTTTTATATGCGAGCGGATGAAATCAAGCACTTCGGATTGTTTTTTGGTGAGTGGGGGCATAGGAAGTTCATGACGTTAACTGTTCGGTATCTGTTCGCATGATAGACCGAACAAAAAACGAACGCAAGGGGTGAGGTGTGGATAAGTATGGTTGTGGTACGCTTTGCATCGCTATGCTCAAAATCGTTGAATCCGTGACCATAGGACAGCCGGACAAAGTCTGCGATCTCATCGCCGATACCATTGTGGATGAGTACATCCGTCGTGACCCCAACAGCCGCGTGGATCTCCATGTCTTTGGTTCCCATGGCATGCTGATGGTCGGTGGCGAAGTGCAATCCACGGCTGATTTTGACGTCAGCGCGCTCGCCAAAAAAACCTACATGAGCATCGGTTATCCCGACGACATGGAAGTATTTGTGAATGTGGAGGCGCCGTCTGAAGAGATGCGCGGAGTGACAACCGGCGTGATGGACATGGCGGTCATCAACGGTTACGCGACGAGCGAGACGCGCGAGCGCCTGCCGCGTGCTGTCGTGTTCGCACACGCGCTTGCGCGACGGTTGGACGATCTGCGCAAGACCGACCCGGCGTTTTCTTGGATGAAGCCGGATGGCAAAGTGCAGGTGGCGATGCGGGGGGAGCGCGTGGAGGCGGTGACGATTCTGTGCGGCCATCATGTGAGCATCAGCGAGCGCGACGCGCGGACGGCTCTTTTGGAACGCTTGGTCATCCCGACCGTCGGCGAACAGGGTGTGCAGATGTATATCAATCCGATCGGATCCTTCACGGTCTGCGGGTTTCGCGCGGATTCCGGCGCGTCCGGACGCAAGGTGAGTGTGGATACCTACGGCGGGCTTATCCCTCACGGCGATAAGGCACTCTGCGGCAAAGACCCGATGCGCGCCGAGCGTTCCGGGGCGTACTTGGCGCGCGTTGCGGCGCGATCGCTTGTGGATGGGGGACTGTGCGCGTCTGCGCTCGTCAGCGTTGCCTACACCATGGGCCGCGCCGAGCCCATTCATGTGAGTGCGGTCGGGACGGGGGAGAAGTCGCGCGGTTCTAAAATGGATCTGTCGGCCGTCGTGAAAAAGCAGTTTGATTTTCGTCCCGCCGCGATTGTTGAGCGTTTGGATCTTCTGCGGCCGATCTACGCGCAGACCGCGGCATACGGTTGTTTCGGCCGTGAAGGATTACCGTGGGAAACGGTTTTGCACGTGGATAAAAATATTGGTACACTGTGAATAATCATTTTATTCACTTCGTCCTTTTGCCTATGCCAGCCAAAACAAAAAAAGAACCGGTGCCCACCAAAACAAAAAAAGAACCGGTCAAAAAGAACGCGTCCGCAAAAGTCAAAACGAAAGTAAAAAAAGCTCCTGCGAAAAAAACGAAAGCGAAATCTTCCGCGCCGGTGCTTGCCGTGATGGTGCATGAGCACGAGGAAACGCAAGAGCAAGAGGCCCCCATCACCCCTGTCGAAAAAATCATCCACCGTTTTGAAAAGCGTTTCGTGTTTGTGCCGAGCTGTCACAACTGCGAGCACATGCCCATGCGAATCAACCGGCTGGTGGCGCTGATGACCGTCTTGGTCGCCGTGCTCTCGGGCCTCGTGATCGCCCAAACGCAATCCGTTGATCTCACACAATTGTTATTCGCGCTCGCGCACTCCTCGTAATATGAAACGGAAGTTCTGGATCCTCCTTGGGGGACTCGTGCTGGTTGGCGCCGGATGTACGGCAACGCCGAAAGTACCAGATGAGCTCTCTCTGACGTTTGAAGAACCTATGGCCGAACCGCAATCGAAGACATGGGAATTCCCGGGTGTCCTCTCCGCTGAAGAAATTAAGGGCAAGCAGGTTCGGGTCAAAACAGCAAAAGGTGAAATCGTCTTTGAATTATTTGCCGATACGGCGCCGAAAACCGTTTCTAATTTCGTGTATCTGGCGGCGGGAGGGTATTACAATGGGTTGATGTTTCACCGCCGCGAGGAGGGGTTTGTGATCCAGGGCGGCGATCCCATAGGGAATGGCACGGGCGGGCCTGGGTACACTTTTGAGGATGAGTTGAAGGATGGCTATGCGTACGAGCGCGGGATCGTGGCGATGGCCAACCGCGGCCCTCATACAAACGGTTCGCAGTTTTTCATCATGCTTGGTGATGTCCCTCTGCCGAAGTTATACTCCATTTTCGGGCGCGTGACCCAGGGGATAGAGGTGGTGGATCAGTTGCAGATCGGGGATGTGATGGAGGCGGTCCTGATTGAAGCTCGTTCCTAATTTAGATACAGTAGGGGAATGCAACTCCCCGTGTTCAACACATTGGCAAAACACAGGTGGCATGTCCTGCTTCCTGTGTTTTTGGTTCTTGCGTTGGCATCGGCTTTTGTCATCCTCACATCAACCACATGGGTCGACGAATCCCAAAAGGGTTCTTCGCCCATCCAAAGCGGGGATCCCCATGAGACAGAGATGACACCCATTGCGCATACGCCTCTTCCTGACGAAGTCCGTGGCTTCTATTGGACGGCCGTGACCGCCGGATCACCGCGCGGGGATGAACTTTTATTGTCTCTCAAGGAGTCCGGTCTCAACACGGTCGTGATTGATTTGAAAATGGATAACGGGCAGGTCGCGTTTGTGCCGCGCGACGAGGCGATCGAACCCTATGTGCAAGCGGGGCCGGCCATCGGCGATCTGGACGCGCTCCTCGTGAAACTGTACGACGCGGGGGTGTATCGCATCGCCCGCATCCCGGTGATGCGCGACGCAACGTTTGCGCGCGCACATCCATCGTTTGCTCTGCACGCGCAGGACGGGGCATTGTGGCAGGACAACATCGGGTCGCTCTGGGTGGATCCCGCTTCTGTGGAAGTGGCGGATTACGCGATTGCGCTTGCGCGCGAGGCATACGCGCGCGGGTTTGACGAGGTGCAGTTTGATTATGTGCGGTTTGCTTCCGACGGGGCCGTGGACGAGATCGTCTACCCGGTCTACGACGGAGAGGAGACGAAGGTCGCGGTGCTCCAGCGGTTTTTTGCGCGCGTCGGGAGCGCGATGCGCGACAAGGGGATCCCGGTGTCATTTGATCTGTTTGGGATAACCTTTTGGTCGTTTGACGACTTCCATATCGGCCAACGGCTTGTGGATGTTTTGCCGTATACGCAGTGGGTCTCGCCGATGGTCTATCCATCGCACTATCCCGATGGGTTTGAAGGGTTTGCCAATCCGGCCGAAGCGCCCTATGAGATTGTGCGGCGGTCGCTGGAGGAAGGGACGCGGTTGATGCGCGGGTTTTGGTCCGGGTCGGAGGCGGAACTGCGTGCGAAATGGCGCCCATGGTTACAGGATTTTGATATCGGTGCGGTGTATACCGCCGATCTGATTGAAGCGCAGATTCAAGCAGTCCGCGACGCCGGTGCATCCGGCTGGATTCTCTGGAACGCCCGCAATGTCTACGAACAGGCAAATTATTTAGGAACGTGATGAGGGGGTTCAGGCTTGTTTGGATAGGAAAAACGGGGGTGACCCCGTTTTTCGGTTTGCTTATGGTTGTGTCGGCGCGTCTGTGCCAAATCCACCGCCTCTCTCACCCCCTCCGTTATTTGCCGGACCCGGTGGAAACCCGCGTCCGCCAAATCCACCCTCTCCGCCAAATCCACCACCAGGCGCACCCCCACTGCCCGGTGTCCCTTCCATCCTCGGGCCTGGCTGAAATCTCGGCGTACCACCCATCTCACCCGCGTCTGCCGAACCCGGAGTTGGCTCCTGTCTTTGTCCAGGTGCCTCGCGTTTTTCTATCATACCCCGCGGTTGTTCATTTGGCCGTTCCATCATCTCGCCACGCCTCTCCGTAACCTCTTCCCGTCTTTCCGGCATTTTTTCCTCCGGTTTTACATTTTCCTCGCGTCGTTCCATGGTCTCTTGGCGTCTGTCCATCATCTCCCCTTGCGGTTTTCGCATCTCCCCTTGCGGTTTCATCATTTCTCCGCGCTGTTCTTTCGCTTCTGTACGTATATTCTCACTCCCCCTTTTTTGCTCCTTGATCATTTCACGTCGTTCTAAGACTTCTTGTTTTTCCTCTTTGCGCTCGTTCCTGATGTTCTCAAATCGTTCACCCATCTCGCCTCTTCTTTCACCCCCCTGTTCAAACTCCGGCGGCTGGCCCATCATCCGCTCATCAAACGGCTCGCCCATCGTCGGCTGATCTCCCTCAAACCGCCCTTCCATCTCAAACCGTGGTCGAAACTCCGGCCGTTCCTGCAACCGCTCCAGGGCTTCCGCCGCGTCCTTGTCACCATCCTGCGCGCGCTGTTTAAAATCTTCAAATGTGCGTTCAAACTTTTGCGTAAATTCCATCCTCATTCGTTCCCCTTCCTCTTGCCGCATCCGGATTTCCCCTTGGCGGTTTGCCTTAAACGCTTCCAACTTGCCAATCGCCGCTTCATCGCCTCCTCGCGCCGCGTCAAACAGGACGCGCGCCTCTTGCGACCTTTGGTGCACTTCCTGCGCGTGTTCTTCCATACGCATCTTCACTTCTTTTAAATGTTCGCGCACTTCCGCCGGCACGCGCTCGTTCGTTATGGCGTTTTCCAGTCGGCTCTGTTCCTGCGCGAATTGGTCGCGGAATTCAAGTACGGTTTCCAGTTGGTCATCTGCTTTTTGTTCTATGCGATCCATGATTTCCTGTTGGCGTTCAAACTGGACGGCTTGGTTGCGCAATAAACGCTCAACGCCGCCATTGCCGTCTTCCAGGGCCTTTTCTTGATGTTGTTGCGCGCGCTGGATAAACTTGCCAGCTTTTTCCAGCATCTTTTTCGCTTTTTCTCGTGCCTTTTCATCGTCCGCTTGTTCAAATACTTTTTCCGCGATGAGCATGCGCTCTTCGGCGAACTTGATCGCCTTTTCCGCTTTTTTGGCTGGGTCGCGTGTGACGGCCAGCGAGACGCGCTCTTTTAGGCCGCGCCAGAATAATCCAAAACCGGACGGGGCTGTTTGTGGCTCGTCCACCTCGATGCCGTCATAGCTCGGCTGGACCTGCTCGGCTTCTTGGGCGAGCGCTTCAATATCCCCGTCAAAGGCTTCTCCTCCTTCACTGGACGCCTCGCTCTGTCCATTGAGCGCGCTGTCCGTTTGCGCTTCCTGGGCGAAAGCGCCGGTGGCTCCTACAAACATCATCGCAAGGATGAGCGGGAGCGTAGACACGTATCGGCTAGTCATATCGGAACATGGTAGCATGGAGGTGGCGCAGAGAGTAGTGGACTTTGAAAACGTGGGCTCACTTGGCGCGGAGCCCGTTCAAGTGAATCTCGTCGACTGTGGTAGTGGTCTCTCTTAAGGGATTTGAACATTCACAGAACGCATGGCGAAAATAAAAAACCGCGATCTGCGGGTGAAAGCCAACAAGGTGTAGGGAAAACAAATGAGCGTGGGTGCCTTGCACCCCCAGGAGACTGCCAGCCCGGTCAAGCGACTCTCGTTGTCTTTTGCAGAGGTCTGTGTGGTTCAAGAAAAAGTGGCTGACTGTTTCTTCTTCTTGTTCCAAGACGAAGAAGGGTGCTGACCCGGAACGACTGGACGGCCGCCGGAGTGCCCCAACTTACAGCGCCGTCCCATGGCGCCGCCGCGGCAGTAGATGCACACATGTGCGGAAGATGGCTTCTGCATATCTTGAGAGGGACTTTTGCCAAAGTCTATTTCGCGGTGATCGTTCTCGGGCTTGGCTACTCCTTGTTTCATCAGTGGTTTGCCCAAGCGAGAGACCGATAGCATCGAAAGCGCCTTTTGCAGAGATCCCTAAGGTTATTTACAATTCAGTAGAACATAAAATGGTAATTATGTCCAGTTTGAAGTTCATGCGTGATGTGTCGTGGGATGAAGTGTTCGCGGAATGGAAGGCGCACGAAGGGGCGGATCCAGTGTGGCAGGCGTTCGCGCGGGAGGAGAAGGGATGGGAGAGTTGGGAGGCGTGGAGGACGCACCAGGCTGCGCAGTTTGGGCGGGGGAGCGGAAATGGAAGCTCTCTGAGTTGATGCGGCCAAACGAGGACGTTCCGAAGATGCGCATGGGTCTGTTTCCCGGCTGGCAGAAGCAGTACCAAGACAAGAACGTCCATACGTTTGAAGATTTGGTGCGCGACCATACCGCGTGGGTGCGCGCGAACAGCGGCGTGCGTTCGCGTCTCGCGGATTTTCCGCAGGCAACGCAGTTTATCGGTTTGTATTTGAAACAAGACGATGTGATCGTCCTGTATGAAGGGCATTATCGCGCGGCGGCCGTGGCGCTTGCGGTCTATGACGGTCGCCCGATACCATTTTTGCAAAATCCGACCATCGCGCTGACGGTCGTGGAGGGAGATGCCAAGCCCTTGCTTGACCATCTATTCGCGCACAAGAGCGAGGCGTGAGCGATTGACACATCTTCTCATTGCCGCGCGAGAAAAATTCGTCATGCACGCTTCTGATTGACGCTCCGGCCTTGGCCACGGGATGACCATGATCCGAGAGATTCTCAGTGGATTGACGAGATCATCGCCAAGCTGGTATGGTGGTGACCTCTTTTGCGCAAGGGAGGACGCTGTGTATCAGGAGAGAGTGTTGTTTAGCGAGAAGGAGATTCAAGATCGCGCGCGCGCTCGCGCAGGAGATCAGCCGCGACTACGAGGGTAAGTCCGTGGTCCTTGTTGGCCTCCTCAAGGGCGCATTCATGTTCCTGCGCGACCTCGGGGTCGCGTTGGAGCGGATTCGCGGGGAAGGCCGGGGCGTGCACGAAGTGTACATTGAGTTTTTGAGCGTCGGCTCCTACGGCGGCGGCCACGAGTCTGGCACGCTCAAACTGGACCTGGACATCCGCTACGCGGTCAGGGGCAAGCATGTCATCCTCGTGGAGGATGTCGCCGACACCTGCAACACGCTCGCGTGGGTGGTGGAGCACCTCCAGAAGAAGGAGCCGGCGTCATTGCGCGTGTGCGTGCTGATTGAGAAGTCGGACGCGCATCGGTACTTGGTTGCGTTGCATTACGTCGGGTTTGCCCGTGATCGTCTCCCGTTTCTGGGCGGCTACGGGTTGGACGATGATGGCGCGCGCCGGTGCGATCTGAACATCTTCGAGATCCCGTCCAAGGCGCCGACTGCGGAGTGAGCGATCGCTCCGTTTTTTGTTTCATCTTAATCATCGTGGCCCGTCCTGTGTGTCATCCTGAGCGAGGGTTGCGGTACCCCCTGTGTCAGCCTGAGCGAGCGTGTACTGCCCGTTGTCATCCCGAGCGAGCGTTCCTGTGCCCCCTGTGTCATCCGAAGCGAGCGTGTACTGCCCGTTGTCATCCCGAGCGAGCGTTTATCATTTAGCCGAGGGATCTCCTGTGAATGCGAGATCCCTCCACTCGCCCCGGCGTTGCCGGGGCTCGGTCGGGATGACAAGAAAAAGCTATGTCGGGCTCGGCCGGGATGACAGGAAAAAACTCTGCCGGTGCTCGCTCCTCAGGATGACAGGAAAAAGGTGTCGGCCTTGAGACCGGACACAGAATGACAGCAGGAAATAAAAACGCGTGAACACATTTCGTGTTCACGCAGTGTGGGGCATCGCCCGCATGATGGCGTCGCCCGTACAGGCGTGGAGCTTGTCCCAGGACGAGCAGTGCGGGTCGCCGCAATGTTCCTTCTCCGGAGCAGAGAGCGCGCCGCAGTCCAGACATCGCCACTGGGCATGGTCGCCCACGATCCCGAGCGCCGCGCGGGCAAGACCGACTCCGCGCAAACGAGTGAACTCGATCCACCAGGTCGTGAGCAGGAGTCCGCGACGAACGCTCGAGCGGGTGCGCCGCCCCAACAAGATCGGCAGATCGCGCACACCCTCGGGCGTGACAACCGTCGTTGCTCCGTGTTCCTCAAAGTGGAAGCGCTGTGCTCCTCCTTCGCGCAGGACATGGATAAACCCGGACAGGAGGGCCCGAAGGGGTGGCGGCAGGTCCTGCAGAGCAACCGTCGTTCCAAAGGGGCCGTGAAGGTGCGTCCATCCGAGTTCGTCGGTATCCAGCTTGATCGTCAGCCGGAGCCGCGGTTCGCTGTTCTCCATATTTTTAGTATAATGCATCCTATGCTTGGGCGCATTACCGAAAAAACATTTTACCAATTCCTCAAGTGTCCCAACTGGGTCTATTTGGGCGCACACGCGTTTGAAAAGCGCGTCCATGCTCCGCTCATGGAGCGTTTAATGGACGACGGATTGATCCACGAAAAAGAGCGCGAGTTGATTTCGGATCGCGAAGATTTGGTCGAAGTCACCGCCGAGGATCCGGAGGAGGCGCACCGCCAAACCCTCGTGTTCATGCGCGAGGGGCGCGGCACGATTTACCGTGGTGTGCTCATGGACAAGCATTGGGTCGGACATCCGGACCTGCTGGAAAGAGTAGAGGGTCGCTCTGCGCTCGGGGATTATTACTATGTCGCTGTGGATTTGAAACGGTCGCGTTTCCTCCGCGATGAGTTTAAATTTCAAGGATGTTTCTACGCGGCCCTGCTAGCTCGCATCCAAAAAGTGAAACCCTTGCAGGGATATGTCATCAACCCGGACGGGCTGGTGATGAGCTATCACATCGGCGCATTTGAAGGCGAGTTTGACCTGACGCTTGATGAAATAGAAAAAATCATGGCCGGGCAAAAGCCGCCGCATTTCGTCACCTCCGGCTGTAAACAATCACCGTGGTTTTCCGAGTGCGTCGGCGAAGCGCAAGCGTGCGACGAGATCTCACTGCTCAACCGGGTTTGGCGCAAAGAAGTGTCTCTGCTTGAACAGGCCGGTGTGAAAACGATCACGCAGTTGTCGCTGATGTCTGTGACGGATTTGGAGCGCACAGCGCCGGAGGTCAGCCCCGCGCGCTTGGAAATCATGCGCGACCAGGCCGTGGCCATCACAGAACACCGGCACATCGTGCGCCGCGCGGTCGCCCTGCCGGAGGCGCGAACCGAGCTCTATTTTGATATTGAGAGCGACCCTCTGCGCGACTTTGATTACCTGTTTGGTGTCTTGGAAGTAAGGAACGGGGAGGGGCAGTACCATCCGTTTTTCGCCGCCTCGCCGGCGCACGAGAAAGAGATGTGGGAGGAATTCGTCGGGTTTATTGAGCGCCACCTGGATTGCCCGATCTATCATTACGGTTGGTTCGAGCAGGAAGTCGTGCACCGCTTTTTACAGCGGTATGGCATCAGCGCCCTCGCGCGCGAGGCGTTGGAGCGCAACATGGTCGACCTGTTAGAATTGCTCCGTCCCGCGGTTATCTTCCCTCTGTCATTCTATTCGCTCAAGGATATTGCTTCGTACGTCGGATACACGTGGCGGTCACAGGACGCTTCGGGGGCGAATTCGGTGATCTGGTTTGAAGAGTGGCTCAAGAACAAGAGTCAGAAGATGATGCAAAAGATTTTGGAATACAACGAGGACGACGTGCGCGCAACGTTTCGTTTGCAGAGATGGCTGCGTGAACACGCAACCTAGGTTGCCGCCTCTATGCCTCGCTTCCTTTTCCCGTCTGTTCTCGCGCTCCTCGTCGTCATTGGGTTTTTGTGGTGGGGAACGGGAGGGGGTGAGCCCTCTACCGACCAAAGGCAAGGCCCCCAGACCACGCACGTGGAGACGCAGGGATTGACCGCGATTTCGTGTGCAGAGGCGGGCGGGACATGGAATCCGTGCGGTAGCGCGTGCCGTGAGGATCCCGAAGCGGTGTGCATCCAGGTCTGCGTGGAGTTTTGCGAATGCGCGGGCGCGGCAGAGTGTCCAGACGGGTACGCCTGCGGCGGGTTCGTGGAAGGGACAGGCGTCTGCAAGCCCGTGCCATAAGGTCCTCTCCGCAGACAAGGTTCAGACACCTGACTAAGGCACTTGATGTAATTATCGTATGGTGAAATCGGTTCGGAATTGTGCCGAGGGGATCATTCTCCTGATTGTCTTTGCCGCCGCGACCTATTCCCAACACGACGCGATTTTTGAATGGCTGCGTGTCCACACGGCGCCACCCTTGCCGCCGGCGGTGGAGTATAGAGACGCACCGTCCGCTGTGGTCAGCGAGCCGCCTGCGTCTGCCACAAGCGATCCACTTACGTCTGCCACAAGCGATCCTCCCACTTCTGTCATCCTGAGCGAATCGCAGGCGAGCGAAGGATCTCAAACCTTCACAGATCCTTCGGCACCTGCAGTGTCTCAGAATGACATGGACGCGGAAATTGTTTCCGTGCCGGAGCCGGCTCTGCCCCTTTCCTACAACCTTGCCATTCCGTTTACCCCGCAGGCACCAAACGAACAGTGGGGCGAACCGTACAAGGAAGCCTGCGAGGAGGCATCGCTTTTTATGGTGCATCAGTATTACCAAGGGATGCGCGAAGGACGCATCAGCGCGGACGAGGCGGACAAGGAGATCAAAAACATCGTGGCGTTTGAAATGGAATTGTTCGGCGCGTATGAAGATACCACAACCGAGCAAACCGGTACGCTCGCCGAAATGATGTACGGCTACGAGCGAGTGGAGACGATTGACAATCCGACGGTTGAGCAGATCAAAGCGCATGTCGCCGCGGGCCATCCGGTGATCGTGCCGGCCGCCGGCCGCTTGCTTGGCAACCCGTACTTTACCGCACCCGGTCCCCTCTACCACATGCTCGTCGTGCGTGGGTACACGCAGGACGGCCGATTCATCACCAACGACCCTGGCACCAAGCGCGGCGAAGCCTACCTGTACGATTTTGACACGCTGATGAACGCCATGCATGATTGGAACGACGGTGGAGAAATAACGAAGGGGAAGAAAGTGGTGTTGGTGATTTTTCCGAATTCCTGACGAGTAAACGGGGCGGGTTCTATGGATTATCTTCTTGGTGGTTCGCTTGGCGCGCTCGTTGCCCTCCTGTTCGCCATTCCGGCGATCGTGCTTGAAGTGAAACGCGGCGTAGGCCCGAGCGATGCGCCGCTCATCGTGGACGCGCGTCAAATTTTTGGCCGTCAACTGAAACGGCGTGAAGCGTTTCTCGTGGGACTCCTCATCCACATCCTGTTCGGCTTTCTGTTTGGCCTCTTGTATGTTGTGTTCGTTCTGCGCGGCTGGTTGTTCAACACCCACGCGCCCTACACCCTTGTTTCCCTGATCGTGTATGCGCTCTTGAGTTGGATGGTGGCAGGCCTCGTGATCTATCCTGCGCTCGGTATGGGCCTGTTCGCGCGCCGTGAAGGAAAGGACGTGTGGATAGAAACGATTGTGTCGCACCTCCTGCTCGGCATCGCGCTGTGGTTGCTCGTCCAATATTTTCAGCCGCCGTTTTTCATCGTCCCGACATGACCCGCCGTACCATTTCCGTTTCCGAATTCCTGGCGCTTGTGAACGAGACCCTGCGGCTCATTCCGTCGCAGGAGTTTTTGATTGAAGGGGAGGTTTCGGATTTCCGCATCTCGCAGGAGAAGTGGGTAAGTTTTGATCTCAAAGACGAAACACAGGAAGCCGTGCTCAAATGTTTCATGACGATTTGGGCGCTCAAGACGCCGATCGAAAACGGGATGCGCGTGCAGGCGCTCGGCTATCCCAACGTGTACGATCGTTACGGCCAGTTCAAACTCACTGTGCAAGAGGTCACGCCGGTGGGGGAGGGTGCGCTCCAACGGGCGTATCAACTGCTGAAACAAAAACTGGCAGCGGAAGGCCTGTTTGATGTTTCGCGTAAACGGCCTTTGCCTCGGTTTCCAAAGCGCATAGGGCTCATCACCTCGCGCGACGCGGCGGCCTATGGCGATTTTTTGCGTATCCTCAACAACCGTTGGAGCGGCGTTGAGATCCTGCACGCTCATGTCCATGTGCAGGGCCGCGAGGCCGTGGGCGATATCCTTTCAGCCCTCTCAGCCCTTTCAGCCATCTCAGCCCTGGATGTCATTGTCCTCACTCGTGGCGGGGGTGGATTGGAAGATCTGCATGCGTTTAACGATGAACACGTCGCGCGCGCGGTGTTTGCCAGCCCCGTTCCGGTCGTGTGCGCAGTCGGGCACGAGCGTGACGAATCGTTGTGCGATTTTGTGGCGGATGTGCGCGCATCGACGCCGAGCAATGCGGCCGAGCGCGTAGTGCCGAGCCGTCAGGAAGTGATCTACGAGATGGAGGCAATGGTCCGACACGTGCAGGATCGGTTGATGGATACCGTTTCGCATGCGCGCTTCGGGATTGATCGCGCGGCGCAGACAGCCTCGCGTTTGGTGGTCCAGCAGACGGAACGGTTGGGAAACGTGGAGCGTCGTTTTGCAGAGACCTCGCGTCTGTGGCTGGTGCGTCTGCGCGAAGGGCTTGAGGGATCTCTTCGGGTGCTCCAGCAAGTGGATCCCGCTCGGGTGCTTTCGCGCGGATATGGCATCGTGCGCGCCGGAGGGCGCATCATTCGTGATGCCTGTGCGCTTGAAATCGGGCAGGAGGTGCGAGTACAATTATCCGCAGGGGCGTTTGAGGCGGAGGTGAAGAGCGTTGCAGGAAAGGGACAACTCACCATCGACAGCCTCTAGAAATCTTTGAGACATCGCTCTCTGTCCCTGCGAGGAGCCCGGCTGTGCCGGACGACGAAGCCATCTCTCGTATGCCCAAAAAGAAAGAATCCTCATTTGCCGATGGCTTTGCCGAGCTGGAACAGATTACGGCCTGGTTTGATTCCGGGGTGAGCGTGGACCTTGACGAAGGCCTGAAGAAATTTGAACGAGGGCTGGAACTGGCCGCGTCGCTCAAGAAGCATTTGTCGGAGGTAGAGAACCAGGTGGAGGAGTTGAAGGGGAAATATCAAAACGCCGCGCTGTCATCCTGATGATCACTTCGTCTATGTCGTATCTCTTATTCCGTTGGGTTCTCAACGCGCTTGCGCTCCTGCTTGTCGCGTACGCCGTTCCCGGGTTCGGCGTGGCGTCCCTGTATGCCGCGCTGATCGCCGCGTTCGTGCTCGGCCTGGTGAATGCGCTCGTGCGGCCACTGCTTTTCATCCTCACATTGCCTGTGACGATCTTGACGCTCGGCCTGTTTTCCTTTGTCGTGAACGCGCTGATGATCTGGCTCGTCTCCACCATCGTCAAGGGGTTTACGGTGGAAGGGTTCGTGCCGGCCTTGCTCGCCGCCGTGATCTTATGGCTGGTGAGCTTATTGACCAACTGGCTTATTGAACAAGCACGAGAAACCTAACGGGCCATTGGCCCTTTTTTGTATGAAGCACAGCAACTCCTTTACACCATCCACGCTTGTCATTTCCGTCGGCGGTTCGCTCGTCGTGCCAACCGGCGGAATTGACACGGCGTTTTTAACATCGTTTAAATCGCTGATCAAACGGCAGGTGAACAAGGGGTGGCGGTTCGTCATCGTGGTGGGTGGTGGATGGACGGCGCGGCAGTATCAACAGGCGGCGCGCGCGATCGGCAAGCTTGAACTGGACGACATTGATTGGCTCGGTATTCACTCAACCCGACTGAACGGTCATTTAATGCGCACCGTCTTGCGAGACATCGCCCATCCGGTGATGATCAAAAATCCAACAGCGCCGCTGACCCATTGGCGCGAGCCGGTGCTTGTGGCGGCCGGATGGAAGCCGGGGTGGTCAACGGATTATGTGGCGACGCGTTTGGCGATCCGGCTGGGAGCGGACGTGGTCGTCAATCTTTCCAACGTGGACTATGTGTATGACAAGGATCCCCGGACACATACAGACGCGAAGGCCATTTGTCACATCAGCTGGGAGGCGTTTCGGGAGATGGTAGGGGATACGTGGGATCCGGGAATGAATGCGCCGTTTGATCCGGTGGCTTCACGCCTGGCGCACCGCCGGGAGATGACCGTCGCTCTACTCAACGGCAAAAATATGAAAAATTTGGCCGCCTTTTTTGGCGGGAGACGTTTCATTGGCACCGTCATTCGCCATTCCTGATGCGAAGATTTTTGGTCATTCGTGCGTGGAGGGCAGAGGGCAAGCGAGCGACTCGTGAGTAATTGCGCTCTGCTGTTCGCGCAGAACAGAGTGAACACCGATTTCTGAACGATTTGGCAGCCGTTTTTCGAAGGAATTCTGGTCGGGTACCCCTTTGACAAAAACACCAATGTTTGCTATACTCTGACGTTACTTTTCGTGGCTGATTGGACGGCCTCATGGCCAGTGGAAGTGTGGTGGCCGTTAGGCCGTCCGATAAACCCGTAGGAGGTGACGCATGAAGGCAACTTCGCCGTACTGGAACGAGCAGCTCGGAGTGTGCGAGAAGCACGATCTTCCGCAGGTACCGTGTCCCGCGTGCATGGCAGGCGAAGGCGACGAGGACATCAAGTTCATGGTCGACGAGAGCACCGAACTCACGCTCGACTTCGAGTACGTTGCCGGACGCGAGCTGACCCTGCTGGATCTGGTGCCCGAGAACTTCAAGAAGGCGCAGTTCATCTAGGCCTCCAACGAGGCCGCCCCGTGGGATCGAGTAGCCGCACTGGCCGCTCGATCCCACCACTCAAAAACAGCTTTGGATGCCAAAGCTGTTTTTGTTTGCCAAACAGGTCGCACAAGAATCTTGTCCGTTATTTTTTAAGCAGGTCCAGCACTTCGTACGCATCATTACTGATTTGGCTTTCCAGACGATCCACAGAGTAGTCATTCATGCCCTGTGTGCGTAGCGCTTCGCGAATTGCCCGTTTTGCTCGGAGAAGATTTGCCTGCTCACCTCTTGCATCTGGAAACTGTGAGTCGTTTTCTAAACGGAGAGCGGCCGCTTCCAGGATATCATCACGCTGGAGTTTCACATCGCCCATCGTGTAGAATTTTTTTTCCATTTCTTCGAGACGTGGTTGTCGTTCAGATGGCATAGAGTGTTTTGTACAAATTTTTATGGAGTAGCTTGGTAACGAAAACCGATTTCTGTGAAGGAAATTATGTTCCTTTTCTCCTCTATCATACGCGTAATTTTCTGATCCAGCTATACGGCGTTCTCTGACTTTGGCTTTCCATTTTTTAGGCTATTTTTTGGGCAATGTTCATCGTTTTCTCTTGACAGCGGGGGCACGATCTGAAAGAAAGGTTGGTCTGCTACACGAGGGTGGTATGACAAGGAGGACGAGATGGAGTGCATCGTCTGTCATCGTACCTGGGAGCTAGCTGACGGCACACAGGGTCCGATCTGCGACCTCTGCCGTGACGCGGATGAGTTCGTTGCCGACCGTGCGCGACTGATCGCCGCGGCTGGCGACCCGACCCCCGAGGAGTTGGCGGAGATGGATGAGTAGAGACTCGGTTGGCTGTTTGACTCCGATGGAGAGCTCCTCGCGTAGAGCGTCCCGTCGCCGTCTGCCTCACGACCCACGTGGCTACAAGCCTGGCGGGTCGTTTTTTATACCAAGAACGCTACGTTTGCCTCATGCTATCTGGTGCCAGGCATCTGATGTCATTCTCCCAGCCGATTTCACCGTAAAACTTACCTGTCGCAATGTTGTTCAGGGCAAGTTGTATTTGAGGCAGGATATTAACTGGAAGGTCGTTGATGGAAAACCAAGTGAGGGCATCACATTTTTCAGGTTCCATGTTTGTTATTTCTCCTGACCATGTATCCGCAGTGAGGTAAATATCAACGTACTCTCGATCTTCTATGGAGAGTCTATGCATGACGTGAACGACATGCACATCTTGGGGTGTTAAGGTGATTCCAGCCTCTTCTTTGGCTTCACGGATAATACATTGTTCTGCAGTTTCACGACCTTCCATGTGACCAGCAACGACGCTGTAATTGCCATCCTGATAGCCTGTATTAAATCTGCGGAGAAGCAACACTTGCCCATCTTTATGAAGAACGAGGTGGGCTGCGACATAGGCTCTGAATCTTTCTGTACCGGACATAGGTTCAATGCTTAGAAAACGAAATGTCAGACAACGCGCGTGTCTGCGAAGATTCCGTCCAAGGATGGAATGATCGCCGAGGCGCTGTGAGCCAAAAAAAGGGGGGGAAGCGATCTTTCAGATCCCTGTGTTCACATGGGCACGATCTGATGTGGATAGATAAGCATAGCATGGCTCACTCCAGAGGGCACGGTCAGCGATCGTGCCACGGGGAGTGCACTCTTGACGCCTTTTTCTTCATCGTTTATGATGTTCGCGAACTAAAGATTCGCCGTAGAAAGCAGGTATTCGTAAGAGATAAATCCTGCCGAGGTGAACCAAACACGCGTGTCCTGTTTGGATCAACCTGCCGTGCGAATTGCAGGTTCTTTTATTAAAGGTCGAAAGGATCGTATCCAACCTCACTTTATGCCAAAAACACGCGCACAAAAAGAGGAGATTATCGCCCAGCTTGCGGATCAATTCTCGCGCGCCAAGGCCGCCGTGTTCACCTCGGTCTCGGGGTACACCATGGAAGATGCCAACGCGCTGCGGGAAAAGGGCCGTGAGAAAGGCATTGAGCTTGCGGTCGCCAAGAAGACCCTGCTCGTCCGGGCGCTTGAGAAGAACGGTTTTTCCGTCAAAAAGGACGGCTTGGACGGCAGTGTTCTCACCACCTTCGGATTGCAAGATGAGATGTCCGCCGCCAAGCTCATGGCCGATTTCGCGAAAAATCGCGAAGGGATCACGCTCATCGGTGGGATCCTTGAAGGACGAATGGTGGACGCGGCTTCGGTGAAGCAACTTGCTTCACTCCCCAGTCGCGAGGAACTGCTCGCCAAGCTGGTCGGTTCGCTCAATGCGCCTGTGTCCGGCTTCGTGAATGTCCTGGCCGGCAATCTGCGCAGTTTGCTGTACGCCTTGAATGCTATTAAGGACACCAAATAATTCATAGATCCTTCGTCTCGGCCTGGCCGGGATTCAGGATGAGCAATGAAGAACATATGTCTGACGAAACAACGACCCAAGTTGCCGAAGCGACCGTAGAGGTCCCGGCAAAGTTTGAAGAGCTTGTGGGCAAGATTGAGCAGATGTCCGTGCTTGATCTTTCCGAGCTCGTGAAAGTGCTTGAAAAGAAATTCGGCGTGAGCGCGGCTGCGCCCGCCATGATGATGGCCGCTCCGGGCGCCGGAGCCGGCGCCGCGCCCGCGGAAGAGAAAACGGCGTTTGATGTGGAAATTTCCGCTGCCGGCGACAACAAAATCGGCGCGATCAAAGCGGTTCGCGCGATCACGGGCCTTGGCCTCAAGGAGGCAAAGGATCTCGTGGACGGCGCGCCCAAACTCGTGAAAGAAGGCGTTACGAAGCAACAGGCGGAGGACTTCAAGAAACAACTTGAAGAGGCCGGTGCCACCGTCACGATCAAGTAAGATTCAAAAAACAGGGCCTTGGCCCTGTTTTTTCTTGCTTTTTAACGCTGGGGTCAGGTCGTTACTTGTCGCATTGACCTGACCCCATCCCTCGCAAGAGGATGAGGAACGATTACCGCGCGATATGGGAAGGGGCGATGGAGTAGAGTTTGGAACCGGCCAGCACATAGACGCTGTATCCCGCCTCGTCTACGATCAGGTCGCTTGCATTTTGAAAAGCTTCCGAGCGGTACTGCACGACAAACGCGCCGGTTTGCTTGTCATAAACCACGATCCGTTTTGTATCCGGTTCAAGAATATACAGGTATTTACTCTCCCCGTCCGTCCAGAGGTCCAAGGCATTGGTGATCGGGGGATCCACGACGCCGGTTTCGTATTCCATCTGCGCGCTATTCTCAAAACGCGCGACCTTTCCATCCTTTAGGAGAATGTAGACCGATCCGTCAATCGCCACAGACCGCGCATCCGTCAGCGGTGTCGTTTTGGATGCGATCCATCCCGAGGGAGCGCCAAAACCGTCGCTCGTCTTGCCGGATCGGTAGAGCTGGCCGTCTGTTTCCGTGACGGTCAAGAAATACAACCGATTGGCGTAGGCCATCAGATCCACCGTTCGGCCCTCCGGTATGGAAACAGCAATCTGTTTCTGCACGGACTCGTCGCGGATCAATTGAACCACTGCCTGATCGTTCAACAGCGCGTAGATTCTTCCGTCCTCCTCGCTTGCGCTGATGGCAAGACGCGACCGCTCTGTTGCGGTGCTCGCAATCTTGAACACTTTTTGTGTACGATCCAGTTGATACACGCGACCGTCCGAACCAAATACAAACAGTTCTGGCCCAACCTTTACGAATGCTTGTCCAAAGACTCCGTCGGTGATGGACGCCAGATCTCCGAGCAAGGCCGGATTGGGGACGGTGACAAGATGGCGGATATCATCCGTGGCTTTTTGCATTTCCATCTTATAGGCCGTCTGTTTCTCTTGCCGCTCCTGGGTATTCGTCGGCAACTGCTCAATGAGCGCCGCGGCGTTGAGGTATAACCCGCGTGCCTGGTTTTCATCCTTATAGATCAAGGCCGCAGAAGCGCGTTCCATGAGATCCTCTATTTTTTCTGTTTGCGAGACATACGCTTTGGCGTCTTGTGCTTGCGTGCGAGCGGACGAAAGAACAGAGATACTGACGGCCAGGATCGCCACGATGGCCACGACACCCGCGGCAAGATATTTCGTCGCACGCGGGACGCGTTTCGTCTTGTACCAGAGGACTTGTATCCCTTTTCTTGCACGGCTCGTCAGACTGATGAACCAACTACTCACTTCTGCGCGTCCATCCTTTGTTTTAAATCGAGCGCCCGTTTTTAAGAACGATTTGAAAAAGCGGCGCATGCTGTGGAGGAGGAGTCGCCAAACGGCTTTTTTGAGCAACCGTTGAGCTTGTTTTTTTACCGCCTGCACAAGCGTGGCAATTTTTGGCGATTGATCCTCAAGCAACTGCGCGGTCGCTTCTTCCTGTTCTTTGAAGCGGTTGATGGAGATGTCGGTTTTCGGGGTCGCGCGCGTTTCGGAAAGACGGGCAGGGTCGGGCTTTTTGGGCATCGCGAGAATTAAGAGCAACATGGCGGAACGCACCGGGAAGTAGGGCCGTAATTTTTGTGTTGCTCCGGACGGGGGGAGGGTCGTTAAAATCGCATGGAGATCTTCCGTGGGAACCGCGCGTTGAAGATCATGATTGCACAACGCGAAGACGTCGCCGTCATGCAGGTCGCCGTCCAACACAACGGCAAACGCCTTTTCCCATGTCGGGAGCGATTGTTCGGTCTGGATGCTCCGGGACAGGTTAAAGATTTGATAGCGTTCATGAGAACGACAATGCAAGAAGAGAGCACAGATGTCTCCGGTTCCTGATAGATACATTCTGTGTTCAGAGGCGATGCCGACGATGGCATCAAACTGCTGGATGGGAACCCGAATGCGTCCTTCACGTACTTGCTGAGCCACTGTTTCATTCAAGGCGCCAAGAAAGTGTTCAAAGCGTTGTTGAGCATTGGCATCCGAGCCAAATGTCTCGGCTAAACGGTGTACTTGGTCGGACAGCGTTTGGAGAAGATATTCGTCTTGATGGCTTGTTTTCTGCGTTTTTGCTACGAGAAATATAAAACCCTGCCTCGATGAAAGCGGGAGAAGCACGGAAATGCCTTCAATCTTTTCTTCAGGCGTTTGGGGCGCGTACAGGGAGGCCTTCATACGGATTTGCCCTTCCGTTATCGTTTGTTGTACATTATACCCGGATGACTTCCGTGCGCAACCGGAGTATGGGAAAGCAAGGCCTGAAGCTTGAACAGATGTTTGGTTCAAAGACCCGCGCCCGCCTGTTGGGTTTATTTTTGCAGTATCCGAAAGAAGCCTTTTTCGTCCGCGAACTGACACGACGGATTGACGCCCAGTTGAATTCCGTAAGGCGAGAGCTGAAAAATCTCGTTGATATGGGTCTAATTATAGAGAAACGCGCGGACAGCCACAAAGCCGGCGCATCTCTTTCAGAAAAGAAAAAGTATTATACCGCCAACGAAAATTTTATCCTGTTTGAAAATTTGCGAGGGCTCTTTCAGAAGATTCACATTTTGTTGAAACAGAATCTTGTTCAAGAGATTGACGAGAGCGGACACATTGACTACTTCGCGTTTACCGGGAGGTTCGTGGATGCGAAGGACATGCCGACGGATATCCTGATCATCGGTTCCATCAAGCCGGGAAGTTTGGAAAAGCTTATCGCCAATTTTGAATCCGAGTTCAATGGCGAAGTCAATTACACCCTGATGCCGAAGGATGAATTTTTGGACCGAAAACAAGTTGCCGACCGTTTTCTTCTCTCGTTGTTAAATGCGGAGAAGATCGTGATGATCAATCGGCTTTCCATATGACATTGTTTCTCTGTGCCCAAGATCTTGAATGGTTTTGGCTTGGACTGATCCGCGACGAATCATTTTTTGTCTTGGAACGCGTCACGGCGCCACCGGAACGGTATCTGTCCGAGCTTCATCGTTTTTTACACGCGCATGGATGGAAACCGGAAGATTTGGCGGGCGTGAGTGTCGTGAGAGGCCCCGGTTCTTTTACGGCATCCCGCGTCAGCTTGACGCTGGCGAACACCCTCCACTTTGCGTTCCGCATCCCCTTACATATCCTCGCCAATCCTGACTCTCTTGCACCCGCGGAGCTCTTGGCACGCCATGGGGTGGGCGAACAGCTGTCCGTCGGCACGTTTGCCGCCCCTTTTTATAGCGGCCCTGCCAGAATTACCGTGCCAAAGGCTGGGGATAAGGCACTAGATACCGCTGGTATCTAGTGCTAAGGTGAGGATATTCATTTCACTTTTAACTCTCTTATTCATTGATAAACCTATGACGTTTACCGACCTTCTCCAAGGCCCGCTGCTCAAGCTCTGGGAGACTGTGATCGCCTATTTACCCAATCTTTTGGGGGCGATCGTTGTCTTTTTGCTCGGGGTTGTTGTCGCCTTGGTGCTCCGGACCGCGATTGAGCAGGTGATCAAGCTTTTGCGCATTGACGATCTGGCGCGCAAGCTTGAAATCACTCCGCAGTTTGAACGACTTGGGATCCGTCTGCACATCGGCAGCCTGCTCGGCTGGATCGTGAAGTGGTTCTTCCTGATCGTCGCGTTGATCGCCGCAACGGACATCTTGGGCTGGCAGGAGCTGACCGGTTACCTGCGCGAGATCGTTCTGTTTATTCCCAACGTCATCATCGCCGTCGTGATCCTGCTTGCAGGCATCCTCCTTGCGAACTTTGTGCAGGGCATCGTCAAATCGGCCGTGGAAGCCGCCAAGCTTGCGAGCGCGGACTTTCTTTCAGGCATTTCTAAATGGGCGATTCTCATCTTCAGTTTCATGGCCGCCTTGGTTCAGCTGCAGATTGCACCGGATCTCATTCGCGTGCTGTTCACTGGATTGGTATTCATGATCGCGCTTGGCGGCGGTTTGGCCTTCGGGTTGGGTGGACGCGACCAAGCAGAACGATTCCTCACAAGATTAAAGAAGGACATCTCTTCGGAGAAGTAATGGATATCCGCTGATCTAACGGTTTCCAGAGAGTCATGGCTTTGACCTACCAGTACGGACAATTGCGTTTTTGGGAAATGTTCCCCGGCCTATTGGTTTGGGGAACTTTTTCACTTGCCATGATTCTCTCGTTCGTGCAGCCCCTTTGGGTCATCGTCTTCATTATTGTCTTTGACTTGCTGTGGCTGTTTCGTGTGCTCTATTTCAATGTGTTCATCCTGATTGCCTGGTTCCGCTACCGTCAAACGCTCCGCGTGGACTGGCAGAAGAAATTGGACCAGACCGTCTGCGCCTACCGCGTGTATCACATGATCTTCTTGCCAACCTTTCAAGAGGAATACCCGATTATCCGCGCAACTCTGCAATCGCTCAAGGAGAATACGTACCAGAACGACCGGATGGTGATTGTCTTGTGCGGCGAGGAGGCGGACGCCCAGCGGTTCGCGCGCGTGTGCGCACAGGCACAGGGCGAGTTCGGCGAGGTCTTCATGGGTCTTTATACCACGCTTCATCCCAAGGGCTTGAAAGGCGAGATTCCCGGCAAAGGCTCAAACCTCAACTGGGCTGGGCATGAAATGGTCCGGCGTCTGCAGGCGGATTTTCCGGAGATCAGCGACCGGCAGGTTGTGGTGAGCGCGTTTGATGTGGATACGATCGCCCATCCGCAATATTTTTCCTACCTCACGTATCTGTATTGCACGTCCAAGGATCCAGAGCGTTCGTCCTATCAACCCGTCGCGCTGTTTTCCAACAATATCTGGACAGCTTCGGCGCCCGTGCGTATCGGAGCGTTTGGAACGACCTTCTGGCTGTTCGGGGAACTCGCGCGCCCGCACCGTCTTTGGACATTCTCCTCGCACTCCATGCCCTGGAAGATGCTCAAAGATGTGGGTTTTTGGCAGAAGGATATTGTGAGCGAGGATTCGCGCATTTTTATGCAGGCGTTTCTCCATTACCACGGCGATTATCGTGTGACCCCTCTGTTCCTGCCTGTTTCCATGGACGCCGTGACCGGGCGCAATTATCTAGAATCGCTCAAAGGGCTGTACGCACAAATGCGCCGGTGGGCATGGGGCGTGGAGCACTTGCCGTATCTCATAGATGGATTTCGCCGCGACCCCGCGATCCCCCTTCGTCTAAAAATAAAATATGTGTTCAACCACATAGAAGGGATGTATACCTGGGCGACGGCACCTCTGGTCATGTTTGTCTTTGGTTGGCTGCCGCTTTTTATCGCCAAAGGGCAAACGAACGCGATCGTACAGGCAGCGCCGTTTACGCTTGAGCAGGTGATGCAATACGCGCTCATTGGCGTGCTCGTTTCGGCGGTCGTCGCGTTGACGCTCCTACCGCGCCGGCCTGATCGCGTGGGACGGCACACCTGGCTTGTGATGGCGCTCCAATGGGTGTTGTTACCCGTGACTTTTATCGTGTTTGGGTCGCTTCCGGCGATTGACGCGCAAACGCGGCTCATGCTTGGGAAGTATCTGGAGTTTAAGGTGACGAAAAAGGAGAGGGGAACATAAAGACGGGGTCAGGAGACCCCGTCTTTTATCGCGTCTCATCCAAAATGATTCGCTTCTCAAATCCGCCGCGTGCGTTCTTTTTTTGCGATTGGATGAGCTGAAGCTGTTCGCGCGATGTTCCCAGAAGGGCGGTGAGCGTCTGCACCGTTTCCAGCACATCCGCCAAAACGTCCGTCTCGCCGCTTTCTAAAAATGTCCCTACGGTCTCTACCAATTTTGCTTTGAGCGCTTCATGGTATTCATCCATGGTCGCTCCATGCGTCATCACCGTTACACCCCGACTTTCCATGAGCTCCGGAATCCGGTCGTGCACCAGTTTTCCGTAGTAGGTTGCCAGCGGGTGCACGCCCTGCTTCATCAGATGTTCCATCGGCTTGAAACGCGGGAAAGGGATTCTCTCCCACTCGCACCACATGAGTTGTGTGTATCTGTCCGGCTCACAGACTCGCGGCTCGCCTTCGGGACACGCTGCGCGCATGAAAATAGTTACATAATGTTTTCCTTCGCCGATATTCCAATCATCCGTGACGCCTAAAAATTGCACCTGTTCAATTTCGAGTCCCGTCTCTTCGCGTACCTCTCGCCGCGCGCACGATTCCCACGATTCGCCAAACTCCACATGCCCACCTGGGATGCACCATGTTCCCTCGCCATGCGAGCCACTTCGGTGTCCAACCAGAACTTTCCGGTCGCGGATGACGACGACGCCGAGGCCGACCCTGGGTCGTTGCGGTTCGGTGGACATAGGTGATAGGGTGTGGGCAATGCACTATGTATCCTCGTCTTTCCGTTCACATCGTCGCGTGGAACTCCATGCGGTTCCTTCCAGACTTGTTGAAGACGCTGGCGGCGCAGACCGTTGGCGATTTCGCCGTGCTCGTCGTGGACAATGGTTCAACGGACGGGCTGTGTGATTTCCTTCGTGAACAGTACCCGCAAATTATCCTTTTGCGCAATGCCAGGAATCTCGGATTTAGCGCCGCGCATAACCAGGCGATCCGGTATGCGCTTGAGCGGTGGCAGGGGGAGGATATGTCCGATCGATTCGTCTTGGTGGCCAATCCCGACCTCGTGCTGGAGAGCGATTGTCTGGAGAAGCTGATGGCCGCGACCGTCGCGCATCCAAGCGTCGGCGCGTTCGGAGCAAAACTCCGCCGCGCGTTCGGTGAAAACCAGCAGGACGAGGCGCTTTTTGAAACGGTAAAGTCGGACCTCTTGGATTCCACCGGACTGCGTGCGCGCAAAAACCGCACCGTCGCCGACCGCGGCGCCGGCGAGATGGATACCGGTCAATATGATGACCACCCCGAGGTGTTTGGCATTTCTGCCGCGCTCGCGCTGTATCGCGCCAACGCTCTTGCAGATGTCCGCCTCCAGAACGAGTTTTTTGACCAGGATTTTTTCGCCTATAAAGAGGATGTGGATCTCGCTTGGCGTTTGCAAAGCGCCGGATGGGACGCGCGCTTTGTGCCCGAGGCATTTGCCTTTCACTATCGCGGGATGTTCGGCAAAGAGCGCACGGGCCTGTTTGAACGGATACGCAACCGGCGCGGAAAATCCACCCTTCGCAGTTTTTATTCAAACCGCAACCAATGGCTGTTGCTGATGAAAAACGAACAGATCATAAACGGTCTGTTATCGCTCTGGAGGGTCTTACCGCTTGAACTCGCACGCGTCCTGTATACCGCACTGTGTGAGCCCAAGAATCTCCGCGCGTTTTGGGACGCGCTTCGGCTGTTCCCCTGTATGATGAAAAAACGCCGCGCGATTGCTCTCCAGCGCAAACGATCGTCCCGCGCATTGCGTCGCTGGTTCGTATGAAAAAAGACGTTTCCGTCCTCATTGTCCACTACAATACCCCAGGCCTCTTGCGCCAGACGCTCAAGGGGCTGTTTGGTTCCACACAGCATGTGGAATACGAAGTGATTGTCGTGGACAACAATCCTCACGTACGGGTGCGGGACTGGGTGCAAAAAGAGTTTCCGCAGGTCAAACTCGTGATGAGCGATCAGAACCTTGGGTTTGGAAGCGGGATGAATTTGGCGATGCGCCACGCCGACGCTCGGTACTTTTTTGTGTTCAATCCGGACATCGCGACCTTTCACCATGCACTTGACCGGCTCGTTGAATTTATGGATGCCCACACGGATATCGGCATGGTCGGACCCAAACTCCTCAACCCAGATCGGTCGCTTCAGCACAGCTGTTATCGGTTCATGAAACCTTCCGTCATCGCGTATCGGCGCATCCCCGTCTTGCGTTCGCTCCCGCTCGCGCGCCGCGAAGTGGATGCCTACCAAATGAAAGATTGGGCGCACGATACCGTCTTTGACGTGGATTATCTTCTGGGCGCCGCTATGTTTGCTAGGCGCGAAGCCGTCGAACAGGTCGGCGGGTTTGATCCTGAATTTTTCGTCTATTTTGAGGACCAAGACTGGTGCCGGCGATTTTGGCTCGCGGGATGGCGTGTCGTGTACCACGCCGACATCTTTTTCGTCCATTACCATCGTCGTGAGACGGCAGAGGGATCGTTTTGGCAGCAACTTACCAATCCGCTCACGCGCATCCAGATGAAAAGTGCGATATACTATTATCGTAAGTACAAGGGCCAACCGCATGCACGACCCGAACTTTCTTCACCAGAGTGAACTGGTTCCTGTCCACCGTCGCCATCGCCGCCGTCGTTTTTTGCGCGCCCTTGCGGCGATCTTTTTGGTTTTGGCGGGACTCTGGACGGCGTGTATCCTGCTCGCGGTCGGACAGATTGTCGCGGCCGGACTTGATCTGAAAGACGCGGTGAACGGCACGGCCATGCAGGTGGATGCTCTGGCGTTTTCGCAGGCCGAAGACGACATGGAACGCGCTCGACGCGCGTTGGGAGAATTGGAACGGTCGTTGTTTCTTCTGGATCGGCTGTGGTTTTTCCCTGGCTTTGACGACGCCTTGCTGGATGCGCAAGGGCTGTTCGCGTCTGGGCGCGAAGTGACGGATTCGCTTTCCTCGCTTCTTTCGCTCGGGCGGGATGTGGTCCAACTCTCCGGCATTGGCGAACAACTGACCGTGAAATTTGACGATCTTCCCTCCGGCAGTAAGAAGGCGGTGCTGGAACGGTTCAGCACGGCTTCCAGCGACTTTGACCTGTTCAGCGCGCGCATTCGCATCGCGCGTGACGAACTCGCACGTTTGCGAGGCAAGGCATATATCACCCCGCTTCTTGGTGTTCTGGATCCGTTCATGGAACGGCTTTTTGTCCTTGAGCGAGAACTCTCAACCGCGTCCGTTTTCGCGCGTCTGCTTCCGGAACTCTCGGGACTGGGCGAGGAACGAACACATTTATTGCTCTTCCTGAATAACGACGAACTGCGTCCCGGAGGAGGGTTCATCGGCACCTATGGGCTGTTGCGCGTTCGGGACGGCGAAGTGGTGTCGCTGGTCACGCAAGACGTGTACGCCGTTGACCAGGCCGCGGAAGGGAAGGTGCATACGCCTCCGCCGGACCCGCTTGCCCGCTACAATGCCACCCATGTCTGGTTCTTCCGGGATGCGAACTGGAATCCTGATTTTGCGGAAAGTTCCAAGCAGGCGATGGCGATGTTTGAGGCGCAGACGGGCATTCGCGTGGACAGCGTCATCGGTTTTACGCCCTCGCTTGCCTCGGCCTTGCTTGACTACATCGGTCCTGTGGAGGCGGGCGGGCAAACCTTCACGGCCAAGAACGTGCCCGAGTTGATTGAGTACGAGGTGGAGAAGGGATTTTACGAAAATGGCATTCCAGTCTCGCAACGCAAGGAGATTCTTTCTGAACTTGTCTTGAAGGCCCAACAGCGTCTTTCCGCACTCCCCCTTTCACGCTGGCCGGATGCCTTTGCCATCCTTTCTGAAGCGATTCGCAACAAACAGGCGGCTATGTTCTCCCAGACGGAGTCGCTCCAGCAGGCCATTGTCCAGTCCGGCTGGGGAGGAACCGTGCGGTCGTACGCGCCCGATGCGTTGTTCTATGTGGACGCGAATCTTGCGAGTCTAAAAAGTGATCCGGTGGTCAAACGTTCCCTCCGCTACGAACTGTTTCGCAATGCAAGCGGCGCGTGGATCGGGCGGACGACGATGACCTACGATCATCAGGGATCGTTTGATTGGCGTACGACCAGGTATCGGACGTTCATGCGGCTGTATACGCCGCAAGGGACCAAACTGATCCGCGCATCCGGTTTGAAAGAGGGACCTGAAGTCTTAACCGATCTCCACCTGGCGGTATTCGCCGGTTTTGCCGTCATTGAACCCGGAGAAAAACAATCGGTCACGTTTGAGTACCAACTCTCGCCGGTCGTGGTGGAAGCCATCGCTTCTGGAACGTACGCGTTGGACCTCTATAAACAAATGGGTGCGCGCGATTACGCGTTGACGCTTGACCTGGACTTTGATAAGACAGTCGCGAGCGCTTCGCCTGCAGAGAACCGCCATGAGTGGGGCGATGACCGGTATCATTTGAACACCAAATTGAGTCAAGATTTGCGCATTGAAGTTGGACTGTAACAGACCCCTGGAAAACGGATGGATGTTCGTTGAACGAGCTGCCGATTCCCGCGAACCCTGTACACGGAAAGGTAAGCGGGGCAGCGGGCGGCCGTTGGACGAACAGACGGCGTTTTACAGGGGTCTTCCTCTCCATGTTTCAGAAGAAAATCGGCATAGACCTTGGCACCACGACCGTTCTCGTTTATGTCCCTAAACGAGGGATTATTATTCATGAGCCTTCGGTGGTTGCCATCTCTCACGCGGATAAAAAAGTGCTCGCGGTCGGCAAAGAGGCCAAGGATATGCTCGGCCGAACACCCGAAACGATTGTGGCGCGCCGACCGCTCAAGGACGGTGTGATTGCGGATTATCGGACGACCGAGGCGATGTTGCGTTACTTTATCAACAAGGCGCTTGGTGGCGTTCGCCTGCTTCGTCCCGAGGTGATGGTGGCCGTCCCCGGCGGCATTACCTCTGTGGAGCGGCGCGCGGTTATTGACGCGACGCTGGCGGCAGGCGCCAAGGCCGCATACATCATCAAGGAACCGATCGTGGCGGCGATCGGCGCGAACATTCCGATTGGTTCGCCCTCCGGTCATATGATTATTGATATCGGTGGGGGGACATCCGAGATGGCTGTCATTTCGCTGGGAGGCATTGTGGCGTCCGAATCGGTGCGCATCGGAGGCGTGAAGTTTGACCTGGCCATTTCGGAATACATCCGCCGTAAATACGGGCTGGCGATCGGGGAGCGCACGGCCGAGGATATCAAAATACAAATCGGCGCCGCGTTGTATCTGCCCGATAAGCTCTCCATGGAAGTGAAGGGACGCGATATGATTACAGGATTGCCAAAGGTGATTGAGGTGAGCTCTGACGATGTGACAGCCGCGATTCAAACGGAGTTGGAAGGGATTATCGCCACCGTGAAAGAAGTCCTTCATAAAACGCCGCCGGAACTCTCGGCGGATGTGATGGACAAGGGGATTGTGCTCTCCGGCGGTTCTTCGCAACTGCGCAACCTGGATGCGCTTATCGCCGAGGCAACGGGCGTGCCGACGTTCGTCGCGGAAGATCCCCAACAGTGCGTGGCCAAAGGGACGGGCATTGCGCTGGAGAACCTTGAAGCGTACAAGCGCAGCATTTTTACGAGTTGACGCAACGTATCGGACAGACCCGTATCGTCATGAAGAAGTTTTTTAAAAAATTCCGCTTTTGTATGGAGGATGACATAAACCTGCTCCACCGTGCCAAACCGGCCGTGTTTGCGATTGATGCTTCCTCGGCGAACAAACAGCATCGCACGGGGGTTGAGCAGTATGCCTATCACCTCATTGAGGCGATGAAACGCGAGCCGCTCAGACAAGGGGAGCGGGTTTTTTTGTACGCGCCGTCCGCGTTGGAGGGTGCGTTGGCAGACGTGCCGTCCGGCTGGGAATCGCGCGTGCTCCCGTGGCGCCTCGGGCGCGGGTGGATGCAGGGGCGCGTCAGTTGGGAACTGCTGCGCCGCCGGCCGGATGTCCTGTTCGTCCCGTCACAGGGATTGCCAAGATTTTTTTTCGGCACACCCGTCGTCACGACCGTCCATGATGTCGCGTTTCGCCGCATCGGCGGCCTGTATGATCCCTCCGTGCGCCGTCGCCTTGCGCGCACGACACGCCGTGCCGTCAACACAGCCGCGCATCTTTTTGCTGTCTCCGAGACGACAAAGCGCGACCTGCAGGAGTTCTACCATCTTGCCGATCACCAAATCACCGTGACGCCGCTTGCGGCGGACACAACCTTGTACCGTCGTCTTGATACGGCCGCTGTCGCAACGATTTTGCGCAAACTCCGGATTGGCCGCTCCTTTTTCCTGTCCGTCGGACGACTGGAAAAGAAGAAGAACATCGCGACCCTGATCCGCGCGTTTGAGCTGTTCAAACAGGACCGCGGGGTGGGGGATCCCTTTGAGCTTGTGCTTGCGGGCCCTGCTGGATACGGATATGGGGAGATCAAAGCAATGGCCGACCGGTCAAGCGCGCGCGAACTGATCCGCGAGGTTGGCTACCTGCCTGACGAGGAGATTGCCGCGCTCATGAACAGCGCAACGGCTTGTTGTTTGCCGAGCGCGTATGAAGGGTTTGGTCTTCCGATCGTGGAAGCGATGTCCTGCGGCGCGCCGCTGATCCTTTCGGATATCCCGGTCCACCACGAGGTGGCGGGGGATGCGGCACGGTACGCGCCGGTTGACGCGCCGGAGGTCTGGGCGCGGCAGATGGAAACGCTTGTCAGCGATACGGATACGCGAGACCTACAGGTGGAAAAGGGGACGGTGCGCGCGTCAGGTTTTTCGTGGGGGCACACGGCGCGGGCCACATGGTCGGTCATGAGAAGTTTGGTATAATGAATCTATTCCCGCACGCAAACGTATGGACGAACTCATGAACGAATTGCGTCATCTCGGGCTCTCCGACAAGGAAGCGGCCGTGTATTTGGCATCGTTGGAGCTTGGTCCCGCGGCCGTGCAGGATATCTCGCACAAATCCAAAATCAACCGCGCCACGACGTATGTGATGATTGAGTCGCTGGCCGCGCGTGGGCTTCTTTCCACGTTTGTGCGCGGCAAGAAACGGTTTTATGCGCCCGAGAGTCCAGAGCGTCTGCTGTCCATTTTGCGCGTCCAACAGCAAGAATTAGAAGAAAAGCGGCAAGAGTTTGAAAAAGCCCTCCCCCTGTTGTTTGCGTTGTACAACACAGAAGGGGCGAAACCGCAGATTCGTTATTTAGAAGGAGTGGAAGGACTCAAAACGCTGCGGCAAAATTTTGAAAAGCTCGAAGGAGAGTTTATCCAAATTCTCTCGTTCGACGACGCGGTGGTCTCGCGCGATCTTGCCCATGGGCGTCAATCGCATATTAACAATTTGAAAAATGAACGGGTGCCGCATCGCATTTTGGCTGTGACGGATCATCCCGATCCCGACAAAATTCCAGAGGTGGGCGTTGGGGAATGGAGGATGATCCCTTACTCCGAGTTTCCGATGCATGGTGAAATTACCGTGCGGAGCAATCATGTGTTCCTCTTTTCGTATCGTTCGTCTATTCTGGCTGTCATTATCGTGAGCAAGGAGATTGCCGATGTGGTCCGTTCGCTGTTTAATCTTGCATGGAAGGGCGC
>VGKU01000004.1 GCA_016882235.1 Candidatus Parcubacteria bacterium
ATCCGCCCACTCCGCCCCGAACGAGTTGGTCTCACCCTGGAGACGGTGCGTGGCGGGCTTGTCCGCACAGTCATCGCACCTCTGGCCCGCGGGCACGGCGCGGAGGGAACCCGGCAGGGTCGTGGTGTCCAGCGAACCGCTCACGTATGCCATGACTTGTCCTCCTCTGGATGTATTGGCAGTCCTGAAAGCCCATCTTGGCAGACGAGATATCCTCGCATCTTTGAGCAAAAAAATCAAGTATCCTGCCGTCGCGTGTCTGCCGAAGCGCTCTCCATCAGACATCTACCACTTCTTATTGGCTGCGGTGATCGCAACCGCGAGGGCATCAGCGGCATCGTCTGGTTTTGGGGGTTGTGGCAGGCCAAGCAACTCCTTGACCATCCTCTGCACCCCCGCCTTACCCGCCTTGCCGTCGCCGGTGAGCGCAAGCTTTACTTGCGCGGGTGTGAACTCCAAAACCGGCGCGCCGGATTGCGCGGCCATGAGCAGTGCCACCCCGCGCGCCTCTGCGACTTTCATCGCGTTGGTCGTCATTTTGCCAAAGTACAACTTCTCCACGGCAACAAGATGCGGCCGGTGCCGGGTACACAAATCATGCAAATCGCTCGCCAAACTCAATAGTCGGTTTTCAAACGTGTCGCCGCTCACGGTAACGGCCACGCCGTAATCCAAGAGCTCCACGCTTTTGCCGTCCGTAAACACGACCCCAAATCCCATGCGCCCAAAGCCCGGGTCCAGGCCGAGAATAATGTACCCCTGTTCAGGCATAATGAATAACGCAAGCGTATCAAAAAACCGCCTCTGTTTCCAGCGGCGGTTTTTTCATGGCGAGGTCATGGGACCCCGCCTCTTCTGTTTGTTGTCATGGCGGAAAAACGACGGGACTCACACGCACATTCTGTGTCTTTGCAGATGAATCCGTCCCTTGCGGCCTCGGCATCCCGCGTGGTCAGGCCGCACTTTTTGTGTGAGAGATCACGCAGACCCAGGGGAAAACGCTTATTCTTCCGTTTCCACCTTCTGCTCCTCCTCCCCCACCACACGATTCTCCGCAAACGCCTCTTCAATCTCTTCCCGCACCTCGCGCGGCGCCTCGGGAACCTCGCGCCGGTCGCGGTACTCAAACGTCCCAATCAGCCGCTCCTCCATCCCCGGATACCCTGTGCCGGTCGGGATGAGCCGCCCGATGATCACGTTTTCCTTCAACCCTTCCAGCCGATCCACCTTGCCGGTCACAGCGGCGTTGATCAGCACTTTGGCCGTTTCTTGGAAGGAAGCGGACGAAAGCCAAGAGTCCGTGGACAAAGAAATCTTCGTAATCCCAAGGAACAACGGTTCGGCCTTTGCGTCCTTGCCCTTGCTGACCTCATCATTGGCATCCAAAAATGTCGCCTTTTCAATAATCTCGCCTGGCAACAGATCTGTTTCGCCCGGGTCCGCCACGCGCACGCGCGAGAACATCTGACGGATGATGATTTCAATGTGTTTGTTGTTGAGTTTTTGCCCCTGGCTCGCGTAGATAAACTGGATTTCCTTTGAGAGATACTTCTGCACGGCATCCTGCCCCTTATGCGCGAACAATAATTGCAAATCCAAATTTCCGTCGGTCAGCGCATCGCCCTCCTGCACTTCGTCGCCGTTTTTTACATACAGGGTGTACCCGGGCGGAATGATATACTCGCGCACCTTCAGCGCCTCATGGATGATAGTCACTACTCCAGCTTCGCGCAGGGCGACAATGCCGGATGCCGGCGACTCCACCGAGCCGGAAGATTTTTGCGCAAGCGCCTGACCCTCCACGACCTTCTCGCCATCCTTCACCAACAGCTTCGCCGTCTTCCCGACCACGACCGGCTCTTCCTCCACGGCCGTATAGGCGACCTTCACGCTCTTTTGCCCCGGGCGTGTGTCCACGATTTGCTTGCCCGTTCCGGCCTGCACGATTTCACGCGCCGCCATCTCCACCGTGACGGAACCCGATACCTCGGACATAATCGCCTTTTGTTTGGGCGAACGCGCCTCAAACAATTCCTCCACGCGCGGAAGACCTTGCGTGATGTCCTTGCCGGCCACGCCACCCGTATGGAAGGTACGCATCGTCAGCTGGGTGCCAGGCTCGCCGATAGACTGCGCCGCGATGATCCCAACCGACGCGCCCAATTTCACCAGTTTGTTGTAGGCCAGGTCGTACCCGTAGCACTTCTGGCAGACGCCCCGACGCATCCGGCAGGTCATCACGCTTCTGACATGCGCCTCCAGCAATTCACTCGGCGCGGCCTCAAATTCACGGATGTGCTCCTCGGTAATCATTTCCCCCGCCTCGACGACCACCTTACGGCCGCCCGGTTTTTTGATGTCGTCAAGCGCGAACCGCCCGAGGATGCGCACCATCAGCGGCTCCCCGATCTCGTCGGACTCTTCTTTGGTAAGCACCACCCCTTGGTCGTCCCCGCAGTCCTCCTCGCGCACGATCACATCCTGCGCCACGTCCACAAGACGGCGGGTCAGATACCCGGCGTTGGCCGTACGAAGCGCGGTGTCGGTCAACCCTTTGCGCACACCATGGGAGGAGATGAAAAACTCCAACACGTCATAGCCGTCCTTAAACGACGACTTGACCGGCAGTTCAATAATCTCGCCCGACGGGTTTGCCACGAGCCCTTTCATCCCGACCATCTGGGTCATCTGCCCCCAGGTCCCGCGCGCGCCCGATTCAATCATCGTATAGGCCGGATTGTCCTTTGGCAGGGCTTTCTTCGCCTCCTCGGCAATGCGGTCCTTGATCTCGGTCCAAATTTTGATAATAGACGAATGCCGCTCGGAAGCGGTCAGGAGTCCCTGGGAGAAATAATCCTCAATCTCGCGCAGGCGGGCTTCCCCCTCTTCCAAGAGGGCACGCTTTCCCTCCACGGTCGGCAGGGCGGACATCCCCCATGAATACCCTGATTCGGTTGACGCCTTGAACCCGAGGTCTTTGAGGCGGTCAAGGAACTCGGAAGTTTTCTCCGGGCCGTTGAGTTCCAAATAGTATTTGACGATGTTGGAAAGTTCCTTTTTGCCCAGCGTCTGGTTCATGTAAGGCACTTCCTCTGGAAACTGCTGGTTCACCAGCACCCGTCCGGGAGTGGTGATCACACGTCCGCCTTCGCGACGCACCACGCACCAATGGCGCCACTTGAGTTTCCCGGATTGGACGGCATAGAGCGCGTCTGTTTCGTTGGCAAACGTCGGCAGGCCCTTCTCTTCCTTTGGCGCGGGTGTGAGCTCCATCGTGAGATAGAAAATGCCCCACGCAATGTCCTTCCCCGGCGTCGTGACCGGTCCTCCATGGGCTGGCTTCAAGAGATTCTTTGTGGAGAGCATGATCTCGCGCGCCTCGGCTCGGGCCTCTTCCGTCAACGGCACATGCACGGCCATCTGGTCGCCGTCAAAGTCCGCGTTATACGCGTCACACACGAGCGGATGGATTTGAATCGCTTTGCCTTCAATGAGGGTTGGACGGAACGCCTGAATACCAAGCCGATGCAGGGTCGGCGCGCGGTTGAGCAACACAAACGCGTCCTTGATAATCTCTTCAAGGATATCCCAGGTCTCGGGACGGTCGGACTCAATGAACCGATTCGCGCTACGAATGTTGTGAACATACTCGCGCGCGATGAGTTTGGAAATGATAAACGGCTTGAACAATTCCAGAGCCATCTTTTTGGGCAGGCCGCACTGATGCAGGCGCAGATGAGGACCAACGACGATGACGGAACGCCCCGAGTAGTCAATGCGTTTGCCAAGCAAATTCTGGCGGAACCGACCCTGCTTACCTTTGAGCTGGTCGGCAAGCGACTTGAGCTGGCGCTTTTTGCCGGTCGCGGCGATCACGGTTTTTGAATGACGCGCGCTGTTGTCAATGAGCGCGTCCACCGCTTCCTGCAACATGCGCTTTTCGTTTCGTGAAATGACCTCCGGCGCGTTGAGTTCATACAGACGCTTCAAACGGTTGTTGCGGTTGATCACCCGACGGTACAGGTCGTTCAAATCACTCGTCGCGAACCGGCCTCCGTCCAGCGGCACCATCGGACGCAAATCCGGCGGGATAATGGGGACGGCGGTGAGCACCATCCACTCGGGCTTAATGCCGTTGATGGAGAGCGACTTCAACAACTTGAGGCGGCGCAACAGCCGGTCTCGTTTGGTTTTGGTCGCCCGATCCAAATCCTCCTCCAGCCGAGCCATCGTCTCCTCCACGTTCACGCGCTTGAGCATCTCATGGACCGCCTGGGCGCCGATGCCCGCTTCAAAAATGTGTCCATACTTGAGCGACCACTCGTGGTAGGTCTGCTCGGAGATGATCGCGAGCATCTGCATCTGCTTCAAATCTTCCATCACCTGTTCAAAATCTGCCTCCAGCTCCTCAAACTTTTGATCGCGGATCTCCTCAAGCCGCACGGTCTCGGCTTTGATTTTCTTTTCGTCCTCGCCAAACTTCTGCGAGAGCCGTCCGATATCGCGCTTAAACTCCCCTTCAATCATCTTCTGCTTGCTCTTTTTCTCCTGCTTGACCTGTTCGGTGGTCTGCTCTTTGGCCTCTTCGTTAATGCTGGTAATGAGAAAGCTTGCAAAGTAGATGACCTTCTCAAGATTTTGAATAGACAAATCAAGCACCGTGCCGATCTTGGAGGGCACGCCGCGCAAAAACCAGATATGGGTGATGGGAGCGGCGAGCTCCACGTGGCCCATGCGCTCGCGCCGGACAATAGAGTGGGTCACCTCCACGCCACACTTGTCGCACATGATTCCCTTGTAGCGGATCTTCTTGTACTTACCGCAATAGCATTCCCAATCCTTGGACGGCCCGAAAATCTCTTCGGCGAACAGGCCGCTTTTTTCCGGCTTTTGGGTGCGGTAGTTGATGGTCTCTGGCTTCAACACCTCGCCAAAAGACCAGGAACGGATCACATCAGGTGAGGCGAGCCGCAGGCGGATGGAGTCAAAGTCCGTGGATTTCAGGGCGTCTTGTTTTTTAAACATAGATGTTGACTTCTGCGTGATAGGTGATTGCTACTTGCTTTTCTTCTCGCCAGGTAGTTCCACTTTCTTCTCATCCTTGAGCAGTTCCACATCCAAACACAACCCTTTAAGCTCGCGCACAAGGACATTAAACGATTCCGGGATGTTCACTTTGCGAATGGGTTCGCCCTTGATAATGGACTCGTAGGCCTTGGAGCGGCCGGGCACATCGTCGGACTTGATCGTCAAAATCTCCTGCAGGGTGTGCGACGCTCCATACGCCTCCAGCGCCCACACTTCCATTTCACCAAACCGCTGGCCGCCGAACTGCGCCTTACCGCCAAGAGGCTGTTGGGTGATGAGCGAATAGGGTCCGATGGAGCGTTGGTGCATCTTGTCCTCCACCATGTGGGAGAGTTTGAGAATATACATGAATCCCACGGTCGTATCGTGCTCAAAGGGTTCTCCGGTGCGGCCGTCAAACAGCCGGACCTGCCCGCTCTGTGGAAGCCCCGCGCTCTCCAGCTCGGCGTGGATCTGGTCTTCGGTCACGCCCGCGAGCACATGCGTGGTGACATTGTAACCAAGCGCATTGGCCGCAAGCCCCAAGTGCACCTCCAGAATCTGGCCGAGGTTCATACGGCTGACGACACCGAGCGGGGTCAGGATGACATCCAGCGGCGTGCCATCAGGCAAAAACGGCATGTCTGCGATCGGGACAACCTTGGAAATGACACCTTTGTTGCCATGACGTCCGGCCACCTTGTCGCCCACCTGCACTTTGCGCAAATCGGCGATGGTCACCTGGATGGATTTGATCACGCCCGGAGACAGCTTGTCGCCGGCCTCGCGCGAAAAAATCGTCACATCCACCACTTTGCCGTGCTCGCCGTGTTCAAGGTACATGGAAGAATCGCGCACATCACGAGCCTTCTCGCCGAAAATCGCCCGCAAGAGTTTCTCTTCGGCGGAGAGCTCTGTCTCGCCTTTGGGAGTAATCTTCCCGACCAAAATGTCGCCGGACTTCACCTCCGCGCCGATCCGGATGATTCCTTCGGCGTCCAAATGCTTGAGCTTTTCTTCCGAGACATTGGGAATGTCGCTTGTGACCAATTCAGGCCCGAGTTTGGTATCGCGCACGTCAATCGTATAGTTCTCAATGTGGACGCTCGTAAACCGGTCGTCATGAACGAGCCGTTCGGAGATGATGACCGCGTCGTCAAAGTTGTACCCGTCCCAGGACATAAAGCCCACCAAACAATTCTGCCCAAGCGCGAGCTCGCCGTGGTCCACAGCCGAAGAGTCCGCGACCACATCGCCGCGCAAGACGGCCTGTCCGCGATCAACAACCGGCCGCTGGTTGATGGCAGTGGAATTGTTGGACCGCAAAAATTTCTTGAGTTCGTACGCCGCCGTATTGCCTTTGCCGTCTGTAATCTCAATGCGGCGGGAATCCACGGCGCTCACCTTCCCGTCCGTTTCGGCAACAACCACATGGCCGGAATCCTTCGCACTGCGCTTCTCCACGCCTGTGCCGATAATCGGAGCGTCCGGTTTGATGGTCGGCACGGCCTGACGTTGCATGTTGGTGCCCATGAGCGCGCGGGTCGCGTCGTCATGTTCCAAAAACGGAATGAGTGCGGTGCCGATGGAAACGATCTGCTTGGACGAGACATCTAGGTAATCCACCTCGCCCTGCGGCACAACCTTCGGCTCCCCGAACTTACGGGCCGCCACAAAGTCATCCTTCAAAAACCCGTCTTCATCCAGCTCGGTTGTCGCTGGCGCGGTCACGGATCGTTCCTCTTTGAAGGCGTTGATGTACTCAATCTCATCGGTCACCCGCGCGCGCGTCTTTCCGTTTTGTTCTATCTTCTCAATCTTGCGGTAGGGCGTTTCAATAAAGCCGTAGTCATTGATGATGGCGTAGGAGGATAGATGGCCAATCAACCCGATGTTGGGTCCTTCTGGCGTGGCAATTGGACAGATGCGGCCGTAGTGGGTCGGATGCACGTCGCGCACTTCAAAGCCGGCGCGTTCGCGCGAAAGCCCGCCCGGACCCATCGCCGAGAGGCGCCGTTTGTGCTCCAGCTCGGCCAACGGATTGGTTTGGTCCATGAACTGGGAAAGTTGGGAGGACATGAAAAACTCGCGCACCGCGCCGATAACCGGACGGGCATTAATCAGCCGTCCGGGAGTGAGCGCATCCATATCCTGGGTGGACATGCGATCCTTCACGATACGCTCCATACGCGCGAGCCCCACGCGAAACCGCCCTTGGATCAATTCTCCGACCGCGCGCACGCGCCGGTTGCCGAGATGGTCTACATCATCAGGCTCGCCTTGGGAAATATTGAGCGAAATGATTTCGCGAATGATTTTGACGAGGTCTTCCTTTTTAATGATGCGCTCCGCTTCCGGTGAAACAGCCTCGGGCGTGACACGGTCGCCAAAACGCAGATTGAACTTGTAGCGGCCGACTTTCCCGAGATCGTATCGGTCAAAATTGAAAAACATGGAATGGATCAGCCCTTTGGCGTTGTCGGCCGTTGCGCGGTCGCCCGGACGGATGCGTTTGTACACTTCAATGAGCCCGTCATCCTCATTCTTGGACACGTCCTTGTTGAGCGTCGCTTCTATGTAGTGATTGATCGGATGAGTATCCACGTCGGTAAACAGCGGGAGGATCTCTTCATCGGTCGCCACGCCAAAGGCGCGCAAAAGCGCGGTCACTGGCACTTTACGCTTGCGGTCAATCTTCACCCAGATGACATTTTTGGGATCGGTTTCAAACTCCAGCCATGCCCCACGGTTTGGGATGATTTTCGCGCCGTAGTAGCGGCGGCCGCGGTACACCTCGGCTGTGAAAAACGCGCCGGAAGAGCGGACCAATTGGGAAACGACCACGCGCTCCACGCCATTGATCACGAAGGTACCACGCGGAGTCATGATCGGCAGGTCGCCGAGGTAAATTTCCTGTTCCTTCACGGACTTTGTTCGCAGGTTCACGAGACGCGTTTTCACGCGAAGCGGGGCCTCAAAGGTCACGTTTTTGGCGCGCGACGTTTTCTCGTCAAACTTTGGCTCGTCCAAATAGTAATCATCAAAGTAAAGCTCCAAGTCGCGGCCGATGAAATCGCGAATCGGCGTGACTTCTTCAAACAGTTCACGAATGCCTTCGTCAAAAAACCAGCGATAAGAGCGGCGCTGGACCTCAATGAGATCCGGCAGTTCCATGGCGTCCGTGATCTCGTTGAACACCTTGCGATCTCGGGACAAAACGGGGGTGCGTCGGTAGGTAGGCATAGGGTGAAATGATGGTGCTAGGGACTAGATGGGAGATGCCAAGAAACAAAAGATCGTCCCGTTGCCGAGACGTCCTTCCTTCTACTGATTGCGTTGGATGGAGGCCATCAGAGAGTGGATGAGTTCTACAGATGGTCGCACCCGGTTGACAATTCCGCCGTAAACGAGGTGGCGAGCGCAGGATCCTTTGACGCGTCCAACCTTCGTTCAGACGCGCTCAGGATGGACATCATCGCTTTGCGATGATGTCAAGTTTCGCTTTTTTTAGCGAAAACTTGACGAAAAGCACTGGGATATTAACACGCGCTTTTGCCGTCGTCAAGAGCAGGACGGGCATAAACAGTGGATTGTCAAGGATCCTTAATTTTTCGCTCAAAAAAGCAAAAACGCCGGGATGGCGGCTGTTGCTTTTCCCTAGTTATCCACACACATGGATCTGGCACCGGAAGCTCTGGGACAGAATGGACAAAATAAAATGGTCGGCTGGAAGCTGCGAAACGAGGCCACGGTAAGAGGCCGAGTCAAAGCGTTTGAGCATGAGGAGAGAGATTTTTGCCACACCGTGAGGCGCGGCAGATGCTCGCTGTTTTGATCCGGAAAAACCGTACCCCGCCCCGCAGCTTCCAAATGACCATTGTTACGGGTGCAATGTACACAAAAGAAACGAACAATTCAAGAGACGGACACAGAGAAACGGAAGGCGGCCAGGTGACAGACACCACCTCCAGAGGTTCCCAGAAGGCGGCCTGCGACATGGTTTAGCAGAAACCTCGGTCCTGTTTGTCCGCGCGCCTTTCCATCTTCCGTCTCCTTGCTTCCCCATACAACCGTCTGGACGTCCGGTTCTAAAGGGGAGAAAAGGGGTCCCAGAACGGGGGGACCCAGCCCGTAGATGTCCTTGCCGGGCCAGCTAGCTGGCCGAAGCAATCTCCTTGTCCTTGGTCGTGGCCGCGAATCCGCGCGCGATTTCCACGAGATCGCCCGTGAGGAGCTCTTCGCTCCAGGACGTCTCGCAGAACTCCACAAGGCCGGTGTCCATCCGCGCGGCCACGAAACAAAATCGCTCTGCACCGTACTCGTGAACGATGATGAAGAGCGGTTCACGCACACGCGCTTCCAGGAGGATGCCGCTCTGGGGCGGCTCGCGCGTGAAGCCGGTTGCGCGACGCACTCCATCGGTGTCGCGCTCAAAGACGCGCAGGAGGCCAATGTCGGGATCGGAGAGATCCGAGTAGATCCACCCGAACTCCGGGTCGCGCTCCATGCGGTATCGCTCCCCGCCGGGAAGGTGCAGGACGACCTCTGCGCCCTCGTAGCGGATCTTCGCGGGTGCTCTGGGCGTGAGACATTCACCCTGCGCGATCTGCCGGATGGGTGCCGCAGCGCAGGGGCTACTGGCCACAGCGCGACGAGATCGCCTGCGTCGTTCAACGGTGCCGCAGATTCCCTTCTGGTCAGGAACGGCCGTGAGGGTGAGGTACGGGAGCGCTTCCAGCGTGTCCTGGTCGGTACCGATCAGCGCGAGGATCTTGCCATGCTGACGCCGATCAGGATCGCACCTGAAGGCGATCATGCTCTGGTGGCGCACCTTTGTGATCGCGGCCTCCACCTGCTTCTCGCCTTCCAACAGCCAGGCGGTCTGGAGCGCCGAGCGTGCCGCCTTGAGCGCGGCATTGAACTTGCCCAGTGCCTTGCGGCGATCCTTCTGCGCCTCGCGATCCCGGCGCTCGCGTTCCTCGCGAATGGCGGGATGATCCAGGCCGAGCGCAAGGCCAGCCTCAATCGCCCGATGCTTCGCGCGCTCGTCACCCCGGGCGATTGCGCTCTCCAGTTCGGCGAGCGTCTTCTGCCCGAGGTTGCTCGTCAACGGCTTCTCCTGCGGGCGACGTTGCGGTTTGCTGCGCTCGGGGCGCGGCACGATGGTCGGCGGTGGGACAGGGCGTCCCGCATCGGTGCGACATCCCTTCTCTGACACGAGGAACGGCACCTCCACACTCTCGGACCTGCTCCTGCGCGGCAGAAACGGAAGCTTCGCAACCTGCGGGTTGCTCTTCTTGTTGTCTTCCATGTTGCCTCCCCATGCAAAGGTGAAAAAAACGCGATCGTCTCCACAGAGGCGATCTACCAAAAAACGGCTTTTGGAGGTCGAGAATGTGAAACAGTGACTCTGGCTAGGCCTAGAGTATGTGTCACACGCCGCCTCCGCACGGTGCAAGAAAAGTATAAACCTTTGTTGCATCGGGGAGAACGCCGTCTGGGGTTCTCGTCCTCCAAAAACCGTTTTAAGTAGTTCGCCGTTGAAAGAAACGAGACGTCGTTTCCTTCAATGGCGAGCCGTCCCGTATGGACAGCTCACGTGGCGATGCATGAACATCGCGAACCTCCTTGCCCTTGCGGGCTGTTTGTGTTTCTACCAATCCGCCCGTCCGCGATGCTTGGGCTTGCGGCTCCGCCCCTTGCGGACATCGTCCTCTCGGGTGTGGTGCTGCCCGCCTCCGCTCATCACGGGACTGCGGAACTTCGGGATCTCCCGCTTGATGCGGATGACGTTCTCGTCTTCGCGCATCGGCGGAACCGGGATGGACTTGCGTCCCTTCTTGGCCATGACTCACCTCCTTGAAAGCATGAAGAGATCCTTCGTCGTCGATTCGTGTCGTGTCTGCTCACCAGGTTGGCTTGCTTGGGGACGGGCCCGGATGACTCGATCGGTCGTTGTCCGAGCCATACCGGGCCCGCCCCGCTAGCTACTACGACGCCTGCAGCCGCTCCCTCCACTGCACCCGGCGGTACAGCTTCCAGGTGCGCAGCGCGTGACGCTTCCGGCCTTCCAAATCGGCCGAGTCGTCAGGACGGCGCATCCCCGAGCGGATCGACCCGCCCGTCCCACCACGCACGAACGCGCTCCAGCGCCCGCGCGGCGTCCGCCACCCTCCCGCCGGCACTTCCATCTCCTCCACCGCGTTCACGACACCGCGAACGCAACGGACAACCACAACAGTCCTGGAAACCATTGTTCCTCCTTCCTCTTGGTGAACAGAAAAGACCTCAAATTTGGAGAGAAGCGGGATATTCCCGCCAAATTTGAGGCCTTTTACGCCCAGCGCGACTCTCTCCAGAAACGCGCAGGGCTCTTCTGAGATTGTTCCCGCATACCGGCTTTGCCCCATGGGATCCAGATGCGCCAGTGCCTTGATTTGAAACGCTGAAATAGCTCTGCTTTTGCTCGCGTTTCTCACCGTTGGCTCATCGGCATTCTAAACAGTTGGGTCAAAAGCGGTAGACGGGAACCGTCTTTTTTCTCATGTTCAGAACAACAGAAGATACCACAAAACTCCGTTTTTGTCAACCGACCAGAGGATTCCGTATCGCTGGCAAGCGCGCGCTTCTTAGCAGGACAAAAAGATGTGTTAAAATACCCGCACATGGCAAGACGAAAACGGCGTTACACCAAACACACCCAAGAGGAACACAAACGCCACCTCACGTTTGAAATGAATCCGGAAACCAAACGCGGCATCACGGTCGTGGTCTTTTTTGCACTCGCCGCCCTCATGTTCCTCTCCTTCTTCCATATCGCCGGAAGCCTCGGCGATTGGATCAATCTAGGCCTGGCGCAATTCTTCGGCCTGGACCGTTACTTCGTCCCCATCGTTCTTATCATGATCGGCGCCACTTTTGCTTACCCCGAACGCGGCACCTTCAGCGCGTGGAACTATCTCGGGCTCTTTTTCTTTTTTCTTTCTTTCAACGCGACGTTGAACCTCATCCTCGTCAATCGCCCCGAGCCGTTTACGCAAGATCTCGCCGCCGCCGGCGGATACATCGGCCAATTCCTGGGCCTCATGCTCCCCCACTTCGTTGGCACCTTGGGCGCGCTGGTCATCAATGTCGCTCTGCTCATCGTCTCCATCATGCTCATTTTTAATACCTCACTCCGGTCGCTCGTGGGCGTGCATACGCATGTGACGGGATGGTTGGGAGAATGGATGCACAGGGGAGGAGGGAAGGACACGGAAAAAAGAGACGAGGAGGAACTGGAAGAAGAGGAAGAAGTGGAAGTGGAAGTGGAAGAGGAAGAGGACGAAGAAGAGGAAGAAGTGGAAGAGGACGCGCATGCATTTCGGACCACGCCGGTCGTTGCCAAAGCGGCGCCGGAAACCGTGCTCTCTACCAAATCGCGCCGACAGATCATCCCGCCGCTCACCTTGCTGGACCGTTCCAATTCCAAAGCGCAATCCGGTGATATTGAGCGCAACAAACAGGTGATTGAAAAAACATTTGGGGAGTTTGGCATTGACGTGGAGATGGGCGACACGGCTGTGGGCCCGACCGTGACGCAATACACCCTGCGCCCCTCCCAAGGGGTGAAGCTCTCGCGGATCGTGGGACTCCAAAACGACCTGGCGCTTGCCCTTGCCGCCCACCCGATCCGTATGGAGGCGCCCATCCCGGGCAAATCGCTCGTAGGCATTGAAGTGCCCAATACAAAAGTGGCGACGGTGGCGCTTCGCGATCTGTTGGAATCCAAACCGTACCGCGCGCGCACCAGCGTTCTGTCCATTCCGCTTGGCAAGGATGTCTCGGGCCACACCTGGGTGATCGCGCTGGAGAAAATGCCCCACCTGCTGGTGGCCGGCGCGACCGGATCGGGAAAGAGCGTGTGCCTCAACACGATCATCCTCTCCCTGGTGTACCAAAACGGGCCGGACGATTTGAAACTGGTGCTCGTGGATCCCAAGCGCGTGGAGCTCACTGCCTACGCCGGCATTCCCCATCTGCTTGTTCCCCCGATCGTCAACGTGGACGACACGGTCAACGCGCTCAAATGGACGGTCCGAGAAATGGAACGACGGTTGGATCTGCTCTCCAAATTCGGCGCGCGAAACATTGACGATTACAACGCGCGGGTGGAGGAGCGGATGCCGAAAATCGTGATTGTGATTGATGAGTTGGCGGATCTGATGAGCTCGAGCGGACGTGAGGTGGAAGGCGCGATCGTGCGCATCGCGCAAATGGCGCGTGCGGTTGGAATCCACCTTGTGCTTGCGACCCAGCGCCCAAGCGTAGATGTGATCACTGGCCTTATCAAAGCAAACATCCCCGGACGTGTGGCGTTTGCCGTTGCCTCTCAAACAGATTCGCGCACGATTCTGGATCAATCCGGCGCGGAAAAACTGCTCGGCCGTGGCGACATGCTGTTTACCAGCGCGGAACTTGCCAAGCCCAAACGCTTGCAAGGCGCGTTTGTCTCTTCGGGCGAGCTGGAACGCGTCGTCTCCTATTTGAAACAAAAAGGTGAACCGGACTACAACATGGCAATTACGGAAATCACCAAAGCCGGCACGGTCTTTGACGATCCGGATGGGTCCGATCCCCTGCTGGAAGAATGTATTCAGGTGGCGATCCAGGCTGGCAAGGCATCCACATCGCTTCTGCAACGCCGTCTGCGCATTGGCTACGGGCGAGCGGCGCGCATCATGGACCTGCTGGAACAGGCGGGAGTGATTGGGGCGGCCGATGGATCCAAACCCAGGGAAGTGCTGGTGACAGAGTGGCCCATTGGCGGGGACTTGAAAGAGGGAATGCCCACGGCGCAGGATGAATATGAGGAGGCCGAATCGTATAGCCTTGCCAAGCGCAACAGCGACGAAGCGCTTTCTCTGGAGGAAGAAGATACGCACTGGGAAGATAAAGTAGATGATCGGTGGATTGGGAAATAAAACGTGGGGTCCTGCGATCACCCTGGGCCGACGGGAAAATTTCAGCTCGCCCAGCGGGTCAACCTATGTCGTTTACCATCCGCAAATTCAACGACGCCGAGCGGCTCGGCGATAAACTCAAGGCCCTGCGCAAAGAGCTGAATTTCACGCTCTCGGACATGGCGCGGCTCACCAAAATCAACCGAAAATACCTGCGCCTGCTTGAGGACAACCTGTTTGAAAAGCTCCCCGACCCGGTGTATACGCGCAACTTTGTCAAAATCTACCTGCGCGTTCTGGGCGCCAATGAGGCGTATTACCTGAACCTGTTTGAACAGGAGCGGGGCACGTGCGACTTTACCGACCATTCGCGCATGCCGCGCGAACGCGCGCGCGCCATACGGTTTTTGGTGGCCAGTCGGTATGTAAAAATCGCGCTGTTTGTGCTCGCCGCCGTCAGTGTGATGTTCTACCTGGGTGGGCAGGTGCGCACGATTGTCACGCCGCCCGCGCTGTATGTGTTTGAACCAACCGACGGTTTTGTCACCAAACAGGCGGCCGTGATTGTGACCGGTTCGGTGAAAGAAGACGCAACCGTGACGGTCAACGGGACCAAAGTTCTGCTGGATAAGGAAGGCGCGTTTGAAATGGAGGTGGCGCTGGAGCGCGGGCTCAATGTCATCAAAATTGAAAGCGTGAAGCGCTATTCCAAAACCCACACGGAATATCGTCGAGTCATTTTGGAACAGGATCGCACGATCACACTCGCCCCTCGTGTGGATAACTAAACGCGCTTGCGCGACCTGACAAAACATGTTGACATCATCTCACCGCAACGTAGAGCGGTGATTTCATTTCGCCGTCAAAAATCGCTAACAACCCATTGATTTATTGGGAAAAAGGGAGTAATGTAGCAGGACTATGCCACGCCAAATCACAAAGGAAGTTGAAACAGATGCCCGTTCGCGCGCGGCGCTGGATGCCATCGCGCAAATCAAACAGCGCTTCGGCGACGGAGCGATTATGCGCCTTGGGGAAGCAAAAACCATGCATGTGGACGCGATCACGACCGGCTGTTTATCGCTCGACCTTGCTCTGGGGGTGGGTGGCGTGCCGCGCGGGCGCATCGTTGAAGTGTACGGACCGGAATCATCCGGAAAGACGACGCTTGCCCAGCATGTCGTTGCCGAAGTGCAAAAACTTGGCGGCCTTGCCGCGTATGTGGACGCCGAACACGCACTGGATCCGGAATACGCGCAAAAAATCGGCGTCAATATTGACGAGCTCTTCATCTCCCAACCGGATACGGGCGAACAGGCGCTTGAAATCGTGGAGACACTGGTGCGGTCAAACGCTGTGGATGTCATTGTCGTGGACTCGGTGGCAGCGCTTACGCCAAAGGCAGAGATTGAAGGAGATATGGGCGATAGCCACATGGGACTCCAGGCGCGGCTCATGAGCCAGGCGCTTCGCAAGCTGGCCGGCATTGTTAACAAGTCCAAAACGACCGTTATTTTTATCAATCAAATCCGCATGAAAATCGGCGTGGTGTTTGGTAACCCAGAGACCACACCCGGCGGCAACGCGCTCAAGTTCTACGCAAGCGTGCGCGTGGAAATCCGTAGGAGTGCGCAAATCAAGCAGGGCGACCAAATTATTGGCAACCGCACAAAGGTAAAAATCGTTAAAAACAAAGTGGCGCCGCCATTTCGCACCTGCGAGTTTGACATCATGTATAACGAGGGTATTTCCGTTACCGGCGATTTGGTGGACCTCGGTACTCAACTGGAAGTGATCAAAAAAAACGGCAGTAACTACTATTTCAACGAAGAAAAACTTGGGCTTGGCCGCGAAAATGCAAAACAAACCCTGCGCGAGAGGCCGGAACTTGCCGCGGCTATTCGTGAACGAATCAAATCGGTTCTGGAACCCGCGCAGACGGAAGAACTGACGGACGTCTAACACAGGCGGGATCTTAAAAAAGCTCACGAAGGCGCAAGAAAGGCGAGGTCCGGGGACCTCGCCTTTTTGGTTATCGCATGGCCAGAAGGATACCGACGCGCCCAGACGGGTGAGCGGTCTTTACTCGTTGACCCGTTCGCTGTACGCCCCTGTTTCCGTATTCACGAGAATGACATCGCCATGGTTGATAAACATTGGCACGCGGACCTTGAGACCGTTGTCCATCTCCGCGTCCTTGTACACATTTCCGGATGCCGTATCGCCTTTCACGGCCGGTTCGGTATAGGCGACCGTGTACTGAATTTTCTGCGGGAGAGAAACGCTGATCGCCTGCCCCGCGTGCATCACCACATTGACATCAATCCCCTCTTTTAAGTACGCAATGGCATCCTCAATGTCGCCTGTTGCAATCGCCACCTGGTCATACGTCACATTGTCCATGAACGTATACAGGTTCCCGTCGTTGTACAGGTACTGCATTTTTTTGTATTGCACGTCTTCAAAGGTCAGCGACTCGGCGGACTTGAAATTGATCTCCTGCACCTTGCCCGACTTCATATTCCGTAGGCGTGTGCGCACAAAAGAACTCCCTTTGCCGGGCGCGACGCGCTGGAAATCAATCACAGACCACAGTTCATTACTGATATTAATGACCGTGCCTTTTTTGATGTCGTTTGGGGAAGCCATATCATCTTGGTCATCCTGCACCCTGCCAGCGGCGGGTGCAAAATCTTATGAATCCTTAAAAAGGGAACGCGACGGAAAGAGCACGACATCCTTGATGGCTTTCCTTGCGGTGAGCGCCATATGCAGGCGATCTATCCCAAGGGCGTTGCCAAAGGTCGGCGTTCGCACGGATGGTAACAGCGCGAGGAACTCTTCGTCAATGGGATAGACCTTCTTGCCGAGGCGCGCGCGATCCCGCGCTTCTTCCTCAAATCGGCGGCGCTGTTCCTTCGCATCCGTGAGTTCCGTAAAGCCGTTGCAAATCTCCAAGCCATCCATGTAAAGCTCAAACCGTTCGCCGTATTTCCCGTCGCTTGTCAGACGCGAAAGCGCGGCCTGACACATGGGATAGTCATACACAAAGGTGGACGCGTGGAGCTGCGGTTCTATCTTCGCCAAAAACAGTCGGTAAAATAGATCGCTCTCGCTGTCGTCCTCTGATGTATGGATGCCGTTTCGGATGCACGCCTCACGAAGCGCCGCCGTGTCTGCGGTATCCAGATTGATCCCCACATGCGTGAGAAAGAGATCACGGACAGGAACACGGACCATCGGATCCCCTTGAACCACTCCGCCCTCGGCGGACTCGCCTCTGAGGACCGTTTGTACCTGTTGAATCATCTCCTGGGTCTCGTCCATGCACGCGCGGTAATCCGCTCCCTGCTGGTACCATTCAAGCATGGTGAACTCGGGACTGTGCGTCCCGCCTAGCTCCTCTTCATTGCGGAACACTTTGGTGATGGTAAAAATTCGCTCCATGCCAAGGCCGAGCAATTTTTTCATGGAGTATTCGGGACTCGTTATCAGCCCCGCTTGGTGTCGCGTTCCATCCGGTTCAACAACCGTCGTCTCAAACGGCGAGAGGTTGGGTTCCATTCCGGGGCTCGACACCAACAACGGCGTTTCCACCTCCACATAGCCCCTGCCCTTGAGAAACGCACGGATCGTATCGTTGATGGCCTCGCGCTCGCGGGAGATGTGTTGAATGGATGGCATAGGAGAAGGGAGAAAGGGGATGGAAAAAAATCGGGAATGATCGCAAATGCAAGGCGGGGTCAGAGACCCCGCCTCTTACGTTCATCTTTGTTTGAAACCCCTGCAAAACGGATGGATGTCCGTTGAGCGATCTCCCATCCCCGCGAGTCCTCCCAAGAGGAGGGGAACGAGGTTGGTGGGCGCTCATTGGACGAGCAGCACCGTTTACAGGGTCTTCACTTCTGCACAAACGGAATGAGCGCCATAATCCTCGCGCGCTTGATCGCATTTGACAGCTCTCGCTGGTGCGTCATGCACACGCCGGAGCGCTTGCGCGGGACAATCTTTGCAAATGACGACAAGTAACGGCGGAGTGTTCCGACATCCTTGTAATCAATATGCGCAATGCCTTCCACGCAGAAGTAACACCGCTTTTGCTTTTTTGTCGTCGTGGTTTTGATTTCCATAGGTCTCAAAATGGAATGTCTTCAACGCGTATTTCATCATCTGGATTGGGCGCACGGTCGGCTTTGGGATGCGAAGGCGGGACAAACGCGCTGGGCGCGCGCGCGGCGCTTTGGAACGTGCCGCCCGAGGAAGTCGCACCTCCCCCGCGATCGAGGAGAATGATATTTTCCGTGACGATCTCCGTGCGGTAGCGTTTCACGCCGTCTTGCCCTTCCCATTCGCGCGTTTGCAATCGCCCTTCGATGTACACTTTCCGACCTTTCGCCAAATACTGTCCGCAAATCTCCGCGAGCTTGCCCCACGCGACCACATTATGGAACTCGCTTGCTTCTTGTTTTGCGCCGGACGCGTCCGTCCAAGAACGATTGGTCGCCACGCCAAAGGTGCAAACCGATTGTCCTGAAGGGATCTGGCGCATTTCCGGATCGCGGGTCAGGTTGCCAAGAATCGTCGCGCGATTCAATGAATACATAAGTAGACATTAGATATTTTCGGTCAGGTCTTTATCCAGCATGTCGTCGAGCTTCTTATCCAGCTCTTCAATGCTCATCTTTGGCTCGACGGACGCTACGACCGGCGCGGGAGGCGGGAGTGGCTTTGCACTCACAGGTGCGCGCCTTTCGGACGTACGCTCGCGCGGCGCCTGGCGTTCAAAACGCGCCTGACGCGCCTCCTCCGAAAGCGGAGCCACATACGAGGAGAGTTCAAAACGCGTCGCCTCTGCTCCTTGGCGGCGCGCGGTGATCGTATGGCGCAGAAGCTCATCCGAGAGCGTGAGCTTACGCGTCAGCGCCGCGAGCGCGGACGGCTCGGCGTCAAAAAACGCGAGCACATATGTGCCGTGGCGTTGTTTCTTAATCGGGTAGGCGAGACGGATCTTGCCGATCACCTCGCTTGAGATGACCGTGCCGCCCGCTCCCGTGATCTCCTCCTTTACTTTCCCGGCGATCGCTTCAACCTCCGCATCCGTGTACTGGTTGGAGACGATAGACAAAAGTTCGTACTGATTCATAGTCACTGGCCCTGTTTTGCAGGGCGGCCCCGTTTTGGAGCCATGGACAGTAAATGAATTAACGGGCGTATCCTAAGGAATACTGGTTCATTCGTCAAGGTGCCTGGGGGCAGGGCGCGTTATGGTTTCCTCAGGACGCATATTTGGCGTCCGACGATTTGATCTTGGCGGAAGTAGGTAAAACTCCCTTCTACACCAAAGGACGCGCGGGCGAAGACGGGTTCCAATCCGATCGGCTTGAACCCATTTTTTGTTTTAAAAAGCGGGATCGCCATCACGCACACTCCGCCGGACTTCAGCAGCCGCGCGAGCGTCTCAACCGCCGGTTGGAGCAAAGCGACCAACTCGCGACTCTGTTGTTCGCTCTCGCGCGGGGTGAGAAGACGCGTGCGCGGTTTGCCCAGATAGGTCTCCGTGACGATAACATCCACCGGCTCGGGGAGGACCTCGTCCAGCGTGCGAACATCGTGGACAAGAAGCGACAGATTCGATTCTGCAAGATGTGCGTGCTTCGCAAGCCAATCCAAATTTTGCTTCGTATCGTCAATGGCTTTTTGCGAGATGTCCGAACCGATCAGTGTGTGAAAACCCATGAGCATCGCCTCGGCAAGAATGGTGCCTGAACCGCAAAACGGATCCAGAAGCGTCTGTCCCTTGGGATCCGCACCCGACAAGTTCACCATCATCCGCGCGAGTTTTGGTGGAAGCATTCCGGACTTTGCGTCGCGCGAGGGACGGCCGTAGTCGCGCTGGGACCACGCCTTGAAATCCTGCACGGTCTGCGTCTGACCGATCCATACCGTGTCGCGCGTTTGGATAAGGACATACTCGCCCCCAGAGGCAAGGAGATCGTTTTCTGTCACAATCACAGAAGAGAGCGCCGGCTCTTTGCTCGTCACAAACCGAACGCTCCGGCCAGTTTCTTTGAGCCGCGCTTTGACTGCTTTGCCGAGCAAGCGCGTATCACTTCCCAACCCATACGCGCTTATCCCAAAACGGATTTTGCTTGTCCCGGACGCCTCGCGTGCGAAACTCGCAATCAAATCCGCGGCTTCTTCTTCGTTCCAGTGCGCCATCTCTCCCAAAATGCCCCCGATTTTCACCGTCCCTCCCAGCCGCTCCTGCAAGACGGCCGCATCCTCTGTCACCTCGTCCAACACCAAGACCTCCGGCGTCTGTGCCACGACCGTTTTTTCCCCAAGGACGGCCGTGATCTCCGCCAAGGATAATGCAGGATGGGAACCGAGGATAAAAAACGTCATACGAACGCTCTGACCTGATATGACAAATGAACGAATGGCAGAAAACAAATTTCCTGCGATCACTCTCTGTCACACTCCCACGCGGAAGTGACACACGTCACCATCTTGCATCACATATTCCTTCCCTTCCACGCGCAGTTTCCCTGCCTCGCGCGCGCCTGCCTCGCCTAGTTCCACAAAATCCTTCCAATCAATCACCTCTGCGCGAATAAATGCTCTTTCAAAATCCGTGTGAATGACGCCGGCCGCTTGCGGCGCCTTTGTGCCTCGCGTAATGGTCCACGCGCGCGACTCCTTTTCCCCAGAAGTAAAAAATGTGATGAGCGTAAGCATGTCGTAACATTTGGTGATCAGCCGATCCAAACCGGATTGTTCCAGACCAAGCTCTTGGAGAAATGTTTGTTGTTCCTCCACAGGCAGTTCCACGATTTCGGATTCCAGCTTGATGGAGACAGCGATGTTGTCTGTCATCTTGAAGCCGCTTTCGCCGATCGAAGGGTCACTTCGCTGTGTCTCCCCCACATTCATGACGTACAAGACCGGTTTCCTCGTCAGCAAATTCAAATCCCGCACGGCCTGCTCTTCATCGTCTGTCAGTTCAACCGTATTGGCCATCTTGCCCTCTGCGACCGCCTCGTACAGTTTGGAAACTGCGCTCTCTTGCACTTCCAACTCTTTGGTCCGCCCCGATTTCATCTTGCCGCGCACGGTCTCCAACCGCTTTTCCACTGCAGTCAAATCCGCCATGGCCAGTTCCGTTTCAATCGTTTCCTTGTCGCGTTTGGGATCCACGCCGCCGTCTACATGCGTGACATTTGTATCCTCAAACGCGCGTACCACATGCAAAATCATATCCACCTCGCGGATGTTTGAGAGAAACTTGTTGCCCAGTCCTTCGCCTTTGTGTGCGCCTTTCACAAGCCCGGCGATGTCCACAAATTCAATGGCGGTCGGAATCACTTTTTTTGATTGGCTGACGCGCGCGAGTTGTTGAAGGCGATTATCAGGCACTTCTACGACGCCGACATTTGGTTCAATGGTACAAAACGGAAAATTAGCGCAGTCCACTTGTTTTTTCGTGAGCGTCTTAAACAGGGTGGATTTGCCGACGTTTGGAAGGCCGACGATGCCGACTTGAAGCATACAACACGTGTAGACACCTTGGTGCCTGACCCCTAAAGGTAGATACGTAGATAAGGAAGGGTCCTGACCCCATGACCCCAGGTGGACATGTGAGGCGAGTATAAAAGAAAACGCAGGTCTTTTCAAACCTGCGGAGGCGGCGTTGAGCCGCTGGAGAACCGCGGGCGGAAACCCGCGGCTAGCGAAGCAGGGCCCGAATGGCCTTGTGCAACTCCATGGCCTTGTCGTACGCGACCTCGGCGTAGTTCTCGCCACGGCTCGCGTGAATAATCCCGCTGGAAGCGTTGATGATCATCCCCTGTCCTTGACGGTCCCGTCCGGCCCTGACCGTCGCCTCAATCTCTCCGCCTTGGCGCCCGATCCCAGGGATGAGGAGGGGAAAACCGTTGCCGACGATCTGGCGGACCACCGCGAGATCGTTCGGGTAGGTTGCCGCGACGACCAGACCGCAGTTGCGGTTGTTGTTCCAGGCGCGCGCGACCGTGTAGGCAATCAGGCGGTACAGCCGAACCGCACGGCACCCTCGTCCGTTTTGAAAGTCCAGAGAGATGTCGCCGAACTCACGTGCGAACTCTCTTTCGTTCTCGTTGACGATGACGAGGCGATTCTGGAACTCGCCGGCCCAGGGGTTGGAAGTCCTGCACAGGAGGATCGTCCCCCGATCCGTGCGCGACAAGAACGGCTCGCAGGCGTCGCGCCCAAGGTAGGGCGAGACGGTGACAGCGTCGGCGTCCGCCTGGTCAAAGGCGAATGCGGCGTCACCCTCGCCGGACTTGCCGATGTTGGCGCGATTGGCGTCCAGGATCAGCACGACCTGCGGATGGTCGCGGCGAATGATGCGGCACAGGCGCAGGAGCACCTTATGCCCGGCCTCTCCCATGCGCTCAAAGAAGGCGGTGTTGGGCTTGAACGCGAGCGCGACGTTGCCCGTGGCATCCACGATCTTGCGACAGAACTCCTCCACCCGCTCGGGTTGCACGTGACCTTTCCAGAGCAGATGCTCTGGGAACAGCGCGGGGTCGGGATCCAGGCCCACGCACAGAAAACGTCCGTCTTCCCATCCTGCCTGAAGCTTCTCGTAAAACGTCATCTGTTATCCTCCAGATAGGCTATGGCCCGGCGGTACGCCTCCTCGGGGATGGCGCCCGCTTGGCGGTAGTAGGCAAGCAGGGCTCGGATGGTGAAAAGCGCATGGACTTTGACGCCGTGCTCTTGCAAGGCTTGCTCCCCGCCCTGTTCGCGGTCCACGACGACGGCCAGATGCCGAACCGTCGCGCCCATTGAACGCAACGCCGTGATCGCCTCAATCTTGGTGTCCGCCTGGGTGATCACATCGTCCAAGACGAGCACGGCCTCGCCGTTGAGGGGATTGAAGGGGAGAAGCGGTTCGATGCGCCGTCGGCCGTTGGTCTGAATCTGCGCAAGGTGGGACGGCGCGTAATACACATACGCATCCGTGTTGAGGTTGAGATGGGTGAACGCTCTTGCCAAAGACTCCCCGGCATGGGGAATCCCGCAGACGCCGTAGAACCTGTGCGCCACCAGCATCTCTTTTATCGCGATGCCGATCGCTTTGCATGCAAAGCTCGAGAGCGGCCCGGGGTTGGGATTCTCCGGTGTTCGCAGGTTGAGGTAAAACGGCGAACGCGGCGCGTCCGGCGAACGCTCGTGCAACTTGAGCAAGAACCCTTCTTCATCCGGCCCCGCGATCTCCACCACTCCAATTCGGAACAGGGAATCCGCGAGTAGACGTCCTTCGGTCGTATCCAGCAATACGGTCATGGGAACGCCTCCGTGTTCTCCTGTCCAAGGCCAAACGATAACGCGCAAAATCGCAGATGTCAAAAACAGACGGCGTGAACCGTCTGTTTTTGGTGGACCCTATGGGGTTCGAACCCATGGCCTCCACGATGCCATCGTGGCGCTCTAGCCAGCTGAGCTAAGGGCCCGTTGTTGTGAAGAGAGCCGCCCGCGCCCATGGGGTAAAGGCCCCATGGACGCGGACGGCAGTGCAGGGTTCGGTTAGTTCGGAAGCGGCACGCGCACGAGATCACTAGGGCCCCCACGCCCCCTCCATAGAAGGATCTTTTCCAGGGAGCACAAGGCCCCCGGAAAATACGCCCTCCATGGCCGCTCGGGCGCGCGAGATCCGCCGAACCCGAACTCGTACCGAACCGTTTCGCAGCTGCCACCCATCTGGCCTCCCCTTCCGGTGCATGGTGCACCTGTCGTTTATACGGCCAGACGGACTGGACGTACGGGGCATCGCCTATTCTCGCGGGGATCACGCGCCAAGAGGGTGAGGACTGCGACTGCGCCAAAATCCTACCAAACAACCGCTTTCTAGGGAAGGGGCACTGGCGGTTCTGTGGAGGCCTGACCCTTCAGCAAGCGGTCAAACCGAGATTTCACCAGCTGGTTTGACGGGTTGAGTTCCAGCACTTCTTCCACTTGTGCGATCGCCGCGCGCACATCCCCCTCCTGCTCATAGACGGAGGCGAGAAACCATCGCGCATTGCTGTACGAGGGCGCAAGCGACACCGCATATTCAAACGACCGGCGCGCCCGCTCCAGATCCCCCAACCCATTGCGGCGCAGATACAACTGTCCGAGCTGGAACGCGACCCCTACATCCTGCAAGTTGTACCTCGCCACGCTTTCCATCTTCCCGATCGCGTCATTGAGCCGCCCCTGCCGCTCATAGGCAAGCGAGAGCTGATAGTGGGCTGGCGCATAGTTCGGTTTGAGTTCAATCGCGCGTCCAAACGCCGCTTCCGCCTTCTTCATAAAATCTTCCACAAGCGCCTTGGCCCGTGCCGCGGCTTCCTTGTCTTGCGCGACGGTCAACGGCCGCTCGCGCTCGGCGGCGGCAAGAGAGGCAATGCCTAACTCGTTCCAGTTGCTCGGGTTGAGCGGTTCCAGTTTGATCGCCTGCTCAAAAGCGGAGAGAGAAAACGCGGCGGCGTTCGGCACGACGGACATGAGCTCGCGGTACACCCGGCCGCGCATCAACCAATTGACCGGGTGGTTCGGGGAAAGTTCGGTGGCGCGCACGGCGGCGTTGACGGAGGAAGCCACCAGTGCCTGCACATACGCGCGCGACTCCGGCGTCAGCTCGGCGGCGGCGGATACCGAGGCAAGCTGTTCGCCCACGCGATACAACAACGCTTCGGCAAGCACACGGTACGCGCGGTCATCAAACCGGTTGAGAGTCGCGGCCGTATCCAGTAAGCGCACCACCTCGGCAATGTCCGCGTTGTTTCGGTCCGCGCGCACACCCTTGGCGTAGGCCATCTCTGCGGCATAACGTTGGGAAGTGAAAAAAATGACCACGAGGAAACAGAGCGCGCCGATCGTCAGCACCAGCGAGGCAAAAAGCCGCAGCGCCGGAGCGCGAACGCTCTTGTGCAGGGCTGGGCGCGGGAGCGCGCGGGCGGCGATCAAGCCCCCGAAGAGAAAAAGCAGGAACAGAAGCGTGAGGTTGAAGTGATAAAACCCCGCGCTTAACAGAAGGATGATGAACGGAACGAGCGCCGCAGACGCTTCCAGCCATTCTTCGCGACTGTTGCCACTGACGATCTTGCGTAGGCCTGATACAAGCAGGGAAAACGCAAAGATCACAAACGCAGAAAATCCAAGTGGCCCGATCGTCGGCAGCCACGTCCAGACAAGCGACGAGGCGCGGTCAAAACGTGTGTTGAAAAACTCCGTCTGATTGACGCCCTCCCCGCGTTCGCGCGCGTACACGAGCGCGTAGGTTCCCGGGCCGGTTCCGTACGCGGCCGCCTCGCCCGACAGAGCGCGTCCGGCGATCTCGCGGCTTGCGCGTGCGCTCGGGGTCACCTCGGCGGGCACAGAAACGGAGAACGGGCTGGTCATCCAGAACCAGAAGGGAATAACGGCCACAAGCAGGATCAACGGCAGGACGAAGCGTCCGATCGACGGAAAATCCCGCGAACGGCACAGAACGAACGCGAAGACAAGAGTAATGGACAGCGCAAAGAGCATCCAAAGAAGCCAGTAGTCAATGATGAGCAGATAGAAAAAAGCCGTCACGAGCACAAGCGCACAGACGCCCCGTTCCATGGTCCCAAAGGCGCGCGCGATCCACAGCGCGGTCGCACACGAACTCATCGCAACCAGATACACCCCCGCGGCATTCACGGTCCCGATCGTGTTGAGAAAGCTCCATTCAAACAGGAGCGCAAGCGTGCACAACATCCCGACGATCAGGGAACTTAGGAGAAGCAACAGATGAAGAGGGCGATGGAACGCCCGATCCTGAAAGAGATGGACGACCAGATAAAACAGCACGGTCAGCGCCGCCATCGTCAGGAAACTTGTGTATTCTTGTCCGGCGCCGCCGACCCACGAGAGAAACGGCGCGGTTGACTGCCATGCGCTCACACCGTATGCCGTCAAAAAAAGCAGCGGGAACGCCAGAAGCCAACCGCGACACAACGTGCTTCTTTTTTCAGAGAGCAGAGACGCAATCCAGGCAAGCGCGGCGGCGAAGGTCAGGACAACGAGCAGTGTCTGCTTGGTGGTTTCAAGAGGATCACTGGTGAGAGGAAAATAGGAAAAAGGCAACAGGGCAATGAGAAGGAACATCAACCACCGCGTCACAGATACGAAATGATGGGACATAGTACAGAAAGTATAACACAAGAGACGACGAAAAAATGGATGGAAGTCGGGATCGTTCAGTGCCCGTTGATGCACAGACGCCCTTTGTGAACCATCGCCTAGACGCAAAAAGGACGAGTGTGGGGTACCCGTCCTTTTTGCTGTTTGGTTGTACTGCGTGGCTGGGTCTGTTCCCCCTTGTCAGCACGACATCAAAACCGCATTCTTTGCCTGTCGTTTTGTGCGTACTGGCATGAGGGAACAGACCCTGTAGAAAGAACGTTTCGCCAACGCAAGAGGCCGGTTTAAGTCCTTGGATTCCCTGTCAGCCTCTTGCATGGACGATAGATTCTCGTCCGCTACCTCCTCGGTTGGCACCACCTCGTCAGGCGCCGGCGCGGACTAGAGTTCGATCAACGGCTCGGATGGTTGCTCGGCTTGTGCGCCGCCCTCATCATCGGCCAAAGGATCGACAAATGTTTCAACCGGACTCACCGGCGATGCTGGGTCAGCCGTAGCGCTGTCCTGTTGAGGCGTCTCTTGCGTCAAAGAATCACCTGAAGCTCCTTCGCTTGCCCCACCAGTGCTGGGTTCGTTCCACAGGACAGAGGAAGCGGAGTCGCTGGGTAGGACAGGCGATACGGGTTCGTATCCCTTGCGATAGGCCGTCACCATCCAATCAAATGCGACCTCCGTCTGTTCGCCCGCAAACTGTTTCACGACAAAATGATTGTGGTCTTTTTCAGCGACATAGAGCGAGACAGGACCGCTTGGCGTGACGATCACGCGGATCGGCGCCTCGGAGGCGATGATGTCGTTAAACGACGGTGCGAACGTCTCAAAGTGCACCTCGGCCTGGCCGTCCTTCAAGGTCGCCGTGCCAGTGAGCGTCACGACCGATTCCGGCGAGGTCACCGCTACGGTCTCCACTTTTTCATCCGTGTACGAACGGGTAATGACTTTAAGTTCCGCTTCGGTCTTGATCGTTCCATCCGACTCAATGCTCCAAATGTCACCCATTCCCACAATGCGCCCGACGCTCAAAATCTCGTTGCCGGTCATGTAAATGTTGCCGGTCATGTTGAGCGAGCTGTAGTTGGCATTCGTGCCAAGCGCAAACCCGGAAGCGCGGTTATCCGTTCCCGGAGCCGCCTGCGACGCCTCACCGCCCCAGTACCCAACGCTCACATAGGCAAGCAAGCGTTTCTCGCCCGAAACGAGCGGCTCAAGCGCATACCCAACGATCATTCCTGGCTTGGTGGCCTTCATCGCATAGCCCGGCTTGCTGGACGTGGTGAGCGGATCGCCTACCTTGATTTCCCCGTTTTCGGTGATGACCCACGTGGGGACACGACCGGCCAAAGCCACCGGATGCGCTCCCTCTACGTTTTCTCCGGCGAGAAAGCCTGGCCGCGTGGAAATAATTCCCGCAATCTTCGTTGTGTGAGCTTCCATGGAACGCTTGACGTTTTCCCCGTTTCCGGAAAAGACCACCACTTCGCCGGGTTGGAGCTGCTCGTTGGACGGGAACATCTCGGCAAAATCGTACGAACCCGTGGACCAGCCCTTCGCGTTGGTGCGCATGAAGCCGCCGGCCGGGCCGGAGGAACTATCGTAATAGATGTACTTGTCCGTCTGTGCCACGCCGCGATCGGACGGATACAAACGGCCGGCAATAACCAGATCACCCGCAATCTGCATCGTCCCTTCGTTGGTGATATAGGCGACTTCCGTATCCGTTGTGTTGCGTATGGAGAGGCGGTAGTGATCCTTATCGGTCACGCTCGTTTTGAGGAGCATCTCCACTGCCTGCGCCTCTGCCCCGTCCCACGCGCTTCCGCGCAGGGCAAAACCGTACGAGTCAAAACTGGGCGACTGCGCGCTTGCCGTGCCAAGCGGAGCCATAACCGCCTTGTCCGTCACCACCGTAGATGTCCCATCCGTGGCGATGATATCGCCCATAAACCAACCGTTGTTGACCTGCACCATGACCTGACCCGTGACACCGCTGAAGTCGCCAAGTGCCATACCGATCACGCGCCCAACCTCGGTCGCTTTCATGGCATACCCAGGCGTGGAAGAAGTGGTGAGGTAATCACCGA
>VGKU01000005.1 GCA_016882235.1 Candidatus Parcubacteria bacterium
TTGTCTCAACGTTTCCAGCGTGTGCCGCCCGAATTCCGGAAGTTCGTCCAGAAACAAGACCCCATGGTGAGCGAGCGACACTTCCCCCGGGGCTGGCCAGGTCCCTCCGCCGATGAGCGAGATGGCCGAGCAGGAATGATGCGGGGCGCGAAACGGGCGTTCGCGCGGCAGGGTGCCCGACATCGCCCACACACCGGCGACCGATGCGATACTTGCGACCTCAATCGCCTCTTCGTGCGTAAGCGCCGGTAGAAGCGATGGAAACGACCTGGCCAATAAGGTCTTTCCCGTGCCGGGCGGGCCTTGCAGGAGAACGTTATGGCGTCCGGCCGCGGCAATTTCAAGTCCGCGCTTGGCAAAAGCGTGTCCGCGAATCGTGGAGAAACACGGCGCGTTTGGAGGATCATCGCGTGGCCTCCCAGGCGCTTCCGGCGAGATCTCCCTTTCCCCATTTAAGTAGTCAACCAATTCCAGCAATGTGGAAACCCCAAACACCCGTACCCCCTCAATAAGGGCGGCTTCTGGCGCATTCCCCTTTGGTACGAACACATTCGGACGGTCCGTGCGTTTGGCCATGAGCGCGCTTGGCAAAACCCCCGGCACGCTTCGCACTTCCCCGTGCAAACCGAGTTCCCCCAAAAACACGCTTCCTACGAGCCGATCTTCGGACAGTTTTCCCATCCCAATCAAAAGAGAAAGGGCGATCGGTAAATCGTAGATGACCCCCTGTTTGCGAAGATGTGCCGGGGCAAGGTTGACTGTCACCCGTCCGCGCGGGAAGGAAAATCGGCTGTTGCGAATGGCGCTTCGAATGCGATCGCGCGATTCGCGTACCGAGGTGTCTGGCAGACCAACGATCGTGAAGGCCGGAAGTCCAGAGGCGATGTCCGTTTCAACCGAAATGGGCACGGCCTTAATACCAAAAGTAGCGGAAGATGTGATGGTAAACATAAAGACCTCCAATACGGGAGGTCTTTTTCCAACTCGTCACATTTATGATAGATGAAAAGACGTGAGTTGTCAATGCGAAGTATCCACACCTTGGCGCGGGCGTTTGGCTGGGAGTATCAACAAAGCGACAATACCAAGCAGGATGAGGGCGTCGGAGAAGTTAATGGCGATTCGTCCCATCACGATGATGTAATCCACGGTAAATCCGTACATGATCCGATCGTATAAGTTGCCAAGCGCGCCTAAGATAATGAGAAAAATGGAAAAAGCAATCTTCGGACGCCGGCGCCATGTCTTGTACGCCGCGCGTGCGAGGACTATTCCGATGAGAATGGATAGGCCAATGACCAGTTCCAACCGAAATGGCAGATCAAATGCTAAGCCGGGATTTTTATGGATGGCAAAATCAATAACATGAGGCTCAACAAGAGCCGTCTCGTCCGGCAAGAGCGCAAGGCCGCGCGCTTTTAACCATTCGTCCAAAACGACGATGCACGCTGCGGGCAACAAAAGCCAGTAAATGCGCAGGGATTCGTTCACACTTCCTGCGTGAGCGTTTTTTTGCACTGAATACACGAAGTTGAGGTCGGTCGCGCTTCAATCCGGCGTTCGTCTATCTCTTGATGGCAGTACTTGCAGGTGCCGTAACTGCCTTTTTCAATCATTTCCAGGGCGGCTTCCACATCACGAAGAGCTTTTTCAAGCTCTTCTTCAAGCGAAAGGTTGTTGGAATAATTGGCAACCTCTGTGGCGTTTTCGTCTTCCTTATCGCCGATATTTTGATAATCGGCCGAGAAATCCGTTTCTTTTGCCTGGGGATTCCGATGGGAAAATTTCAAGAGTTCTCCCGTAAGTCGTCCACGTTCTTCCTCGAGCTTTTGCTTCATTTTAGCCAGAAAGGCATCTTGCATATGCCGGCATTCTACCAGGAATCCACAAAAAAAGAAAGGGGCAGTGAGCCGCGATACATGATGTATTTTTCGGCTATGCCCCGATGCGGCAGGTTCGCGGCCATGGAGGCGTCGGGTTGTGCAGCCAACGAATTAGCAGCACAACTCGACGCCCTTGCAGCACATACGCTTCCAGCCGTAAGAGATCACACACCTCTCTACCATTTCATGGTTTTGCCCGCGGGCAGACCTACGAAGGGTCTGCATACGTGCGGGCGAACCTAGATAACATTTCGATTCTGTTTTTGTTTGGCTTATCGAAACAGTAGAGCGGCGAGACGTTTCCCGAAGAACATCCGAGCGTGGGGTGCCCGTTGGCTTTTGGCCAATGTTTTCGGAAAACCTCCCAAGAGTGTGTATAAGGAACGAACGATCGAATGATCGTATAAGTATAGTATCAAAAAAATTTGCGATCGTCAATGTAAGTAAATAGACTTTATGTAGCGTAAAAATCTGCTTATTGAAACAATGATGTATTCAAAGATGCAGATTTTGTTGAAAAGTTATCCACAGAAAATGGAAGTAATCAATATGTTATCCACACCTAAAAGCACAGATTGAGAAATATGGATTTTCCTCGTTGTTTTAGTCCGATATACGTGAATGCATCCGAAAATTGGTAGAAAATTGCCGAGGAATAGGAACGATTGGAAACATTCTGTGTTTGAAAGAGATCTTTGAGTGAAATGAGTGCTATGTTTGTGTCACAAGCCATCAACTTTTTTTCTTTCTGAATGGCCATTTCACTGCTCGCCATCTGTATATAATCGTTTTTTGTTATAAAAAACGACGTTTTTTCCGTTGCGGCATGATAAAACGTGCGTCCATTGATCGTTCTTTCTTCAACAGGAATGCCGTCTGGATCAGCGATAAACTCGCGTATCACCGTCCCATCTTGCAGTTTAAGAGGTTTTTCAATAGGGGCTTGGATGGCCGCAAGAGAACGGATAAGGCGCAGGCGTTCCTGCTGTTCAAGGACAGCGCCTGATTCTAGCAAGAATTCCGGCCCGTTTGTTTCATTTTTCATGACAAAAAGTGATCCATTGTGTGAAAGCAGGAGATCCATGACTTGTGCAAAAGACCGTCCCATCAAGGGATCAATTGTGGCTGAAAAAAGACCAGCGATTTGTTTTGCGTCCTGTGCATTTGTTAACACTGGTGTAGACAAAATGAGATATGCACCGTTTGGGACAGCTTTAATTGGCAATGGTTTGGTGCCGCTTGTTGTCAAAGAAGAAAGGCGAAAATGAATTTTGCGGCCTTGCTGGGTGATGGAGCTAGAAGATTTTGCACCCTTTTCATAAAACATCCCTATTTTTTGTCCCATAACCGTCGGAAACAAGTCTCGAAGAGCCCTCTTTTTTGGAATACCGCCGCCTGCCTGAAGTTTTTGGGACAGCAAAAAAATCGTTGGATGAATTTCTTGGACAACGATATGGGCGCTATCCAGTAGCGCCATGGGCAGATCCTCTTTTTTAGCCCTGATCGCAACGGAACGCGTGCCATCTTCCTGGAAAAACCAGGCGAGTTCTCCGCGCGTAAAAGGCAATAGGTTCGCGATCGTGAGCGGACGTTCACTGATAAGCGGGATCTTTCCTATGAGTTCCTGGAAGAGAGGAACCGTTTTTGGATTCACGGACAATTGTACGGCGTAAGCGGTGTTTTGCGGGGCAGCGTCAAACACCGTATTTCTGGTCAGCCAAAGCGTCGTGAGATGGGAAAAGATCAGAAGAAACAGGATCACGCCGGCTCCCTGTGCCCAAACAACCCGCCTGGGACGGCGGGTTGTTTGATGGGTGCGAGAAAACGGGATGTTAAGCGGGGTGTTCACGGCCGTTTGTCCCGTCGTTATGATCCCCTGAGCTTGTCGAAGGGGGTAAGACAGAGCTCAGTTTGGAGGTTCGTTCCAACTGTGGCTGAAGTCCCACCTTTAACGGGGTTTACCAAAGGGTTTTCTAGGAGGGCGCGGCGGGCGCGGTCCGCGTTCGCTTTGCGGGGGCTTTTCTGGATAGGTATTGCCCGGCGCATCTTTCATGGACAAGCTAATTCTGCCATCTCCGCCGATTTCCATGATTTTTACCATGACCTGATCTCCCATTTTGACCAGATCGGTCACGCTGTCAATGCGGTAGGGTGCCATCATGCTGATATGCACCATACCGTCCTTTTTTGGCAAAAATTCTACAATCACGCCGAAATCCATGATGCGTACCACCTTTCCTTTGTAGATTTCCCCGGCTTTTGGCTCGCGCGTCAACTGGACAATGAGTTCTTGCGCTTTAGCCGCACCAGCAGCGTCGGTTGAGGTAATCATTACCAATCCGTCGTCCTCTATGTCAATCGCCTGGACGCCAGTGGTCGAAATAATCTCGTTAATGGTCTTGCCTGAGGGTCCGATCACGTTGCCAATCAACTCCGGGTTGATGCGCATGGAAATAATGCGCGGCGCGTACGGGGAAAGCTCGGGACGAGGCGCGGCAATTACGTCGGTCATGGTCTTGAGGACTTGCAGGCGCGCTTCATAGGCCTGGCGGATCGTTTGTTCAACAATCTCGCGCGAGAGTCCGTCCGTTTTGGTGTCCATTTGGATCGCCGTAATACCATCTTTGGTGCCGGCGATTTTGAAGTCCATGCCACCTTTGCCATCTTCAAGGTCTTGCAGGTCCGTGATCACTTTCCATCGCCCCTGTGCGTCCGTTGCCACCCCCATGGCAATGCCAGCCACCGGCGCTTTGATCGGCACACCTGCGTCCATAAGCGCGAGTGTTGAACCGCACGTGGAGCCCATGGAGCTTGAACCGTTGGAGCCGAAGACTTCGGAGACGGCGCGAATCGTGTAGGGGAAGGTCTCTTTGTCCGGCATCATGGGTGCAAGCGCCTTTTCGGCGAGTCCCCCGTGTCCAATGTCGCGTCGTGAGGGGCCGCGCATGGGCTTTACTTCACCAACCGAAAACGGGGGAAAGTTGTAGTGGTGGAAATAGCGCTTTGTCCCGACCAATTCCATGCCGTCAAGCGTTTGCTCATCCCCGGGGGCGCCCAATGTGAGAACCGTAAGCACCTGCGTTTCCCCGCGCATAAAGTGGCCCGATCCGTGCAGGCGCGGAAGAACAGCCACTTCGCTCACCAGCTCGCGGATTTCTGTAAGCGATCGGCCATCCACGCGTTTCTCCTCTTCAATGATCGCGCGCGAGACCTCTTCTTCCAGTGTCTGTGTGACGATGTCCGTGCCAAAATGGATGTGCTCATCCGCAACGCCCTGTTCAAGAAGAAACGTTTTCGTGTTTTCCTTCAGAATCGTTTTTTGCAAGGCGCGTTCAGATTTGGTGGCGCGCGGCGTGCCGAAAAACAGTTCTTTCACCTGTTGTTTGATAAACGGCACAGCCATGGCCTCCACGCGCGTCTGGTCTTCTGTCGGTTCCATCGCAATGTGCTTTTTTTCTTTCCCAACGGCGGATTGCACTTGTTCAATCAGTTTCACGGGCACGTCCATGTGCTTTTGTCCAAACGCGAATGCGCCGAGCACCACCTCTTCGGGCGCTTCGTTTGCGCCGGCCTCGACCATGATCACCTTGTCGCGGGTGCCGGCAAAGGAAAGGTCCAGAAGAGACTTTGCGCGCGCCTCGTACGTCGGGTTGAGCACCCACTCGCCGTTGATTTGCCCAACACGGATACAACCAATCGGACCCCTCCACGGGATGTCGCTGATCTGCAGGGCGCAGGATGCGCCGATCAGTCCGAGCACGTCCGGATCATTCTCGCCGTCAAACGCAAGCGCGGTCACGATCACTTGCACTTCGTTTCGGATCCGGTCGTCAAAAAGCGGGCGGATGGCACGGTCAATGAAACGCGCGGTCAGGATCGCCTCGTCGGTCGGTCGGCCTTCCTTTTTAATAAATCGACTGCCTTTGATGCGGCCGGCCGCGTACAGTTTTTCTTCGTAATCCACCATGAGCGGGAAAAAGCCCATGTTTTCGCGCGTCTCACTGCTCATGGTCGCGGTTGCAAGCACCACCGTGTCACCATAGCGCACTGTGCAAGATCCGCCGGCCTGCGTCGCGAACTTACCAACTTCAATGCTTAATGTTTTTCCTCCCCACAGTGCCTCAAACGTTTGTTTGGCGTACATAACGTGTTTGGGTCGTTGCGAGGAGGCCGTCAGGCCGACGAAGCAACCTGGAGATTGCTTCGCCCACCCGGCGAACTCGGCTCGCAATGACGATGAATAATGACTTAAAATTCTAATCTTCTTGTGCGTGATTCCTCCTGGTCGCCCGTGGGCGCTTCCATAATAAATCCACCCTCACCCTGTTCATTTTCGCCAGTGTCATCTTGTCCGCCCTTATCCGAAGCCGTTTTTGCGTGGCCGGAGGGATGCACAACCGGCCCGATCAGGTACCGCCGTTTGTTCTGGGACAAATCCGTGAAATCATCCACGAACGTCAGGAGCGTGCTGGAGGTCGTTTCACCAAACGCCATCACCTCGGCGATGCGGCCGCGGCTTTGGATATGTTCCACAAGAGGAATGAAATCCCCGTCGCCCGAGACGATCACCACCACATCCAGGACGTCGAGCATTTGAACCGCGTCAATCGCCAAGCCGACATCCCAATCCGCTTTTTTATGTCCGCTTGCGTATTCCATCAGTTCTTTTTCGCGCGTTTCAATGCCGGATTTTTGCAAAGCCTCAAAAAACGGCTTTTCGGAGGCGTCCTTCGTGCTGACAACGTAGGCAAGCGCACGAATGAGTTGCCGGCCGGCCACCGCGTCATCCACAATGTTTTTGAAATTCACTTTGCGCTGGAACAAGTAGCGGGCGCTGTAATACATGTTCTGGGTATCAATGAAAACGCCGACCCGCTGGTCTTTGTGCTTGATCATAGCAAAGAGGCGGGGTCTGACCCCGCCTGCGTTATTTCAAATCCAACTCTTTTTTCACTTTCAAAAATGCTTTCTCGTCCTCCCGCTCAAGGTATTTGAGCAAGCGACGGCGCTCGTTGACTTTTTTGATAAGGCCACGGCGAGATGAAAAATCTTTTTTATGAGTCCGCATGTGCTTGGTCAGCTCGTCAATCTCGGAGGTGAGAATGGCGATCTGTACTTGCGGAGAGCCGGTGTCCGAGGCATGTGTCCGGAACTTCTCAATGATTTTTTCTTTCTTTTTGGGATTGAGCATAGGTTCTGATGAGTTCGTGCGGTCAGCCGAGGGCGGGTCTGCTCTGTCCCGCGCCAAGCCGCCGCCTTTGATTTATGGAGCGATCATAGCCAAATACTTGTTTTTCGTCAATCTCGGTCCCCGGATGGATCGCCATGGTATACTCGTTGAGATTCTGGGGCCATGATCCCTTGAGAGTCGCTATGTTTTCCTTTTCCTTATGTCCCTTCCACACCACCATCGCCGTTCTTTTGCCCATCTGGGCGCATTTCCCACCCTCGCAACCAATCGTCTGCTCGGGTTTGTCGGCTCGTCTCTTGTAGGCGTTTTTCTCCCCATTTTTCTCTTTGAATTTTTCGACCTTTCGCTCGCCGCCGTCCTGCTGTTTTTTGCCATTGATTTTGCTGTAAAGATTCCGTTTCTCGTCCCGGCCGCGCGTTTTTTCTCAACACGCGGACTGACTCGTGCCATGATGATCGGCACCGGCGGGCTCGTCTTGTTTTACTGGATGTTGTATCTGCTTGATGCGGGTAGCCGGATGAGTCCGTATCTGCTGTTGGCTGTGGCGATTGCTGGCGCCGCGCTCAATGCCGCCCTGTATTGGTCGCCCTACCACATTGATTTTGCCAAGTTTGCCGACAAGCAAAAGCGCGGCACCCAGCTCGGGATGTTTTACGGCATTCAACGCCTGCTTTCGGTCGCCGCGCCGGTCGCCGGCGCCGCGCTGATCGTTCGTTTTGGGTATCACGCCAGTTTCATCACCGGCCTCCTGCTCACCCTCGCTTCGCTCATCCCGCTCATGTTCCTCCCACCCCACCGCGTCACCTACGAGTTCGGCTATCTTGAGAGCTTTCGCAAACTGTTCTCGCGCAATTACCGCGCGATGTCTTTTTCCATGATGGCGTTTGGCGCGGAGAACATCGTTGGCGCGGTCGTATGGCCGATTTTCTTGTTTGTCGTGTTTGGCGGCAGTTATCTGGAAGTGGGGGCAGTCGCATCCGCGCTCGTCGTCGTCGCGCTGATCATGGAATACATCGTGGGCAAGGAAACGGACCGATACTCGCCGGGGCGCGTGTTGAAACTGGGTTCGTGGATGAACGCGCTGGGCTGGCTGTCCAAGGCGTTTGTAGAGACGCTTTCGGGCGTGTTTACCGCCTCCACGTTTCATAGTGTCGGCGCCATTCTCATGCGCACCCCGCTAGATACGCTGACCTATGAACAAGCGGCCGACTCTGGCCATTACATTGACGAATACACCGTTTTGCGCGAGATGGCGCTGTCGCTCGGCCGCGCCGCTATGCTTCTTATCCTTATTCCGTTGACGGTTTACTTTTCCATTGCCGCGTCTTTCGTGGTTGCGGCGATTATTTCGCTCGGCGTGAATTGGCTCGCGCAGTATCGCGCCTCACAGACTGCGTAAATCAAGGACAGATTCATCTCGCGGCGAGAGAGAACTCTGCATCGGAAAAACAAAAACCGGTTACCATGACGCGCTCATCATCCAACGAGCGGGTGACGTCGGACAGGTCCCCTGTTCCATTCGAGCCAAAGGCGAGGATGAACAGGGTGGCCGACGGCAGGACCCGCTCAGATTGGTGATCCATGAGCCACAGGATAACCGGTTTTATTTTTTTACGTACCTAGGAGTTGGTCAATGGCCGCGGAAATGGAGCTGTACGGCAGTGCACCTTTGATGGGCACCGCGTTGCCATCTTGGTCAATAATGAATGATCCGGGCGTGCCAGTCACGCCGGCAGCTGCGCCGCCTTGGGACTGTGATTGGATTTTGCTTTCGTATTTGAGGCCGTCGTAGCAGGTTTCCCATTTGGAGACATTGAGCCCGAGATCTCCGGCAAGCTGTTTGTAGTAGCTCTCTCCAAGCGAGGACTGGTTCGCAAACAGTTCATCGGCATAGTCCCAGAATTGGTTTTGCTCGCCGGCGCACTCTGCCGCGTTTGCCGAGGGTTGGGCCTGCTGGTGGAACGAGAGCGGAAAGTGGCGGTACACCCAACGCACTTTTCCAGAATAGTTTTCCATCACCTGCTGCATGGTCGGATGGAAGGTCTGGCAGAACGGACACTCAAAGTCGGAGTATTCAATAATGGTGACGGGAGCATTTTTGTCGCCTCGGATATGGTCGTCGTCTGTGACCACAGGAACAGCCTCGGTCGGAATGGTGTCAGGTGCGACGGCCGCGTCGTTCACGGCGTAACTGTCCCCGGAGCGTGCGGAGCCGAAGAGGAGATCATTTCCCATCAGTTTACTGCCAAGGATAAGGAAACCAAGCGTGCCCAAGACGAGAATCGCAGTCACAAAACCCAGCCAGAATCCGTTTTTCCCGTTTAAGAGATCAAAGAAGGATTGTGGTTTTGCAGGTGAGTCCATAGGGGAATACAGAATGAAGAAATGAAATTGAGGCGTTACGAGGAGTCCGTGAAAGTCGTATTGGTCTGATCATCTATCGTGTGTGGCCATCAGGTAGGGTAAAAACATCCGTTGGTACGGCCCGTGGCGGACAAGCGTCTCTTCCATCCGGCGGGCAAACCGTTTGGTGCGATCATCTCTCCACACGATCACCAACAGCGTTGTGAGCACCGCGGGCGTGACCACTGCACGCAACAACGGATTCTTGGAATGGGGCGCTGTCATGTGAGACGCTCCGGCGTCGGTCACGGGCGCGGGCGCGTTTGCCTGCTCGGCACTGCAGAAGTGGCCTGTATGCGCCTCTGCCAAAAACGCGCGACAGGATGCGCTCCCGAGGAAAAACAAACAGGAGAGCGTGAGTCCCGCAATAAGCGTGAGGGAAATATGGCGCGCGGCCTCCACGGTCATAGCGGCGTTATTGTAGCACAAGTTTCCCGATGCAAGACCGAACCCCTTCCTACGCTCTTCACCGTTTATGCACCCCCGTTCTGGCGGGAGGATGCCAAGCGTCGTATAATGTTTCTATGAAAACCCTCCACATCCTCACCACCGACTTTTTAGAATATTTAGAGGTGGAACGCGGACGATCCGCACGGACGATCCGCAATTATGATTTTTATTTGCGCCGGTTCGCCGTGTGGGCGAAAAATCCGCCCGCTTCAAAGATCACGCGCGATCTCGTGCATCGGTACCGTTTGTACCTGAACCGGCTGGCAGAAGGCCGCGACGGGGTGACCATCAAAAAAAGCACGCAGAATTACCATCTCATCGCCCTGCGTTCGTTTCTGAAATACCTCGCTCGCCATGATATCGCATCCCTCCCGCCCGAACAGATCGAGCTCGCCAAACAAGGGAAGCGCACCGTGGAGTTTTTGGAAGCGGAGGAATTATCGCGCCTGCTCCTGATGCCAGAAAAGCACTCCAGCGGGATGATCTCCCTGCGCGACCGGGCCATGCTTGAATTGTTATTTTCAGCGGGCTTGCGCGTCAGCGAACTCACGGGTCTCAAAATTGAACAGGTGAATTTGAAACGCGACGAGTTTACCGTGCGCGGCAAGGGCGACAAGCCGCGGCTCTGTTTCCTCTCCGACTCCGCGCGCGCCGCGCTCAAAGCGTACCTGGACAAGCGCCGTGACACCTCCCTGTTTTTATTTGTGTCGCACGATCGCGCGAAGGGCGTGCGAAAAGACGCTGGTCCGCTCACGCCAAGGAGCGTGGAGCGGATGGTGGAGCGCTATGCAACGGCCGCCGGCATCACCAAAAAAATCACTCCCCATACCCTTCGCCATACTTTCGCGACAGACTTACTCTTGTCCGGCGCGGACATCCGTTCGGTCCAGTCCATGCTCGGCCATGAGTCCATCACCACCACACAGGTGTACACGCATATCACAAACAAGCAAATGAAGGAGGTGCACAAACGGTATCATGGGAAACAGAGATAATGGACACAAGGGGCGCAGTGTGGAATAGTTGTCTGGCAAAGGAAAAGGAGAACACGTGTTGGTACATCCCTGTTCACGACGCCGGAGAGGGAATGTTGTCCAAACTTTCGACAGCGCCTCTTGGCGCTTTTTTGGTTGCGTGGGAAGCTGATGATGCCAGTGGTAGAACGCCCACCACGAAGGAGGACGCCATGGCGCACGTTCTGGGCCAGGACGGCCCGTCCCAGATCATCGTCCGCTTCTACGGGGTCCGCGGATCGTTTCCGACCGGCGACGCGCGTATCGGCGGGCACACCACCTGCCTCACGCTCCGGTTCGGCTCCCAATTCGTCATCCTGGACACCGGGTCTGGCATGATTGATCTGGGAGACGAACTACTCTCCCCCGCCTTCCCGCCCGGCACGAGTGTCAACGACGTGGAGGCGTTCATGAGGGTGTGGCTCTCCGAACAGGGCCATAAGGCGGAAGATCTGGGTGCCGCGCTCGCGGACCGGTTTCAGAGCTGCAACGGCGGCGTGCGCGCGACGATCATCACCTCGCACGTCCACGGCGACCACCTCTACGGCATCCAGGCGTTCAAGCCGGTGTTCCGGCCGGACACGCGTCTGCACTTCGTGGGCGCGACCCACGACGGGCTCACGGTGCCCGAGGTGATGGAGCGGTTCGTGTTCGCTCCGCCGGTGTTCCCGGTGCCGTGGAAGTTCCTCGCGAGCACGCGCACGCATCGGCAGATCGAGCCGGGCGAGCGGTTCACGCTCGAGACGGACCGGGAGGATGTGAAGGTCTGGATGCTCCCCATGAACCACCCCAACCAGGCCTACGGGTACCGGTTTGAGTGGAAGGGCAAGGTCGTGGCCATCACCATGGACCACGAGCATGGTCACGCGTACGACGAGAACATCGTCAAGCTCGCTTCGGAGGCTGACCTCTGGGTCACCGAGGCGCAGTACACCGACGAGCAGTACGCGAAGTGCCGCGGCTTCGGCCACATCAGTGAGAGTGCGGCCGCGCTGCAGGCCAAGGAGGCAAAGCCTCGGCTCATCTACACCGCCCACCACGATCCCAACGCGGGTTACGACACGGTCCAGCAGATCGCCCGGACGATCGAGGAGGCCGCGGGCGTGGACACGCGCTTCGCATGGCAGGGGTCGGAGGTGCGCGTCTGACGAGGGGGCACGCGTGCACCCGTTCGACATACGGTCGACACGGGTGCATTTTTTGTTTAAGATGCGCGCAACGGGACTGTTCCCGCATACCGCTTTTGGCACAGGTGTTCAGAATGCCGCCGCGTGACTATGAGAAATGCGAGGCAGAGGAGAGCGATGTTGAGATGTGCAAACCAAGTCGCAGGTGCATTCTGAACCACATGAGGCAAAGCCGGTATTCGCAAACGGTCCCACACGGCCCGATAGCTCAACTGGATAGAGCGAGTGCGTTCTAAGCACCAGGCTGTAGGTTCGAATCCTACTCGGGCCACCAATCGGAAATACATTTTTTTCAGAGGGAGCGCAGTGGCTTATAATACCTATTGATGTTGCCAAGGGAGTTTCACCGTTTTCCATCCCTGCTTGATTTGAGCGCGTAAACTTGCTACTGTTCCCGCCGGAATGGCGGCCATGGTGTAATGGTCAACACAAGAGATTGTGGCTCTCTTGATCCGGGTTCGATTCCCGGTGGTCGCCCCAGCATAAAACCCCTCGTGAGAGGGGTTTTATGCTGGGGAAACCTGCCGCCGTCCTGACCGATTATCTAATGGACGATTTTGTTCGCATGGACGCAAATGAGCCGGATAGGCGGGTACGGATTTTGCCAGACGCGGAAAATTTCATCCGTGCATTCTGTATCTGGCTCGACGCATATTTTTGTTGAAATTTAAGCATCTTTATCCACACTTGACACATTTTTACCATTCTGGCACACTACGCCGCGTTCGCTTGTGGATGGCGCTGGTCGTCAGCGCATCTGTAAGCATCCCGGCTGGCCGGAAAGCCAGAGTAAACCACACCGCCCGTTCTGGGCACGAGAGAAAAGGGTTCGCCCCATGACCTTGCGTGAATTGCTGAAGAAGAATGACAAGCTCGACGTCCGCACCGTCGAGTTGGCCAACGACAACGAGGCCTACTCGGTGACGGGGCCCTACCTGGCGATCGTGGCGGCCACCTCGGACGCCATCGCCGCCAACCTGCTCGACCCCGACAGGATCGTGCGGATGGGCATCTCCAAGAACGGTCAGAAGCTCCACCTGGTCGCGCTGAAGATGGCCATGGTCGAGCTGGACGAGACCACGGCCGAGAAGCAGACGCAGATCGCGACGCAGTCCGACTTCGTCTATGGCCACGCCATCGTGGCCATGGACAAGAACATCACCTGCGCGGTTCTGGACCGGGGGTTCAACCACGCCAAGCAGGCGAAGGCGCTCAACTCCATCCACCGGGCCCTCTTCCAGAACGACCTGGTGAGCGGCTCGAACTTCAACGCCCTGCTCCTGCTGGGCAGAGCGTCGCAGAAGCGCGTGATCGTCGCCTTCCAGAAGGGCAAGGCCGATCTCTCCGTCCAGATCACGCCGCCGTTCCCGAACGCGGAGACCCGCTACGGCTTCGTCGGGCGCGAGGGCATCGCCGCGGTCAAGGTGGGCACGGGCAACCTCGCCACGCTCACGGCCGACCAGATCGGGAGGCTCCTGAACAACTCGAACGAGAAGTCCACCAACGACATCGACTGGCACTACCAGCAGTTCGACTTCCGGTTCGAGGAGGTCACCCCGTCGGTGGAGGCGAGCGTGCCCACCGTCGTGGTCACGTACTGCAACAGCAAGGGCGCTCGCCAGGTCGCGCTCTTCCACGGCGTCTCCAAGCTGGCGGCGACCGGCGTGTGGAGGATGCACCTCTTCATCGACCCCAAGCACACCATGGCCATCGGGAAGAACGCGCCGGCGATCACCCGCCTCACCCAGGAGAGGGTCGTGACGGTGGGCATCGGCGACCACAACCCGCGCCTGCAGACGACGGGCTTCGGCGGCTACGCCCCGACCAGCATCGACATGCTCAGCAAGCTGGCCAACGCCGCGTCCGGCCCGGCCTTCCAGCAGGCGAAGCACTTCGCCATCGCCTCCTAGGCGATAGCGCATCAAGAACAGAGCGGGGGGGGTTCTACACACCGCGCATTTAATGGGTTACTCCCAGCGAATGCGCGGTTTTTTCATTGGTGACCCCTAGAAAACCGCACCGGTTCGTCCCTGGGCGCCAACCGACTCCGCTGTCGTCTTGCCTCTCAAGAGAGCTCGCGGGGACCGGATGGGGTGGACGGACGCCTCTTGTGTTTCAAGGGCTCAATTCCTATATACTAGAGAGAAGATTACTGTATGATGCCCTACTCTTCTGACCTTATTTCCGGCCTCAAAGCGTTCGGGCTCTCCGATAAGGATGCTCGTGTGTATTTGGCCGGCTTGGAAATGGGCCCCTCAACCGTGCTTGACCTTTCGCGCCGCACGGAATTTCCGCGCACAACGCTCTACCCGATCCTCGAGCGCCTCTGCCGCCAGGGCGTGTTCCGCACCGGTAAGGACCGCAAACGGACCGTCTATACCGCCGAGCCACCCGAGACGTTGGAGCGGCGGATGGAGGAATGGCGCGGCGCGTTTTGCAAATCCCTGCCACTCCTGGAATCCATGCGGCGTACCTTCTCGCAGAGCGCGGGCGTGACGATCTACGAGGGGACGGATGGGTTTAAGCGGCTCTGGAAACAGCTTCTGCGATCGGGCGTCAGAGAATATCGCCTCATCACGACCGGCGTGGGCCTGCTTGACTACGTCAAAGAGCCCTACCTTGTGAAACAAATTATTTCAGAACGGTTGGAGCGCGGTATTAAGAGCAAACAGCTCATCCCAAGCGGGCGCGCGGCGCAAAAGATCGTGGAGAAGGATCCCTCGGAGCTCCGTGAATCGCGTTTCCTACCCGAAAAGACAACGCTCCCGGCCACCGTTATTATTTTTGCCAACTTTGTGGCCTTTATCACGACGCGGCGCGAGAACACCATGATCCTGCTCACCTCTGGAGATGTCGCCGCGACCTACAAAACGTTTTTGATCTCATTTGGGACAAGGCAGAACGCCCGTGATACACTCTGGGCATGCCAGATTCCTCCCCGACGTTTTTAATCCTGGACGGCAATGCGCTCCTGCACCGCGCGTGGCATGCGCTTCCGCCCCTTACGACCAAAGACGGCCTGGTCGTCAACGCCGCCTACGGTTTTGCGCTGGTTGTTGAGAAGATGCGTGAGCAGTTCCATCCCGACTTTATGGCCGTTGCGTGGGACCTGCCGGGCAAGACCTTTCGCCATGAGAAGTACGATGCGTATAAAGCGACGCGGGTAAAAAAAGAACAGGAGCTGTACGATCAGATCCCGATCATCCGCGAACTTTTGGAAGCGTTTGCGATTCCTTCTTATGATGCGGCGGGCTACGAGGCGGACGACGTGATTGGAACGCTTGCCAAGAAGGCCGAGAGCGAGGAGTACCAGACCCTCATCGTGACCGGCGACTTGGATGCTCTCCAGCTCGTTTCGGACAAGACGCAGGTGGTGTTTTTTCAAAAAGGGATTTCGGAAACGAAGCGGTATGACGAGGCGGCTGTGCGCGAGCGCTTTGGCCTGTCTCCCGCCGCGCTCGTGGATTACAAGGCCTTGCGCGGGGATGCTTCGGACAATATCCCGGGCGTGTTTGGGATTGGGGAGCGGACTGCTACCGTGCTCGTGCACACCTACGGGTCGGTGGAGAATATTTTTCAGGCGCTCTCGGATGGGAAGATTGAAGAAAAGGTGGCGAAGAAATTGCGCGGGCAGGAGGATCAAGCGCGCGCCTCGCGCGAGCTTGTGGAGATTGTACGAGATGTCAACGTGCCGTTTGCGTTTGCGCAGGCGAAGACGCGCGAGCCGGACTGGGAGAAGGTGCTGGACCAGTATCGCAAGCTGGAGTTTCGGACGCTGATTCGCAAGCATGAACACGCGTTGTCCAAGCGAGCGTCAGCAACGTCATCTCATGCAGAGATGTCTTCGTCCCGCCAAGGCGGGCCGCGTCCTGATTCTAGAATTCAGGTGGTGCGAGATGAGCAGGAGTTGAAACGCATTGCGTTTGCGGGAGAGGAAATCGCCCTTCTCGTTGCCGAACAACAGCCGGATTTGTTTGGGGCAACGCTCGCGGCGCTTGCCGTGAGCGACGGGAAGACGACGGTGGTCGTGCCCAATCCCGCGCAGAAGCATATCACGGTGATCGCCGCTGGCCTCAGCGCGCGCACAGGACACCTGGTCACGCATGACCTCAAGAAACTGATGCATCAACTGGGATCGTCGTTTGCGAGTTCCCCCCACTCGCCCTTCGGGTTGGGTCGAGCTGACAGGATGGCCTTTGATACCATGATTGCTTCCTATCTCCTGCACTCTGGATCGCGCTTGCATGATCTGCCCTCCGTTGTGTCCGGCGCGCTTGCTGTCAAATTGTCTGAACTCCCCGAAGCGTACGCGTCGCAAAAAGATTACGAACGCCTTGGGCAAGCCGCCGCCCTGCTTCCCCGCCTCAAAGCGGCGCTTGAGAAACAACTGGATGCATCCGGACTGCGCGAGGTCTACGAACAGATTGAGTTGCCGCTCGTGCCAGTGCTCTACAAGATGGAAAAAGCCGGGGTGCTCATTGACACCGGCGCGCTTGAGACGTTTTCGCGCAAACTCAAAAAGCGTATTCTTGCGCTTGAGAAACAAATCCGCGCGATCGGGGGAAAGGAACTCAATGTCAACTCTCCGATCCAGCTGGCGGAAGTGCTGTTTGACCTCTTGAAACTCCCGACCAAAGGGATCAAAAAAACGAAAACCGGTTACTCCACGGCCGCATCGGAACTGGACAAACTGTGGGATGCGCACGAAATCATTCCTTTGATTAGTCAGCATCGCGAATTTTCCAAGCTTCAGTCCACCTATGTGGAGACGTTGCCCAAACTCGCGGATGCGCAAGGTCGCGTGCACACGACGTTCAATCAAACAGTGACGGCGACCGGCCGGCTCTCGTCCAGCGACCCGAATTTGCAAAACATCCCGATCAAGACCGAACTTGGGCGCGAGATCAGGAAGGCGTTTGTGGCTCCGCGCGGCAAACGGCTCGTCGCCGCGGATTACTCACAAATTGAACTGCGCCTTGCCGCCGTGATCGCGAAGGACCAGCCGTTTATCCAAGCGTTTAAGGACGGCGCGGACATTCACACGCGTACGGCTGCCGAGGTATGGGGCGTGGATGAACACGCAGTGACCAAAGACCAACGCCGGGCCGCCAAAGCGATCAATTTCGGGATCCTCTACGGCATGGGCCCACGTTCGCTTTCGCGTTCAACCGGACTTTCCTTTACAGACGCAAAAGTGTTCATTGAAAAATATTTTGAGATTCACTACGCGATTCGCGACTATTTGGACGCGACCAAACTCAAAGCGCACGCAGACGGGTATGTGGAGACGCTCTTTGGCCGGCGTCGGTCCCTGCCGGAGATCCATTCAGGCATTCCACTCATGGTCGCGCAGGCCGAGCGCATGGCGATCAATATGCCGATTCAAGGCACGGCGGCGGATTTGATGAAAAAGGCGATGCTCGCCGTGGACGGGTGGCTGACCCAGAGCGGTTTGCCTGCTGTGCTGTTCCTTCAGGTGCACGACGAGCTTGTGTTGGAAGCAGAAAAAGACGCGGCCGGGGCGGTTGCCAGCGGCGTGAAAGAAATGATGGAAGGCGTGGCGTCGCTGGATGTCCCCCTGGTGGTGGATGTGCAGGTAGGCGCGAACTGGGGCGACCTTACGTAGCGTTACGATATGCTGATTTTCGTCTACGGTGACGATACGTTTCGCGTGGCCGAGAAGGTGCGGGAGCTTACGCGAGCGTTTCGTGAAAAATTCGACAAGACGGGCATGAACATCGCCGTTTTTCCCTCCGGTGATGGCGGAGCGCTGTCTGCTCCGGAGGTGTTGCAGGCGGCTTGTTCGTATCCGTTTTTAGGGCCGCGCCGGATGGTGGTGGTGCGCGGGTTGATGGAGAGCGTGAACAAGAAAGATGAGGCGGTCTGGGTGGATGGGTTCTCGCGTATGCCAGAAACGACCATCGCTGTTCTCTCTGAAACAGCCGCACCAGGGACGATTGAGAAGAAGGCGATGTTCAAGCGCTTGTCCGAGATGGCAGAGATCCATACGTATGTGTTTGCCCATTTGGCAGGCGAGGCGCTCTCGCGGTGGACGCAGGAGCGCGTGCGCGCAAAAGGCGGAACGATTGAACCGCTAGCCCTTCGCGCATTGGTGGAACGCGTCGGGTCGGATTTGTGGCGAATGGACGGTGAGATCGGAAAACTTGTCGCGTATGCGCAAGATTCGCTGGTGACAAAAGCGATGGTTGAGGCGCTCGTATCCGCCTCATTTGAAAGCCGGATTTTTGAACTGATGGACGCCCTGTCTAAGAAACAGACCAAACGGGCACTGGAACTGCTGGAGCAGGAGCGGCTATCCGGATCCGACGACCATTACCTGTTAACCATGCTTGGACGGCAGGTGCGGATTCTGTTGGCCGCCCGCGCATTTGTGGAGGAAGGGTCTGGGAGCCAGGCCGATTTTTCCAGAGAGATGTCCTTGCATCCCTACCCTGCCGGCAAGGCGCTTGAGCAGTCGCGCGCGTTTTCGCTGGCGGACTTGAAACACGCGCACGAACTCCTCTTTGAATATGATGTGAATATAAAGACCGGCCGTATGGGGGCCGGTCTTGCCGTGGATTTGATGACGGAGCGGCTTATCCGTTTTTAAGCGCGTTGACCTTTTGCATCATACGCGACTTATAGCGAGCCACGGTGTTTTTCTTGAAGATATTTTTTCCGGATGCTTTGTCCAGCTTCTTGCCGACCGATCTGGCGATTTCAAATGCTTTTTCCACTTCCTTGGACATAAGCGCTTTGCGCAGTTTGACGCGAAGCGAATGGATTTCGGCTTTGACGACCTTGTTACGCTCGGCGCGTTTGTCGCTCTGGCGTATGGCTTTTTTGGCGTTTTCTAGGTTTGGCATAGGTTCGGCGCTAGTTTAAATGATCGGCCAGAGATGTCAAGACGTCGTGAGAGAATGTCAAAAGGAAGTTCAATTTGCCTGGAATAGTCAAAGGTCAAACAATTAGATGCCTGACCTCCTGTTTATGAGCATCAAAGGCACAAAGCGATGTGATCGCTTTAATCTTCAACCTCGGTCAAGAGGGCGATTTCAACGGGGTCAAGTTCCTTGCCAGCGGTCCCTTCCGTAATTTTGTAGATATCTTTGTCAATTTTTTTCAGTTCTTTTGAAGATGCACCGTATGTGCGTACGGTTGTTTCAAGCTGTTTTCCCAGTCGGTTGTGATGTTCCTCATACGCCTTCATGTGTCGCATCAGTTGTTCGGTTTGTTTTTGGATATCTTTAACCGATTCTTCAATTTGAAGCGCCTTGAGTCCAAGCAAAACGGTCTGCAAATAAGCAAAAAACGAAGTCGGCGACACGATCATCACGCCTTTTTCAAATGCGTATTCAATTAAATTTCGCGAGTTGACCTTTACCGCCCCCACATCAGCGCTTATGAGATTATGGTAAACGCCTTCTGCCGGTACAAACATAAAGGCGAAGTTTGTCGTTCCCATTTCCGGCTGGATGTATTTGGAAGTCTCGTCAATTCTTAGCTTAACATCGCTCTTAAATTGCTTTTCCAACTCATCGCGTCGTTCCTGGTCAAGCTCTTGGACAATTCTGTTGTAGTTTTCTAACGAAAATTTTGCGTCAATAGGTATCAACATTTCTTTCACCATAATCACAGCGTCTGGCACAAGCTTTTGTCCGCTTGTGGTATCCACGCCCAGTTGGTATTGCATCTGGTACTGTCCTGGGGGCAGAACCTGTCCGAGGAGCGATTCCAGCCAGTATTCACCAAGGATTCCGCGCTGTTTTGGATTTTTAAGGATATGTTCCAGGCTTTTGAGCTGTTCTGAATAGCTAAGGATATGTTTGTTTGTTGAATCGAGTGTAAACAAACGTTCGTTCACATCCTTAAAAAGGTTTGCCGTTTGGTGAAAGTGCTTTTGGAGCGCTCCTGCGGATTCCGTCATGTTTTTCACCATCCGATCCGACATGGTTTCCAAACGATCCTGCACTTCCCTTCTTTGTGCATTCGTTGTATCCTGCAGTTCGCGGCGCAGGTCATTCAGTAGAGTGATCAAGGCGTCGTCTCCGCCATTTTTAGCCGATTTATTTCGACTGACGAGATAGACAACGGCGACAAACAGGACAACCACGGCGCCAATGAGAGTCGTTTGAGCATTCATACCTGCACATTCTATCACAACGAGTCAGAAATGAATGCATTTTACGACGCTTATGAAGTCCTCGTAGCTCAACGGATAGAGCAGCAGCGTCCTAAGCTGTTGATGGGGGTTCGATTCCCTCCGGGGACACCAGAGTAAATGGTGCGTCGTTGAACAAACGAACTCTCGAGCATGCATTGAGCTGCCTTGGCTCATAGAAGTTCCTCGTGACTGTGTGGTCTCATGAATTGAAAATGCAGCGTGAATAGAGATATTTCGGGAGAACTTCTGGCCCGTTTATTTCATCGGTCAGGAAATCGACAAGTAAAATCCGATGCGCGTTACGAGTCGAATCGCTTTCTGTGCGATCGTTTGATAGATTCCTCCAAATATTGAATGGAATGTCCATCCGGGCAAGGGGCGATTCGTGGCCATGAGATGAAAAAGGGATTTTTACGGATTTTTCGAAGACTGGATGAAATGCAGGAAACTCGCTATCCTCCAGATCCGAAAGTCGTGAGAACATTCTGACGAGGGTTAAGGATTTCATGTTTGTAAGGAGATCCTTCACGGAATCAGCAACTTTGAAAGGACCAGCAGTTTATTGTGCGAACAAAGGCTGGTCACGAGGGGTTTAAGAGACCATTGTTTCACGTGAAACAATTTGACATGTGTAAAATAGTTGGAATTGGAAGTGTCGGTCATTCAACAGCAATAAGAAGATCGAAAAATGGGCCTGTAGCTCAGTTGGTAGAGCGTCGCATTCGCATTGCGAAGGCCAGGGGTTCGACTCCCCTCAGGTCCACCATTACAAAAAGCCCAAATTTCTGGGCTTTTTGTAATTGGAATGAGCACATGCCATTGAGGCATGTGCACGGGGAGTCGAACGCCGGAGCCATATGCCGCCAGCAGGCGGCATGGCGAGGCGGTGCCCAGCCCGAGCCGCTGCAGCGGCGAGAGGCGCGGGCGACTCCCCTCAGGTCCACCATTACAAAAAGCCCAAATTTCTGGGCTTTTTGTAATTAGAATGTGCACATGCCATTGAGGCATGTGCACGGGGAGTCGAACGCCGGAGCCATATGCCGCCAGCAGGCGGCATGGCGAGGCGGTGCCCAGCCCGAGGCGCTACAGCGGCGCGAGGCGCGGGCGTAAAACGGTCTGTGTATATTCGATATAGCCTAGTTTTGGAAAATTTGTCCAAAAAAACGATAAAATCTCTTAATTTATACTCCGGAATAAGAATATTCTAAAAAAGGATGCACAAATATCTTCGTAAAAACATCCAGAAATCAGCTAATAAATGGTGACCACATTTGTGAAATGCAGAATAAAAACGAAAGAAATTGATGCTTTTGGACGGAATTTATAGATAATAGAGAATTTGTTGAAAGGAGGCAGCCAAATCCGCTCATTTACTTGCATGATTGTCATGCTGAAGTTGGGATCACAGGAATTATTGCCGAAAAATTACCAAATATCAGCGGAAACTCACTTGAAATGGTTGTTTATCAACAAAACAAGCAATTAGTATTTTTTTACAAAGTAACCAGGCATTTCTATCTATTCTTTATGTCTCGCAATAATTAATAGCACAAATTGTTTCACGTGAAACAACTTAGAAGCTTTAAGATTGAAGCACTAATCGGAAAAAAGGAAATATATCGGCTTTGGAAGCGACCAGCGAAGAGAATTCGCATGACTGGTTCCTGGGTAATCCACAGAAAGTTGATAGGTAACCAGGTTACAGACATTTTTCAATGGTTCTACTTCTCCAAGGTCAGAATTTTACTCGGAAAATGCATTTTGCGACACTTGATGTGTACACTAGTGTACACAAAACGGCTAAAAGTGGATAACTTTTGACAAAAATTGCAGTTTTTCGAAAAATCGGCAGTTATCCACAGAAAATTTGGTTAAAAAGCTTTATTTTTTTGCTCAAATTAGCCAAATCTAAAGTTGACTACTTTTTGTATTCATGGTAACCTATTTATGTGAAGGAAAACTATGGCGAAACATGCCGTAACCTTTGCGCTTGTGGGGATTTTTGTATATGCGCAGTTGGCGCATGGTGCAATGTCATCCACAAACTACGAAATACGGTGGGACACTGTCAGCACCGGTGGTTCGGACACTTCCAGTTCGGCTAGTTACCTGCTAAGGGACACTACCTCTGGAACTGCTGGCGCAACGGGTTCCTCTGCAAACTATCAAGTCGCAGACGGTTACCGTGTAGGCATCTTCGACAGGGTTATCTCCTTTGATCTTTACATCCAAGGAAATACAAGGGAAATCACTGGTTTTGCAGGAACCACGGTAACCATGGGCTCCACGGCCGGGCTCGCCGCCAATGATTATGTGGCAATTGTGGAAGATAGAACGACTGGCCAAGTTGTCGGTTTCGGCCGTATTTCAAGCGTTGCTATCGGTTCCATTTCGCTTGACCGCCTCACAACTGATGGAAGAACCCCAACAATAGACGGATCTGACGACTATTTGTATGTCATGAACGGAAGTTCCCTGACCATGACTTCACCGAGCGCCAATGATCTTGGGTTCGGCCTAGCCGCCTTTGAGGTAACCGTGGATAACGACAGCGGGTATACCGTCCAAGTGTACGAAGACGGCGACCTGCGCAACGGAAATGAAACGGTCGCAGACGTGGCAGACGGCTCCGTCGCTGCCGGTTCGGAGGAATTTGGCGCGCGATCAAGCGATACAACGCTGGCTGGTTCCACATTTGATACGCAAGACAGTGCGATTTCAGGCACAGCACAGGATATCGCGACATCCAGCACGTTTGCCTTTGGCGAGCGCAACTTCCTGCGGTTCCGTTTGTCGGCAAATACGGGAACCACGGCGCTTGTGTATGCAAATACAATGACATTTATTGCGTCAGGAAATTTTTGATATGGAATGGATGCTGCACACGTACCGTGTCTGGACTCGAGCGCGCTCCGCAACGCAACGCCCGATGTCTTCCCTTCGGCTGGCTCGGGGAATTTGCGCGGTTCTGTGCATCATCGTCGGGACCCTTCTTTTTACCCTCAGCGTCCGCGCGGCCGCCTTATCGCCAGCCGTCCTAGAGATTTCGGTCCGTCGCGGGGAGGCGGTTGAGCAGGCGATTACGGTCATCAACTCGTCCGCTGTGGAACAGACATACTACGCAGATGTGATGGTCTTTGAGCCAAGCGAGGACGGAGAAAGCCCGGTTTTCAGTCGCGACGAGCAATCAGCGAACAGCATTGTGCACTGGATCGTCCTTCCCTACGACGAGTTCCGCGTTCCAGCAAATAGCAAAGCCGAACTTCCCTTCAACGTCATTGTCCCAAATGATGTGCGCTCGGGCGGTTATTACGGGGCAATCGGGGTGTCGCAGGCGCCTTCCGATGTCGTTGCCGCAAACGGGGCGCTCATTGAGGCCAAAACGGCCGTGCTCATCCTACTGACGGTTGAGGGGGAAACAGTCGAGAATGCGGCAGTGCTGGACATGGTTGGCGAAAAACTCTGGGGGCCGTTTGCCTTCCGCGTACAAAACCAAGGGAATGTTCATGTCACACCGGTCGGTGCCGTCACAGTAAAGGATGTGTTGGGCCGCAGCGTGGTTTCCTACGACGCCAATCCCAAAGAACGTCGCGTGCTTCCTGGCTCAACGCGCGCATTCGCCATGGACGGCGTGCAACACAGCGGTTTGTCTCAAATCGTCTCCGCACAGATGCGCCATCTCGCCATCGGGCCGATGACCGCTGTCCTAGAACTTACCTACGGAAGCGATGGGAACGTCCTCATGGCACAGACGCGATTCTGGTACGTGCCGTGGGAGCTCCTGGGGGGAATGACGGCCTTGTTCCTGTGTGTCGTGTTCGTGATGAAATTGCTTGGTCGCCTGTCCAGAAGGGCGGGCTCCGCGCCATAACGATCAAGAATGTGTGTCCAAACATTTTTTCAACATTTGGAGGATCTGGACGGTTGTCTCTCTTCTAGGGACAACGGTCTTGGTGTCTCCAGCGTTTGCCGCCACGGTTACCAGCGCGAATGATTTTCCCACCACGCTCCAAACCGGGCAGAGCGCGAACCACCAACTGATCTTTACAACTCCATCTGGTGTTTTAGAAGGACAAACAGTCACGCTGACCTTTTCGTCTTCTTTTGAGACAGCGGCCATTACGGAAGACGATGTAGATCTTGCCGACGACGGAACGGATTTGACAACCGCGACCGATTGTTCCGGAACCGAACGGGCGTCTGTGGCGATGGCCGACGATCGACTCACCCTCACGATCTGTGCGGGCGACGGCGGAGCGATCGCCGCGGCGAGCCAAGTGACGGTGGAGATCGGGACCAATGCGAGTGCATCCGGAACCGGTGCCAACCGCATCACCAATCCCTCCAGCGTTGGTACCTATTTCGTGACGATCGGCGGGACCTTTGGCGATTTCGGTTCCGTTGCCCTTCCCATCCACTCCGGCGATGACACGGTGGCAGTTTCGGTGACCGTCCCGAACATTTCTTCGGGAGGAAGCGGCGGAGGTGGCGGCGGTGGTGGGGGAGGCGGCATTGGGGGGCCTGGAGCAGGGGGCGATACAACCGCGCCGACGATCAGCAACCTTGTGGTCTCAGGGGTCACGGAAACAGCGGCGACGATCACCTGGGCCACGAACGAAGCGTCCGACAGCGCCGTGGATTACGGACTCACAAACGCCTTTGAACTGGGTGCCGTGACGGACAACGCAAGCGTCACGAATCATTCCCTCTCGCTCACTTCGCTTTCAGGCGGGAGGACGTACTTTTTTCGTGTGCGTTCAAAGGATGCAAGCGGCAACGAAGCGGCCAGCGCGTCCCAGTCCTTCACCACGCTTGATCTGACCGCTCCGGCCATCTCCAACATCGCGGCCGTGGATGTGACTCAGCAGAGCGCGCGCGTGACGTGGACGACCGACGAGGCGTCTACGAGCGTTGTGGAATACGGAACGAATGTGACCTACGGTTCTCGCGTGAGCGACGCGGCACTGGTCACCTCGCACAGTGTGACGCTCACAGGTCTCACAGCCTCCACGCAATATCATTTCCGCGTACGAAGCCTGGACGCGGCCGCCAACAGCGCGCTTTCCTTAGATAACACGTTGAGGACCACGGCTGACAATCCGCCTGCGAACGTCTCCAATTTGACGATCACAAAAGGCGACGCACAGCTCGTGCTCTCCTGGAGAAACCCAACGGATGCCGATCTCGCAGGGATTCGCGTGTTGGAATGTACAGACGCAAATCCGTCGGGGCCAAACGACAACACCGGATGCACGCACATCACCGATGCGCTCGCCACAACGCGTACGCGCACCGGACTCATCAACGGCAGAACGTACTTTTACGGTGTCTTCGCCTTTGACCAAGCAGGGCAATTCGCTTCTGGAGCGGTTGGATCAGGTATGCCAACAGCTTCAGAAGAAGAGGTGCCAACTGTCGCGCCAGTGCCTAAAGTGCCGTCCGAGGAACCGACGGAGGAACCATCGGATGAGCCGGCCAGCGATGACGAAGGTGCTTCTGAACAACCCGGCGTAAAGCCGGAGTCCGGCCTTGTGTCGGAAGGGCAGCCAAACGGGCAACCGGGTCCAAGCGAATCGGGTACGCCATCCCTCTCGGGTGCGGGGGACGTGCGGCTTGAACGCAATGACCTGGAACTCTCGGTTGCAGGAGGAACGATCATCCTTTCTTT
>VGKU01000006.1 GCA_016882235.1 Candidatus Parcubacteria bacterium
CTGGGGGCGCATCGTTCGACCCATGCGGGTCTACGTCACGATCGGTCGCCGTCTGCTGTGGTGGCAAAACGGATCCCTTCCCGACGACGGGAGGGATTCCGTGACCGGGGCCTTCCTCGCGGAGCAAGCGTTCGCCCGGCTTCACGCGGGCTTTCGCAGTCTGATGGACTTGGATCGGAAATACGATTCGCTCCTCGATTGCGGGATCCGCCGGACCGAACCTCGCTGGAGGTACCTCCTGCGGGTGGCCGGTCTCCTCAAAGCGAACTTTGAGGTCAGCCTGCAACTGCTCAAAGACGCGCTTGACCTCACTGATCCTCGGTCGCAGTTCTGCGATTTGGAGGAAGCGAGCGTCGCCTAGCCCTGCACGCGCGGGGCCTTTTCAATTAACATCCTATCCTCTGTCAGACCCGTCTGTTCCTTCATGGACGCACACCAGCCTTGCTTGCCCACCGTTTCAGTCAAGCGTACAGGGATGGTCCGTCCATGCAACGAATAGGTGTTCGTTTTCAGAGAATTCAATGGAGTATGCGTTTGTTGGGAATTGAATCGTCGTGTGATGAGACCGCGCTTGCCCTGGTGGTGAAAGAGGGTGAGCGTTTTGAAATGGAGAAGAGTGTCCTCTCGTCGCAGGCCGCAATGCACGCCCGTTACGGAGGCGTCGTGCCAGAGGTCGCGGCGCGTGAACATGCCGAGCAGGTGTTTCCGCTGTTGGTTGAGTTGGGAGTGCCGTGCGACGGTTCGGGGATTGATGTCGTTGCCGTTACCGCCGGTCCTGGGCTCATTCCCGCTCTGCGCATTGGGGTTGAATTAGGGAAGAGTTTAGCATGGGCATGGGGCAAACCGCTTGTGGCGGTGAACCATTTGGAAGGGCATATCTATAGCGTGTGGATTTCTGCCCCTGCGGTTTTGCGCGAAGCCAAGGGTCCCCTGAAATCCTTTGACGTTCGGTCTGAAGGCCGGATTCCTCTGTTTCCTTCGCTTTGTCTGATCGTCTCGGGAGGGCATACCGAACTCGTACTCATGCGTGGGCACGGGCAGTACGAGCTCTTGGGACGCACGCGCGACGACGCGGCTGGCGAAGCGTTTGATAAGGTGGCGAAATTGCTCGGTTTGGGATATCCGGGCGGGCCGGAGATCGCGCGACTGGCGCAAGAGGGCGACGCGGAAGCCATTGCACTGCCGCGACCCATGCTGGAGAGTGGGGATTTGGATTTTAGTTTTTCCGGCCTCAAGACGGCGGTGAAAAGGGAACAGGCTGAAAGGGAACAACGGGCTGACCTAGCAGCTGGATTTCAACAGGCGGTTGTGGATGTGTTGGTGTCAAAGACGATGAAGGCCGTTGAGCAGTATCATCCGCGCTCGGTGATTCTCACCGGCGGGGTTTCGGCGAATCGGCTGTTGCGCGAGACACTTGCGCACGCGCTCAACGCGCGTGATGCACGCATCACCTTCCACGCGCCGGATCTTTCGCTCACCGGCGACAATGCCGTGATGATCGCGGCGGCAGGCGCCATGCGTTTTGAGGCGGGACAGATCTGCGATCCGTTGACGCTCTCTGCGGATGCGAATTGGGCACTCGTGCGATGATCAACACACCACGGCGAACAGGACTTCGTCGTTTTTTCTCAACACCTATGCAGACGGTTATCTCTTCATCTCCCGACCAGACCAAACAGATCGCCGCGAAGTTTGCCGCCACGCTCTCGGGCGGAGAAGTCGTCTTGCTTGAGGGCGATATGGGTTCGGGTAAAACCACCTTTGCGCAGGGTCTCGTAGAAGCGCTCTCCCGCGGAGAGGGGGCGCGCAGTCCAACCTTTACGCTCGTGAACATCTATCCGGTGTCCCAGGATCGAATCAAACAGGTGGTGCACGCGGATCTGTACCGTCTCAAAAGCGATCAGGAACTCGCCCCGCTCGCGCTGGAAGAATGGCTGGGTCGCAAAGATACGGTCGTTTTGGTAGAATGGCCGGAGATTGGCACGAGCGTGTTTCTGGATTGTTCGCCGATCCGTGTCCATCTGGATGCGACGAGCGAACAGGAACGCCTCCTCACGATTTCATCTTATGCCTGAATCCCAATTGAACGCGCTTAAGCGCGTGTGGAGTGAGCCGGTCAGGGATGCGGAAGGCCGTCGCGGGACGGAATTGATCTATCGCATTTATACCGCGCTTGATGACCATGCGGACATTGAAGAATTTTCCATCCATCCCGATGAACGGGATCAGGATGCGGAGCAGTCGCGAACTTTTTTTCGGTCTAAAAAAACAGGGAAGCGTCCAGACGCCGGCGAGGCGCTGGAGGCGATGCTCAATGTGGAAGCGGATCGCAGTATGTGGTTTGGCGCGTATACGTTCCGCACGACGCAATACGATGACATGAAAGGGGTGGATGCCGTGCTTGAGTGGGACGAGGGAGACCGGTTTGGCTTTGCTCCGCGTCTTGCCGTGGATTTTTCCGGTTCCACGAATGCAACACGCATCGCGGACAAAATGGGAAAAGTGGAGAATGGCGTGCGGGTGAAATATTTTCGGTCACAGGCAACGGACGAGATGGACCAAGAGATGACCCTTGATCGGCTTCCGATCGCCGTGCTTGGCGTAGACGCCGCGTTTGCCGAAGGCATGGGGCAGTACGCCCTGCTGTTCAAGCAGACGGTCGGCGGCGAGGAGCGGCTTCCCCCCAAGACCTTTGCAGAGTTCCCGATCCGTTTTCTCCTTCTGGAAGAAGCGGTCGCACAAGTAGACGATCAAGTGCAAGCCGAATCCAGACGCCTTTTTGATTATCTGACCCGGATGGATGGTTTGCCCGCATCGGTGCAGGAGGCGCTTGCCTGTTACCGATCTCTGACCTTACAACCGGTGAGGCCGTCTGTTGTCTCGGTCGCCACTTGTTTTGCGCCGGCCACGGAGGACTTCGCGCGTCTGGAAGAACAGATGAAGAATCGAACGCCTGCACGTTCCTACCGGCGGGGCGATGAGAAGCTCCCGCCTTCGCCCGTGGAAGTGCTTGGGCGTTGGCGTAACCTCGCGGCCGTCCGCGAGCTTTTAACGGAAAAAAAGCAGGAATTAGAAAACGCCGCGAGGGCGGCGCAGGTGCAGAGATGGCGCGAAGCGTCCAAGACGTACGAGCAACTCATGGCTTCGTAGGGAGTTGCTCCAGTTGTTTTCGCAGGGCTTCATGCTCCCGCTGATCCCGTTCGTCCAACGCTTTCATGAGCGCGCGGACGAGAGCGGAAGCTCCCCACAGAGGATCCGGAAGTTTCTCCGGAAGCGTTGGCTGGCGAACCGTACGCAAGTGCACCTCCTTTTCGATGCAGGGGCCACCCTAGAGGATTCTGGGGTGGATGTCAAGGGAACGCGCTCGCGCTAGGCGCCCTCGCCCGCGACGCGTAAGACCTCCTCGACCGAGGTCAGCCCGTCCAGCACCTTGAGCACGCCATCCTGTTGCATGGTGACCATGCCTTGTTGTTTGGCCAATTCCCGCATGTGGTATTCCGAAATCGTTTCCGACAGTGCCGCCTTGATTTCATCGTTCATGGTCAGGATTTCATAAATACCCATGCGTCCTTTATAACCGGTTTGGTTGCAGACTTCGCATCCCTTGCCTTTGTAAAATTTCCATTCCGTTTCCGCCGCCGCTTTCTCGCCGGATGCCTCCGGGATTTCCGAGACGGCTTTTTTAACAAACGCAAGTTCTTTCGCCGTGGGCTCAACGACTTCTTTGCACTTCTCACACACGTTGCGCACGAGCCGTTGGCCGATGATTGCGTTGAGCGCGGGGGCGATCAGGAACGGCTTGACGCCCATAGAAACCAACCGCGGCAGGGCGCCGGCGGCATCGTTGGTATGGAGTGTGGAGAGCATCAAATGTCCGGTGAGCGCCGCGTTGATCGCCACCTCCGCCGTTTCCAGGTCGCGCACTTCGCCCACCATCACGATATCGGGATCCTGGCGCAAGATAGAACGCAAACCGTTTGCGAACGTATAATTTTTTGACGCGGCCACTTGCGATTGGTTGATCCCGGCGAGTTTATACTCAATCGGATCTTCCAGCGTGACGATTTTGACGTCGGGTGTGTTGCGTTTGCGGAGGATCGCGTAGAGCGTTGTTGTTTTTCCAGAACCGGTCGGTCCGGTTGTCAGCACCATTCCGTGGGGCTTCTCAATTTCTTTCAGCAGTTTGGCTTTCGCAAGCGGCCGGTAGCCGAGTTGTTCAAAATCCACGTTGATGGCGCTTGGTTTCAAGATGCGCATGACGACCGATTCGCCCCAGGTGGTCGGGATCGTTGAGACGCGCACATCCGTATCTCCCTGTTTGAGGAAAATCGTGAAGCGGCCGTCCTGCGGGCGTTCGGTCACATTGATTTTGAGTCCACTGATGAGCTTGATGCGCGCGACGATTTTTTTCCACGCGTCGTGGGGGAGTGTGGCGACTTCTTGCAACACGCCGTCTATGCGGAACCTGACGGTGATTTTTTCCTGTTCGGCCTCCACATGCACGTCACTTGTGCCGAATTGGAGTGCGGCGGCCGTCACGATCGTCATCACATCGGTGATGTTGGCGCGTTTGAGGATCGTCTGGATATCCTGGTAGGTCTGCAGCTTGCCTTGGTACTCGGTGAGTTCCTCGTCCGTAACCTTTACGCCCTTCACGATTTGTTTGATTTTCGGGAGTGTTTCGTATGCTTTGAGCGCGACACGCAGACTTTCCTGCGACACCAAATACACCGCGCCATTGGCTTGGAGTCGTTCGGTGAGCTGGAACAGGAGTTCTGTCACTTCCGGCGCCGTTGGCTGGGCGCTCGCGAGCCGGATTTCGGTTCCCGTGAATAAAAAAGCAACCGTTTGGAGGGCGCGCGCTTGCTCTTCAGGGATTTGCCGAAGCGCCTCGGGGGAGATCGGGAACCCCTTGAGGTTCACATACGCAACGGAGAGTTTTCCTGCCTGTGTCTGCGCTTCCACTTCCTTCTCTTTGAGTCGCACCTCTTCCATTTTTTCGGTAAACGCCTGTTGGACCGTTGGCGTGGTGCTCGCTGGGACAGCGGACTTCGCACCACTGCGGTTCAACAGGTCTTCTATGCTGGGACTGGTATCGGACATAGGAACACCGTTAGCCGTTAAGGGGGATGGTCTTCTCGCTCATGGCGAACGGCTCTTGTAATTTATGCTTTTTCTCCTGCGGACGCAAACATCAACCTCCACAGTTTGGCAAACGGTTTTTTTCCGTGCAGGGGATGGACGGCGCGGGCGTAGAAGAGCCGCCAGGCACCGTACTGGAAAGTGACGGACGCGCCGCTAAAGGCGGCAAGCAGAACAACCATGATGAGGCCGGCGACGGCATTGGTGAGGAGGTACAGGGCCGTGGACCCCTTGGCGACAGAAGCGGTGTAGGCCAAGCCGTAGGGGAGCGAGAGTGCGCCCAGAAGTGCGATGAATAGCAAGGTCGCAAACAGGACAAGCAGGAACAGCAGGAGGCCGAACTCCGCGGCGGAGAGCCAGTGGCGGCGGAACAGCGAAAGGGCATGGGCGATCGCATGGCTTGCCCCCGCGTTTGCTTCCACGGCGTCAATGATCGCGAGCATGGTCAGGATATGAAGGACGATCGCGGCGGGGATATACAGCATTAACGACAGGAACGCGGCCGTGGCAGCGGATGGACCTTCAACCATGAACAGCACGAGCGGGAGGGTTGCGGCGATCAGCAGTGTCAGCGAAATGGCCTTGGCGATCAGGCCAATCGTGAGCACGCTCCAGAAATGCTGAAGGACATGCGCGCGCAGACGCCGGGGGTGCTGGCCTTTGCCTGCGCCCGTGCCGTGCACGAGCGCGGCCTGCGAGAGGACTCCGGCGGCAAGCAGAAAGAGGCAGACGAGGGTCACGAGGGTCAAGAGCACACCCACCCGGTTTGAGCCGATGCGCTGGAGATGCAGGATGAATTGTGAGGCGTACGCGTAGCCGATGAAAGAATGGTCAAACCATTGCGTGACAAGAGAACCAGTCGCGTGGATGCGGCGGACGCCGGTGATCGCAATATCCACGACCCCGCCCGTGGAGATCAGGCCCGCGAATAAACCAAAAACCCACAGCGGTTTGTGGCGCCAAGCGGTCTCCAGAGCCTCCAAGACCAAGCGACGGTAAACCGTAATGGGTGTTTGTTTCATATCCTCCTTCTCTTTTCACTTCTTGTGAGTCCGTTCTCTTCGCGTCACATACCTGTCAACGATGATGCATCCCCAATCTCCCTTAGGCATCCGTCTTCAAGGCGTTTACGATGCGAAGAGGGCCGCGAACTCTTCCTTTTCAATGGTTTCTTTCTCCAACAGCACTCCCGCGATTTTATCCAAATAGGCCTTCTCTTTTTGGATGATACCACGCGCCACTTCCATTGCGGAAGAGACGAATGATTTTACTTCGGCGTCAATCGCTTCGGCTGTTTTTTCCGAATAATTTTTTTGTTCATGGATTTCCCGTCCCAAAAAGACCAACTCTTGCGCCTCCCCAAATACCTGCGGGCCCAGGTTCTCGCTCATGCCGTAGCGGGTCACCAGTTCGCGCGCAAGGCGCGTGCATTTGCGCAGATCGTCGGACGCGCCGGTCGTCACATCGCCAAACGTTTCTTTTTCGGAAACAAATCCTCCCAGCATCACGGCCATGTCGTCCATGAATTCTGCGCGTTTGTGCAGACGCCGATCTTCGCTGGGCAGTTTGAGTGTGTAGCCGCCCGCACTGCCGCGGGAGATAATGGAAACCTTGTGGACCGGATCGGCGTTGGGGAGCATCCGGGCGACGAGCGCGTGTCCCGCTTCGTGGTAAGCCGTGACCTTTTTTTCCTCCGCGCTCATCACAAAACTCTTGCGCTCAGGTCCGAGCAACACTTTTTCAATAGAGTCCAACACGTCTTCTTGCGAAACGGAAGTCCGGTTGAAACGCGCGGCGCGAATCGCCGACTCGTTGAGCAGATTCATCAGATCGGCGCCAGAAAATCCGGGAGTGCGTTCTGCCACGCGCCGCAAGTTCACTTCCTCCATGAGTGGCTTTCCCTTCGCGTGGATGTTCAGGATCTCCTCGCGCTCATTGATATCTGGCAGATCAAGCACCACGCGGCGGTCAAACCGCCCGGGGCGTAAGAGCGCAGGATCCAGCACATCGGGACGGTTGGTTGCGGCCACAACAATCACCCCGATGTTGGGGTCAAAACCGTCCATCTCCACCAAAATCTGGTTGAGCGTTTGCTCGCGTTCATCGTGACTGCCGCCCAGTCCTGCGCCGCGCTGGCGTCCCACCGCATCAATTTCGTCAATGAACACGATACACGGCGCCGCCTTTTTGGCGCGGGTGAACAAATCGCGCACGCGGCTTGCACCCACCCCCACAAACATCTCCACAAACTCCGATCCGCTCATGTGGAAAAACGGCACGCCCGCCTCACCCGCGACCGCGCGCGCCATCAGCGTCTTTCCCGTGCCCGGGCGGCCCATCATCAACAGCCCTTTGGGAAGCTTTGCCCCCAGGTCGGCAAACTTCTTGGGGTTCTTCAAAAATTCCACCACCTCTTGCAGTTCCTCTTTGGCCTCTTTAGAGCCAGCCACGTCCGTAAAGGTCACTTTTTGTTTGGTATCCTTAATCTCGCGCGCGCCCGACATCCCAAAGGAGAGCGCCCGGTTGTTCGCCCCTTGCATCTGGCGAATCATGAAATAGAAGATGACGATGAGCAACAGAAGCGGCAAGACCGACGGAAGGATCACGCCAAGCAGGTACGAGCGGGTGGAACGGTCCTTGACGGTGATGTTGGCGTTTCTGATTTCCTCGGCATCGAGGCCGTACTGCGAGAGCAGTTCCTCCAGCGCAACCGAGACATCCTTGCGGGATTTTTGGATCGTGCCGTCTTTGAGCGTCACAGTGATTTCCGACCCCTCAATGTCCGTTTGGGACACGGATCCCTGTTCAACCTGCTGTGCGAGTTGGGCGATAGAGACCGTTTCGGGCTTCGCGGTGGAAAGCGACATGCTTGAAAACAACGCGCTCACGGCGAGCACCCCGATCAAGGCGATAATGATGTTTTTTGACAGCGGTTTCATAGCTCCTTCACGTCTTCTTTAAGAGGCTTCGCTCCCGCCAGAGGCAGGTGTGGCACCCGGCTCGCTTTGCAGGACCGGTGAGTTCATTTTTTTCCAGACGGTTTCATCCACCGCCTTGAGCGAGAGGCCCAGCCGATGCTCCTTGGGTTCTATGGAAACGATGCGGAAGGTGATCCGGTCGCCCTCTTTGGCGATTTCCGTGACATCCGCGACGGGTGTTTCCGACAGTTCGCTCACATGCGCGAGGCCATGGATTTCCGGGTCAAGCTCTACGAAAAATCCAAATGGGTTCACCTTTAACACCGTTCCTTCCACGAGGGCACCGACGGTGTACCGGCTCTCGACAGACGCCCAGGGGTCCTCAATGAGTTTTTTCATGGACAGAAAAATCTTGCTTCCTTCAATCCCGATGATTTCTGCCTTGACGCGCTGACCGACCGAAAGCAAATCGCGGGGATGGTCAATCCTCTGCCAAGCGATTTCGCTGATATGCACGAGGCCTTCGAGCGATTCAAACTTCACGAACGCGCCGAAGTCAGCAAGCGCCGTCACCTCGCCCTCAATAATATTACCCACGTTGAACTGGGAGATGACGCCCTTTTGTTCGTCCTCCCACACGGCCTTCTCCGAAACGATCAACTTTTCGTCTTGGTCGTTGACGTCAATGACGCGCACGGTCATCGTTCCGCCGATATAGGACTTGAGTTTCTCAAGGATTTTGTTTTTATCCCCGCCGATGACGCGCGGGTAATGCTCGGGCGAAAGCTGGGACACAGGCAAAAAGCCGGTGATGTGCTCAAGCCGGACGATGAGTCCCCCTTTGTTTGCTTCCAGGATTTTGGTTTCAACCGTCTGTCCGGTCGTGAACAGGCGGCGCAATTCTTCCCAAGCTTTCTTCTGGCCGGCGAAGCGGAAGGAGAGTTCCATCTCGCCGTTCTCGTTTTCCAGGTCAATGATGGTCGCTTGCACTTCTTCGCCCGGCACAAGGCTTGCATACTCCTTGTTTTCGGCGAACAACTCGCGTCCGCGCACGACGCCGGTGCGCACACCGTCAATATCCAGACGGATTTCCCGCCGGCCCGCGCCGATGACTTTGCCGGTGATGACATCGCCGACCGCGGGGAGATTAAGGTATCCCCCTTCCTCCAGGAGTCTTTGGAACTCCGAGAGATTCTGTGGTGTAGACATAGGTTTCAACCAGGCGGCTTTGGCAAACATGCGTGGCGGCCCGATCGGGCTAAGAATAAAAAGACCAGGCGAGTGTAGCGAAAACAGGTGGTTTGGTCAAGCGGAGGAAATGCGCTAAAATGGGGCTGTATGTTGGAAGAAAGACGACAAACACAGGCCGAAAGGCCCCGCACACCACGACCAGAGAAACCCAAGGAGCCGATCTGGCCGGAGGGGTTTCATGAAACGCAGGAGGTGCCGGAGGTAGAGATACCCATCGGCAAGAACTTTACGGACGAGCATGGCGACGCGCATACGGTGCTTGCTCTGCTAGGCAAAGGCGGCATGGCACGCGCGTACAAAGTGCGCGAGGAGCGCACCGGCCGCGAGATGGCCGTCAAGTTTATGAACGCCTACTCGCGCGGGACGCCGGCGCTCGTGAAACGGTTTGAACGCGAAATCAAGGTGCTCGGGGGATTGCAGAATCCGTTTATCCTGCACGCCTCTGATGTGATTCATACCAAGATCGATGGACAGGAGATGGTGGGCCTGGTGATGGAGTTTGTGGAGGGCCGCACGCTCGCGCAAGACATTGAAGAGCGTGGCGAGCTTGAGCCAACGCGCATTGCGAAGTTTGCCGCCCAACTTGCCGTGGCGCTGGAGAGTTTGCGCAAGGCCGGGGTCATCCATCGAGACATTAAGCCGGAGAATGTGCTGATTGAACGGCTCTCGACGAGCGAGGAGATCGTGAAGCTCGCTGATTTTGGCATCGTCGGATTTACGTCCGAAGAGCACGAGGGCACAGGGGCGTTCCGTGGAGACCCGGCTGAAAAGGAAACCGTAGAGGGGCACCTGACCAGGGTCGACAGGATGCTGGGATCTCCGCACTTCATGTCGCCTGAAGCGGTGAGCGGCTTCCCGCAGGACCATCGGAGCGATTTGTATTCGTTTGGCGTCTTGCTCTATGACATGGCGGCCGGGGATGTGCCGTTTCACGGAAGGGATCCTCGGGATGTGATGCTCAAACATATCACGGGCGAGGTCCCTGTGTTTGAGGAATACGGAATTCGCGATGTGCCCGATTGGCTTGAGGCGATCATTCGAAAACTTCTGGAGAAAAATCCCAGTGACCGGTACCAGACGGCTGGGGAAGTGTTTGCGGCTCTAAAGGAAGGCGTCAGAAAAGAGTACCCGGAGTTCTTAAACGAGATTCCTTTTTCCTGGGACGTTGCTTGACAAGCGGTCTCTTTTTTCCAACGCCTGACGCTTGCCGATGTCGGCGCATTTTGATAAGATTTTGCCGCTATGCAAATTTCCTGGCTTGGCCTTTCCGCCTTTGAGATCACGATGAAGAACCCGCAAGGGGAGGTTGTCCTTGTGACCGATCCTTACGACAACCAGACGGGACTGCGGTTTCCCAAAACGCTTGAAGGGCATATCGTTTTGGTCTCCCATGACGAACCGGATGCCCATGCGGTGAGCGCCGTTTCTGGTCATCCCTTTGTGATTGATACACCCGGCGAATTTGAGGTGCGCGGGGTGTTTGTGTTTGGGGTGGGCGCGCCGCTCAAGCGCGGGAACGGCAATGTGCTGTATCGGATTGAGGCGGAAGGGATCTCGCTTGCGCATCTGGGCGCGTTGGACCGCGAACTCACGGACGAGGAACTCAAGCGGCTCTCCAACATTGACATCCTGATGGTACCGGTCGGGGGCGCGGGCGTGCTCGCACCTTCGCGTGCCGCCGAAGTGATCGCGCAAGTGGAACCGCGCGTGGTGATCCCCATGACACATTTTCTCCCAAATTTGAAAACCACATACGAAACGCTCGCGGCCTTCTGTAAAGAGATGGGGGCGCAGAAGTGCCAGGAGATGAATAAGTACAAAGTGAGCCGGAAAGATTTGCCCGAAGAAGAGATGCAGATTATTACGTTGACGAGATGATATGGCAGGAAAAAAGGAAAAAAGAGATGAAGGGGCAGGGCCTGCTCCCGAGACAACCGGCCATGTGATTGAACAAAGTCTGGTTGAGGAGATGCAGACGGCGTATTTGGATTACGCCATGTCGGTCATTGTGGGGCGCGCCTTGCCGGATATTCGCGATGGGCTCAAACCCGTGCACCGTCGCATTTTATATTCCATGTGGCAGACGGGTCTGCGCGCTGGCGCGAAGTTCAAAAAGTGCGCGACGGTCGTCGGGGATGTGCTCGGGAAATACCATCCCCACGGCGACAGCGCGGTATACGATTCGCTCGTGCGCATGGCGCAGGATTTTTCTTTGCGCTACCCCCTCGTGAAAGGGCAGGGTAATTTTGGCTGTTTTACAAAAGACGTGAAGGTTCGTTTGACGGACGGGCGCGATGTTGACTTTGGCACCTTGATAGAGGAAGACCGAGCTGGCAAGACGAATGAGACGTACACGGTGAATACCCATGGGTGCATTGCCGTCGCGCAGATTCGGAATCCGCGTCTGACGCGCAAAGACGCGGAGCTTGTGGAAGTGGTGTTGGATAACGGTGAGCGATTGCGTTGCACTCCTGACCACCGGTTCATGCTTCGCGACGGTTCCTATCTGGAAGCGGAACATCTCGCATCGGGACAGTCGCTCATGCCGCTGTACACAACGTTTTCAGAAAAAACGGATCGCCTCAACCCCGAGGGATGCCTGCTTGTGCTTGAGAACAAGACGGGTGAGTGGGTTCCAGCAGATCAGCTTGCGGACACCTTTCCTCTTGCACACGGTGTGTCCCGAACGTCGGCGGGGCGTGTCAGACACCAGAAGGATGTTCAGACGTTCAACACGGATCCAGACAACATACAGCGGGTGGCACGGGGCGGTCACTGGCAGATGCATGCCCAACAAGAGCTGAACAGAAACCATAAGGTCGTGAGCGTTGCACGTTTGTCCGAACGGGAAGACGTGTATGACTTGACCATTGATGGCACACACAATTTTTGTCTCGCTGCCGGTGTCTTTGTACACAACTCCATCGACGGGGATTCTGCGGCGGCGTATCGATACACCGAGGCGAAGCTTGAACAGGTGGCTGAGGAGCTTCTTTCGGATATTGAAAAAGAAACCGTGGACTTTTCGGCGAACTTTGACGGCACGCACAAGGAACCCAATGTCCTGCCCGCGAAACTGCCCAACTTGCTCGTGAACGGCACGGTTGGCATCGCGGTGGGCATGGCGTCCAACATTCCGCCGCATAATTTGTCCGAGGTGTGCGATGGCATTCTTGCGCTTATTGAGCATCGCGATATCAGCGCGGATGATCTTGCCGAACATATCAAAGGACCGGATTTTCCCACGGGCGGCATTATCTACAACGTCCGCGACATCAAGCAGGCATTCTCAACCGGCAAGGGCGGGGTGGTGGTGCGCGCGAAGACCGACATCGTGGAGAATAAAAAAGGCGACTTCCATATTATCGTTTCCGAGATTCCCTATCAGGTGAACAAAGCAAACCTGCTCATGAAAATCGCCCAGCTCGTGCGCGATAAGAAAGTGGAGGGGATCAAAGACCTGCGCGATGAATCCGCCAAGGGTGATATCCGCATTGTGATTGAACTCAAAAAAGACGCGTATCCCAAAAAGGTGCTCAACCGTTTGTACCAGACGACGCAACTGCAAGAGACCTTTCACTACAACATGCTCGCGCTGGTGGACGGCATCCAGCCGAAAATTTTGACGCTGAAGATGATCCTGGAAGAGTTCCTCAAGCACCGGCGCGAGGTGGTCAGGCGGCGCACGGAGTTTGACCTTGCGCGAGCGCGCGAGCGGGCGCATATTCTTGAGGGATTGAAGATCGCCATTTTGAAGATTGACCAGGTGATTGACACGATCAAGAAATCAAAAGATAAGGATGAGGCGCGAGTGAATTTGATCAAGAAGTTCAAGCTGTCCGAGATCCAGTCGGTGGCGATTTTGGAGATGCGCCTGCAACAGCTCGCGAACCTGGAACGGCTCAAAGTGGAGCAGGAACACAAAGAGAAGATGGAACTCATCAAGGAATTGGAATCCATTTTGGCGTCCGAGAAAAAGATGCTCGGCGTCATCGCCAAAGAAGTGCGCGATCTCAAAGACAAACACGGTGACGAACGACGCACGCAGATCATCAAGACCGGCATTAAGGAGTTTTCCATTGAAGATGTTGTGCCCGATACGGCAACGGTCGTCATGATCACGCGCGCGGGGTATATCAAGCGGGTGCCGCCCGATATGTTCAAGACGCAAAAGCGCGGCGGCAAGGGGGTCGCAGGGCTCACCACCAAGGAGGAAGATGCGGTGGAACAGGTGTTCTCTACCACCACGCACAAAGAACTGCTCTTCTTTACGAACCGCGGGCGTGTGTTTCGTCTCAAGGCCTACGACGTCCCCGAGGCATCGCGGGTTGCCAAGGGACAGGCACTTGTCAATTTTCTCCAACTCGCTCCGGGCGAAGGCGTCACGGCGACCTATTCCGTGGACGATATTGGCTCTGCCAAGTATCTGCTCATGGTCACAAATAAAGGGACGGTCAAGAAAACGGAGATCGCCGAGTTTGACAACATTAGACGTTCAGGCCTGATTGCGATTAAACTAAAGGAGGGCGACAACCTTGAATGGGTGCGCCCGACCACCGGCACGAACGAAGTCATTTTGATCACCAGTCAAGGACAGGCGATCCGGTTTTCCGAGAAAGGCGCCCGCGCGATGGGGCGTGTGGCTTCGGGCGTACGCGGCATTCGGCTCAAGGGACAGGATCAGGTGGTCGGCATGGGTGTCGTCGCCGCTGGGACGAAAAAAGCGGGACTGGTTGAACTGCTCGTTTTGATGTCCCATGGGTACGGCAAACGCACGGACTTTACCGAGTACAAGGTGCAGGGCCGCGGAGGATCGGGCATCAAGACGGCCAACATTACCAAGAAGACCGGCGCCATCGTCTCGGCGCATGTGGTGGAAGCCAAAGACCCGCGCGACCTGTTCGTTGTCTCCAGCGCCGGACAGGTGGTGCGCTCGCCGCTTTCCTCGGTGCCTTCGCTGGGCCGTGCCACCCAGGGCGTGCGCGTGATGCGTTTTAAGAAAGAAAACGACACCGTTGCCAGTGTGACGCTGATCTGATACCCTGTTGCCTCCATAACTCCATCACCTTCTCCTCGTATGCCAGTTCCCGCCAGACGACGTTCCGAATCAGCCGGCAAGCGCCGCCGCGCCCACAATGCCCTTAAACCTCAAGTGACGGGCGTGTGCAAATCCTGTAACGCCCCTAAACTTCCGCATCGCGCGTGCGCATCTTGCGGCACGTATAAGGGTTAATCATCTTTACCTGGATCCCTTCAAAGGCGGCGATGGTCGCCGTGTGGAGGGATCTGTGGCAACTGTTCGTCGAGTCCATCATCTCTTTGCCTGAGAGGCCCGATATCATCATCGTTCCTTCGTATGTCCAACCGCCACCTTTCACGCACGATCGCCATGCAGTCGCTCTACCAGTGGGACTTTTTGGGGTTTCCCGAGGGGAAACTACCGGAGATCGTCGCGTTCAATAAGGGCGAGTTCGCGCCCAAGTTTGAGGACGAGGGGTTCATTGAGGAATTGGTGAACGGGGTCGTCCAACATCGCTCGGAGATTGACGAGACGATCACCCACTTCGCGCCGGACTGGCCGCTTGAAACGCTTTCCGTGGTGGATCGCAACATTCTACGCATCGGTGTCTACGAGCTAAAGCACCACGAGCATATTCCGGCGAAAGTCGCTATTAACGAGGCGATTGAACTCGCCAAAGGGTTCGGGGGTCCCAGTTCCGGCAAGTTTGTCAACGGCGTGCTCGGGGCAGTGTACAAGGACGCGCTTGCCAAAGGAGAAATTAAAGAGATTGATAAGCAGGAAGCTCAAGAGGTTGCAAAAGGTGAAGACGCGGGAGAAAAATAAGACCCCGTTCGTTTCTGTCGTTGATTTAACTCTTTTATCAGTGCCTTTATGCCAAAGGAAAATCTCGAAGACCTCGAGCAGACGCTTGGCGTCACGTTTTCCGACAAGGACACGTTACGGCAGGCGCTTGTCCACCGGTCCTATCTGAACGAACACCCCGACTTTCCGCTCGGCCATAACGAACGATTGGAGTTTTTGGGGGACGCCGTGTTGGAACTGGTCGTGACCGAGCACCTGTATCAGCATTACGAGAATCCCGAAGGGGAATTGACCAACTGGCGTGCCGCACTTGTGAACGCCGACATGCTTTCAGATTTGTGCCGGACGCTGGAGATTGAGCCGTATTTGCACCTGTCGCGCGGGGAGTCCAAAGATAAGGATTCCAAGGCGCGCAAGTATATTTTAGCCAACGCCTTTGAGTCGATCATTGGGGCGATTTATTTGGATCAGGGATGGGAAGCGGCAAAGACGTTTATTTTGGAGCGTGTGCTGTGTGAATTGCCGCGCGTGTTAAAGGAACGGTTGTACATTGACCCCAAGAGCCGGTTCCAGGAAGCGGCGCAGGAGCAGGTCGGAGTGACGCCGTCGTACAAAGTGTTGTCGGAGGACGGTCCGGACCACGCCAAAGAGTTTGTGGTGGGAGTCTATCTTGGCAAAGAGTTGGTCGCCAAAGGGTCGGGCATGTCAAAGCATGAAGCGCAGGTCGCGGCCGCCGAGGCGGCGATTCGTGAAAAGGGATGGTAAACAAGAGTCCGTGAGCTTTGAAAAGGCAAAGAAATCTTCCGGGTAAAAAAATGACTCCGTTTGGGAGTCAGTCCTGTGAGAAGGCACCAGTCGTTGAGAGAGCCAGACGGCTTTGACCGTTGGTCAACGGCCGTCTTTCCTTGGCGGCTAACAGGGTCAAGAGAGTGGACGCGCGAGCCAGCGTGCGACATCCAGGGCCGTTTCCACGCCCTGGATTTTAGGTGGGATGATGAGCAAGCGCTGGGGGCTTTTCGGAAACGGGTCCGTAAACAGGACCGCGTCGTCGGGGAGAGCTTCCTCCACGATGTGGCCTTGCGCGCGCGATCCGTGAATGATCGTGCCGTCGCGCGTCGTCAGCCCCACATGTCCGATCACACGGTCAGCGTCTGCGATCGGGAAGGTGTTGCGATAGAAGGCGAGTCCCGGCTGTCCGGGCCGGCGGATTTGACGTCCGAAGTAGGATTGGTCAATGGCGTAGCGCGGCAGGTGGATGCCGACGAACGCAAAGACCTTTGCGATGAAAGTGGAACAACTGTAGATCTTTGGGGCGTAGTCAGGCAAGGCCTTGGGTTCGTACTTGCCGTTGATCTTCAGGCGAGCCAGGCGCACAGCCGTGATCCGTACAGCCGTCTTGAGAATCGCTCCGCCGTGTTGGGGGAGGTCCGTGAAGAAGGCCTCGACGTCGCACGCAGGCACGAGCACCCGGCGACCTAGGTGGGGAACACGCGGAAGAGCGTCAGCGAGCCATGGCTCAAGGACGCTGCAGATGCGCAGTTGAGCGAGACGTTCGCACGCGTCGCGGTTCAGCACAGAAGGCATGGAGACTCCCACATGGCAAAGAGCGTGCCGGGAGCTTAAAACAAACCCCGCCTTTGAGCAAGGGCGGGATTTTTTTTCCCGTTTTCATCCAAACAGCATCCGCGCCAGACACACAAAATTCCAGTGACTTCTGGACGGCTATGGAGAACAGGATCGAGAAAGAAAAATCTACCAAGAACAAAAAACAATTGTCTTATCTGAAAAGAAGTCGATGGAAGGAACAGGACGCTGATGGAACACGGGCAGAAAGAAGGTCATTTCTCTGTCGCGCATCGCGCGGCAACATCGGTCGGGCAAAACTCGGAAAGTTTGATAGTGAGGGAATTATACAGCTCTGAAGGAACAGAAAACTTTTTTGCTGGCTTCTGCTCTGAACGAGCAGGGCGGCGGGGCTTCGCATCGGCTCGGACGGGCGGGAGGAGGGGGCAAGGGGGAGGAATCCCGCGCCGTCCTCGTTTGAATGTTCGCGATTGCTCTATGTATATCCTTTTGCTTGCAAATTGAAAAGATAGGCGTAAGTTCCACTCAATTTCAGTAAATCTTCGTGCGTGTGTGCCAAGTTCCTTTAATTCTCCTTCTTCAATCACGCCAATTTTGTCAGCTTGGCGAACAGTTGAGAAACGATGAGAAATTAAAATAACTGTTCGGTCTTTTGGTAGATGTTCGAGTTTCTCGAAAATTTTTGCTTCGGCTGCCGCATCAATCGAAGAAGTCGGCTCGTCTAAAACGAAGACACTCGGCGCACGATAAAACGTTCTTGCTAAAGCAAGTTTTTGCCATTGACCGATTGACGGCTCAACGCCCTCGGTAAATTCTTTTCCCAGCATCTGCTCATATTTCTTTTCCCATTCTTCAATAAACATGTCGGCCTCACTCGCTTGCGCCGCTTCTTTTACTTTTTTTAAGGACGAAGCTGTTTTTGTTCTGCCGACGGCGATAGCTTCTTTTACGACAAAATGGTAACGGGCATAATCTTGGAAAATCGCCCCCAACTGGCTATACCAAGTTTCCAAATCAAGTTCTTTTAAGTTATGGCCATCAATAGTAATTCTTCCCTCGTTGGGGTCATAAAAACGACATAGCAATTTAACAAATGTAGTCTTTCCAGCTCCATTGATTCCGACAAGTGCGATTTTTTCTCCGGGGGCGATTTTCAAAGAGAAGTTTTTGAGAACTGCTGTTTTTGTGCCTGGATAAGAAAAAGTAACGTTCTCAAAAACAATTTCTGGAGTTTTCTTTAGGTTAAGAACAATACCTTTTTTCGGCTTCTTAACTGTTGGTTTCAGATCAAGCATTTTGAAAATATCCGTTACAAATAAGCTGTCTTGATATTGTCGTCCTAGATTAGAAAATAAACCAGAAAGCGATTGTCGTAAATCACCCACAGAAGCCAAAATGAAAGTAAGAGTACCGATAAGTAGACTACCCTCTACAACTTGGAAAATGAAATAAATAATTGCAAAGGCAATGACCAATTGTGAGAAGCAAAGAACAAAAAGCTGGGCTAAAAGTTTTTTCTTTTCGTTCTTTTTTTCTTCCAACTGAAAACTATTAAATAGCTCTTTAATTGCGGAGAAAAAATGCGGTATATTTTGAAACAACTTTAATTCAACAAGAGAAGGAAGAGCGTTAAAGTGACCATGAAGTTCCCAGTATTTTCTTCGCGTTTCGGCACGCCCCGAGTGAATGCCCCAAACCATGCGACCATATCGGGCCTCAACGATTAGCTCGGGCAGTGTCCCAATAAGAATTACAAGAAATACCCACCACTGGGAAAAAATCAAAATCGCAGAGGCAATTGTAACTTCGATAACATTTTGGAAAATATAAAATTGTCTTTCAATAAAATTACGAACACGCCAAGTCCCTTCTTCGCTTACTCTGTTGAATAAATCTTTATGCTCTGGATTTTCGTGAGTGGCGACATCTAATTCTCCTTTCTTCTTTATAACTAAAGTTTCAAATTTTTCTTCCAAAAAGAACCAGAATAATTTTGAAAGATAATTTTGGATTGTGAACAAAACCGAAGGGATAAGAGTTGCCAGAATCAATATCCCAATCAAAAGTAAGAGATAGGAGCTCATTGTCCTACTTCCGGCAATAGTTACTAATTCATTGATAAGTAGACCGCGAGAACCGGATTGTAAAAATGGGGACGCAGAAACAACAAGAAAAACAAGACCAAGCGCGATAACACCGCCTCTCTTTTCTTTCCATAACATCGCGCTTAATTTCCCGCTGT
>VGKU01000007.1 GCA_016882235.1 Candidatus Parcubacteria bacterium
GTCGTACAGGAACAACAGGGCGGTAATCGCCACAAGGAAGCACAGCGAGAGTCGCATGAGCCACACATCATTTTCCATGACTTCCTCCCATCCAGGGCAACGCAAAGATACACCAAACAGGCGTTCTCGTACAGGGCCTGTCCAGTGACCCGTCTCCGGGAAAAATCTGCTTGGTGCGGGATCACAATGCAAACCTGGATAGGGGCTTTACCATTCCCGCGTTTTGTGATACCATTTGCGCTTGTTATGCTTCAACCCTTCCGAAACATCGCCATCATCGCCCATGTGGACCATGGGAAAACGACGCTCGTGGACGCTCTGCTCAAACAGACGCACACGTTCCGCGACGCCGACGCCATGGGTACGACCATCATGGATTCCAACGAGCTTGAACGCGAGCGCGGGATTACGATTTTTTCAAAAAACGCCTCGGTGGTATGGAAGGATGTAAAAATCAACCTCGTGGATACGCCTGGCCACGCCGATTTCGGCGGTGAGGTAGAACGAGTGATGAACCTCGTGGACGGTTGTCTTTTGCTCGTAGACGCCAAAGAAGGCCCGATGCCGCAGACAAAATTTGTGCTCAAGAAGGCGCTTGAGGCTGGACATAAAATTATCGTCGTCATCAACAAAATTGATAAGAAAGACGCCCGCGCAGGCTGGGTGCTCAACAAAACCTTTGACCTGTTTATTGACCTTGGCGCGACGGATGAGCAGGCGCATTTCCCCGTTGTGTATGCAAGCGCGATCGCGGGCGTGGCCGGCCTTGATCCGAATCTCGCGGCCATGAAGGATGTCACTCCCCTGTTGGATCTGATCGTGGATGAACTGCCTGCGCCGCGCGGCGACGAAAACGCCCCGCTCCAAATCTCTGTCGCCAACATCTTCTACGACAACTTCAAGGGACGTATCGCTGTGGGCCGCGTGGTCAACGGGACAGCGAAGCAAGGCGAACGCATGAAACACATCAACCGTTTGGGAGAGGAACGGACGGAGAAAATCGGCGCCCTGCAAGTGTACCGCGGCTTGGAACGCGAGGAGGTCACTTCAGCACCCTCCGGTGAAATCGTCGCCATCTCTGGCATCCCGGATGTCCAAATCGGGGAATGCTTGGTTGCGTTGGAAGGCGCGGAGCCTCTGCCGGTTATTTCTATTGAGGAGCCAACGGTCAAGATGACGTTTGGCGCAAACACTTCGCCGTTTGCTGGAACCGAAGGCGAATTCTCAACCGCACGGCACGTAAAGGAACGGCTGGAACGGGAGCTTCTCAACGATGTGGCCTTGCGCGTGGAAAAGGGCGAAGGCGACTCGGCGTTTGTGGTATCCGGCCGCGGCGAGCTTCACCTTGCCATCCTCATTGAAAAAATGCGCCGCGAAGGGTATGAGCTGCAGGTCTCACGCCCCCAAGTGATTTACAAAGAAACAAACGGCGTGACGCACGAGCCGTATGAAGCCGTATCCGTGGAGTGCCCCGAAGCATTTACCGGGGTGGTGATTGAGAAGCTCGGCAAGCGTCGCGGCGAGATGAAAGACATGCGTGTGGACCCTTCAACAAGTTCAGGGCAAGCGGCGGCATTCCTTGAATTTGAGATCCCGACGCGCGGACTGATCGGCTATCGCAGTGAATTCATTACGGATACCAAAGGCCAAGGGACCATCAACACGATCCTGCTGGGCTACCGTGAAAAGGCCGGAGAGGTCTCCACGACCGAACACGGCGCCATGGTATCCATGGAAAACGGAATAACGGCCGGCTATGCGCTTGCAAACCTGCAGGAACGCGGAGTGTTGTTTGTCGGCCCGGCCACGCCCGTCTATGTGGGTATGGTGGTCGGCGAGAATGCGCGCGCCGAGGATATGGATGTAAACCCGTGCAAAGAAAAACGCCTCTCCAACATGCGCTCCAAAGGCGAAGGAGAGAGCATTCGGTTGGAACCGCCGCGGGCGATGACACTTGAAATGTGTTTGGAGTTTCTTGCGGTTGACGAACTGCTGGAAGTCACGCCTAAATCGCTACGCATCCGCAAAGCGATTCTCGACCCGGTTAAGCGGCGTCGACAGTAAACCGTCCTTCCATCACGAGTTCAGAAAGAGGTCGGCGATCCGACGGAACCTCCCGTTCTTGCAAATCAAACGGGAGGTTTTTTGGATCACCCGCCTTCCCGATGGCAATCATCGCGTGCACGTCATACTCGTCCGGGACGTGAAGCTCGCGGCGCGCCGCCTCATAATCAAATCCTTCCATTCCGTGGGCGACCAGCCCGCGCGCGCTTGCCTCCAGAGCCAAATTTTCCCACGCGGCGCCTGTGTCAAACGCGTGGGTAGCGCTTGGCTGACCATTAAAATCAAAAGTCTTTTTTGAAATGATGACGACCAATGCGGCGGCGTCCTTCACCCAAAGCTGGTTGAATTCCACAAGCAGGCCGAACAGCGTTCCCCAATATACGCTCTCACGCTTGGCGTAGATAAACCGCCAAGGTTGGTTGTTGCGGGAGGATGGCGCCCAGCGCGCTGCTTCAAAGAGCGGCAGGAGTTCCTCGTCCGTCATTGGCTCGCCACTCATGGCGCGCGACGACCAACGGTTAAGGATGAACGGCTGGATGGAATAGGTGGATGTGCGTGACACATGGGTGGTTGTCTATTTCTGATTCTGGCCTCTTCCCTTTTCTCTGATCCTGAACGACGCCACCGGCGTAAGGAAGGATCTGTGTGAAAGTGAGATCCCTCCACTCGCCCCGGCGTTGCCGGGGCTCGGTCGGGATGACAGGAAAAGACGGTGTCATCCCGAGCGCCAGCGAAGGATCGCTTACCTTGAGATCCTTCGTCGCTCGCGGTGCTCGCTCCTCAGGATGACAGGGAAAAAGGTGTCATCCCGAGCGAGCGTGTACTGCCCGTTGTCATCCCGAGCGAGCGTTTATCATCTAGCCGAGGGATCTGTGTGAATTACGCAGCCTTCTGTATCGTCTTCACGACCGGCTCAAACGAAACAATTTTCACTCGCGGTTCGCCGCCAACAGCGCTTTGGAGCGCCGCCGCAAGCGCCTCATCGCCCAGCGCCACAACGACGAGCGGTTGTGCCGGCGTAAACTTCTCGCCAAACCCGTGCTCGCCAAACGCGATCTTCAGAGCGAGCGCTACTTCCGAGACGGCTTGCTCTTGCGTCATCACGCTCGCGCTGACGACAAACCCAGGCGGTAGACTTTCCACTTTTCTCGGATTGAAATCCCCGATCCCGTCCGCATAGACGACGCGGGCGTTGTGAAACCCTTTGGGACGCGCGAGCTCGGTGATGTGCCCGCCGTAAGGGACGCCCAGTTCGGCGGCGAGGTGTTTGGCGCCCTCCATTGCCACTTCGTCCACACTTTTGTCCGTGAGGCCATGGCGTTCCCGATAGAGGGCCGCCGCCCCGCATCCCTCGTGGCTCGTCACACTCTCCACACCGGCCTTCTTGAGCGCGGCAATGAATCGCGCGCGCTCTTCCCCTTGTGTGAGAATGCCAGATCCCGCACTGCGCAAGTCGCCCATCGGCGTGCCTTCGTCCATACAGCAAAGGATTTCCCCGCTCGGCTCAAAGGCTTTTTCGGACACCCCTTCGCGCTCGAGTCGTTCAATGGACGCCTGCGCGCGCATCCATTCTGTTTCTGTGTCAATCGACATCATAGGCTGTTCGTTTTCCATAAAATTTAAGACCTTTATATTCTTGAACGGTTCACACCTCGTATCGCTTTCCCAAGTCAGCGCTCTCCCGACCATCCGCAAGAAACGCCACACAAACGTAAAAATCAACATCCAATTCCGTCAATGAAAATCTGAACTGTCGTAATCATTTTGATGAACGAAACGTAGCATAAAAGAAAAATCCTGCATACTCCCCCGAAGGGCAGGCGCAGGCGACTTCCTGGCACAAGAGTAAACGTACATGTCACTTCTGACAATCGTCTGTTATGCGCTCATGAGAGTGGTCTAAGAATATCACCATACTCTCTTGGCAGAGTCTCTTGAACGCCGTGTGAACAAATGTGAAAACCGAATTGGCGCGCCCGACGGTCAATATCGGAGTGAAAAGACGAGGGAACTTGCCCATTGATCTTTGAACATAAAAGAGACCAGCATGACACTCCCGATGATTCGGGAGTGTCATGCTGGCCGTGTGACGGAACGCTACCTGTCGTAGACCATGGCCCCGTAGTCCTCCTCGGGCCTGGCCACGAAGTCCTCGGGCTTGTACCACCGCCCCTCCTCGCGCAGCGTCTGCTCGCACTTCGAGCAAGCGCAGGCGCGGAGGAGCTCGTTGCGACTCGCGGTCCGCGAGGGCGCGGGCTGGCCCTTGAACTCCTTCTGCGCGCTGGCGAAGGCGTTGTTGAACAGGCACTTGGCCTCCGGCGGGCAGAGCACCATGATCGCCTCGGCGATGAGCTTGCGCACCTGCACCTCCTCGCAGCGCATCACGGGGTCGAGCGCCTCGGGCGCCACCGCGGCGGCCACGAGCATGAGGTTCTCGACGTAGGTCGGCCAGTTGGCCGAGGCGGGGCTGTAGTACTCGTGTTCGTCCTTCTTGTCCGAGAGCAGCAGGACGTGGAGCACGTCCTGCACGTACGGGATCTGCGGGAAGACCGCGTAGCGGCAGTAGCTGAACGTGAAGCCGCGCGACGTGAACATCTCGATGCCCATGGTCCCTCCTTTTTGCCTCTCCAGAAGTTTGGGAGTTATTGCTAACCCCATTCCTAGGAAGCGAAAATACTAGCACGGATAAGCGGAAAAGTCAACCATTGTATCGGGTCAAGGCATGTGGCACGGTCGAAGGTACAGATGAATTGGATGTCTCGTTGGGTTTGACTTTTACGCCTGTGATACGCTGTGTGGTCTTCTGACTCAGACCGGTTGCTTCAGCAACACAACGACAGTGAGGGCAGAGTTACTGATTACCCAACACAAAAAAATCGCTCGAATTCACGTCTGGCGTAGACGCAAGTCCGAGCGGAAGAGGACAAAGGGCTAAGGGACAGGGCCTCTGCACGAAGGCACAGAGCCCAACGTGCTAAGCGGTGGGCGCCGCGGCGAAGGCGAACCCGTCGGTAACGTACCAACAGGGCCCAGGATCGCAGTAGGAGGTGTGGAGCAAAGGAACATCGTGGCTACGGTCCGCGCACAGGAGGTACGAATGGCCAGTGGAATCCTTGATGGGCTCGTGCATCGCGACTATCATATCCAGACCCATGGCCTCGAGCTCCTGGTTCGTGAACCGCTCGCGGATCAGGCAGGCCACCTCCGCGTTCGGCTTGGTGAAACCGCGCTTCTTGGCCTCAACGCGGATCTGTTTCGTGACCCGCTCGTTGTCCCTGAAGAGAGAACCCTTGAAGACGCAGATCTGCGTCGTGATCCCGGTGGTGGGCTTGAACGCCTTGGATCGCAGCAGCGACTCCGCGTGGTCTATCACAACCATACCCTTGCACTCCAGACGCGTGATCCACTCCTCGCCGGTCGTCCCGTCGGACGTGACCGAGAAGGTGATGACGCCGTCCTGCTCGGTCCAGAGGCGGGTTACAGTGACCAGTTTTTGACTCCGGACGATCGGGAGGACGCGCGCAGCACAATCGCCGGCGCAGAACTTCGCGATGTCCTCAGGCAACCATCCTGCACGGCGGAAGGCCATCTTGAGGTCGTTGGCGGTTCCAACATCGAGCATGAGTTCGCTCATCGTTGTTTCCCCTTTTTGCGACGGCATTCTTTCGAACATGTCGCGGTACACGCTAGCAGGCTTCCCACCCCTTGTGAGATGTACTCAATAGCCGATCATTTATATCACGAAACAGCATTTTGTCAAGATTTTGTCATGTTTCCACCCCCTAGAAAGAGCCGGATTTCCACGGTCTGCTTTCAAGAGAACTCTACGATATCTGGCAAACCTGTTCTGAAATCTGCCTAAGCTCAAACATGAGATGGAGGCGTGAGAACTCACGTATCGGCCAGTTCAAAAGAAAGAACCAAGGCTTTTGATACCTTGGTTCTCTCTTGGCAGGGGAGCCGGGGCTCGAACCCGGAATAAAGGTTTTGGAGACCTTCGTGATACCGTTTCACCACTCCCCTAGGCAACGGGCAATGGGCATTATACAATAAACTCTATCTATGACTAGTCTCCTCTGGATCTTGCTTGCGACCTTTGCGATCGCAGCGTTATCGCTCACAGGCACCCTTTTTATTTTCCTCAAAGGTCGCCATCTCTCCAAATTTCTGCTCACGCTCGTTGCGCTTTCAGCCGGTGTGATGCTTGGAAACGTCGCTTTTCATCTTCTGCCGGAAACCTTTGAACTTGCCGGAGAAGGAAAGATTGACGCGTTTGTCGCGATGCTCCTCTTTGTTATTTCCTTTGTTCTCTCCTTCTTATTTGAACGACTCTTTGTCTGGCACCATTGCCACAGCGCCGCCCATCAAGGCGAAACAGATCCGACGTTTCATTGCCAAACGCCGGTCAAGGGTTATGCGCAGCTCGTCCTGGCAAGCGATGCCATTCATAACTTCATTGACGGACTCATTCTTGCTGCCGCCTTTACGCTCTCGCCTTCGCTAGGGTTCGCGACCACGGCGGCCATCGCACTTCATGAAGTTCCACAGGAACTTGGGGACTTTGCGGTGCTTGTGCATGGGGGATATAAAAAACTCCGCGCGCTTGTCTTAAATTTTTTCTCCGCTTCCACGGTCATCCTCGGCGGCCTTGTCGGATTTTATTTGACGTCTTCCGCAGATCTTGCGGTCCCCATCCTGATCCCGCTTGCCGCCGGCAGTTTTCTGTACATCGCCGCGTCCGATCTCTTGCCTGAACTCAAGCATGAAGAAAACCGCAAGCAGACGCTCCTGCACGCCGCGGTCTTTCTCTTGGGAATCGCGCTGATGGCCGTCACGGGTCTCCTCGAGTAACGTTTCCTTCTACCTACCCCAAGCGCGTTTGAACTCCCACGACGGCAGAGGGAATGCGAGGTGGTGAGAGGCATCACGGTGCACACCGTCGCTGGGATCCCGCGGGGGTAAACGCAAAACCCGGTCTCCATACTGGAAACCGGGTTTTGGTTTTGAGCGAGCGCGTTAGGTGCGCTCTTCACGCGGGCGCGCGACGTTCACAACGATCTGGCGTCCGCCGAGATCGCTGCCGTCCAAGGCCTCGATGGCCTTCTGCGCGTCTGCCTCGTTCACGTACTCCACGAAGCCGAATCCTCGGCTGCGGCCTGTGAACTTGTCGGTCATGACACGGGCCGAGGCGATCTCTCCATACGAAGAGAACATCTCGTTGAGTGCCGCGTCATCGGTCGACCAGGGCAGATTGCCCACGAACAACTTGTTCTGCATAGCTGACAGAGAAGTGTTCTTCTGGCTAATGAATTAGGAACCAACTTCCCCTATCAAACTAGCAAGCTAGCGAACAGGTTGCATTGGTCGCGGATAGGATAGCATGGATGGGCAAAACTGTCAATAAAACCCACCGGGGCAAGCCGATGGATTCTCCCATGCGTCTTCAAACCTTTTTACTTCGTCTCCTTGTGCACCTGATGGCCGCGACAGCGCTTGCAGAACTTCTTCAGCTCCAGACGTTCTTTGATCGTCTTTTTGTTCTTATGGCTACGGTAACCGATCGTTTTGCATTCGGTACACTCCAACTTGATCATGTTGTCTTGGGACATAGAAATGAATAATCTTCTTTGGTTGTTTTGGAACGGAGCAACTCTACGGCTTCACACCGTTTCGGTCAAGTGACCCCCTCCCTGTGCCCAGATCTTCCGGACGGTTCACCATCCCGTTCCCTTGCTCCATCCGGTCTCTGTGTCGTTCACCATCACCCTGGAGCCGATGACCGGATTCGAACCGGTGACCTACTCATTACAAGTGAGTTGCTCTACCAGCTGAGCTACATCGGCGGGTACCTGGTGGGCCGGGCAGGATTCGAACCTGCGAAGGCGTAAGCCAACAGATTTACAGTCTGTCCCGTTTGACCGCTTCGGTACCGACCCGTTCTGGAGCCGTTGTCGGGAATCGAACCCGAGACCTCATCCTTACCATGGATGCGCTCTACCGACTGAGCTACAACGGCATGAAACGCGCCAATCGTATCAACCTTGTGAGGTCTTGGCAATATACTGCGCTTTGAGCGCGTGAAAACGCTCTTCAAACTCGGGAATCTTCTGATTCTCCGGATTGACGTCGGACAACAGTTGGATGCCGGTGCGCGCGTCCTTGAGTGAACCAGCTGTGAGCGCCGCCTCAATATAAAAGTCCAGGTATTTGGGATTCTTCGACCGCTTCCCCACCGCCTTTCGCAAGTAGGCAAGCGCGGCTTTGGGTTTCTTCTCCAGCGCCATTTCCAGTTCCGCAAGCGAGACATTCACGCTCGCGTCGTTTGGGGATAGACGCAGGGCGAACAAGAGCGTCTCGCGTGCCTGTTCGTATTCCTTTTTGGACAAATACATATTGCCCAACCCTTCGTACGCGTCCACGCTGCGCGGGTTATGGCTGATGATATCAATGTAGATTTTCTCGGCCGGAATATACTCCTCCTGTTGAATAAGCCGTTCCGCCTCATTCGTCATTTTTTTGATGGTCTCAAGCGGATAGGCGTGCTGGCCTTCAGTCGCGTTGCGATTCAATTTTTGGTAGTACTGCTCAATCGCATACAACCGTTGAACGGCGCGGCGACCCACACGGGAAGCGCCTTGCACGGCCGCGCCAGCGGCACGCGAAACCACACGCCACTTGCCGAGCGCGCGTCGCTCAAACCGGCCCATGATGAGCTTCTCCTTGAGTTCGCGCGATCGTTCCGTCGCGATCGTCTTAATGTCCATGACACGAAGAACCGAAATCTTCCTGACAAGAACAATGAGGATGATCAACGTGCTTACGACCGCAAGGATGGTAGAAAAAAGGGTAATCATACGATTCCCTCCTTTGCCTCAAGCACCTCGCTTGCCGAGGTCATAATTTCTTTGAGTTGATTGAGCTTCACACTCGCTCCCCCAACGAGCACTCCGTTCACCTCGTCCTCACGCAAAAATCGGTACGCGTTCTCTCCGTCCACGCTGCCGCCGTAAAGCACGCGCACAGCGGTGCGCGCAGATCCCAATAACGCCTCGGTAAGTACGGTGCGGATGAAGGTGTGCATCGCGACTACCTCGGGCACCTCGGGCGTGTGTCCGCTCCCGATCGCCCAAACCGGTTCATAGGCGACAAAGACGCGGGCGTTGGATTTGAGACGGACTCCCGAAAAGGCGGCGACGAGTTGTTCGCGCACGCGCTCCTGTTGTATACCGGCCTCTCGCTCCTGTTGGGTTTCACCAATGCAGAGGATGGGCGTCAGACCATGTTCAAGCGCGTTGACCAATTTTTGATGAATCATCTCGTCCGTCTCCCCAAGTCTTCCCCGCCGTTCCGAGTGGCCGATGAGGACATGGCTCACTCCCAGTTCCGTCAGCATCCGCGGGCTCACCTCGCCGGTATACGCCCCCTGCTCTTCCCAACACACATCCTGCGCGCCCAACCAGACCGAACTGCGAGCCACGACTTTGTGTACCTCCGACAGTGCCGTAAACGACGGACAGATCACCACTTCGGGCGTAACTTTGCGCCCGCGCAACAACAAGAGCGTCCCGCGCGCAAGCGCCACGCTTTCGCGCGATCCGACAGTCATTTTCCAGTTGGCGATGATTGTTTTCATACCTAATTCACTTTCATCTTCAGCAAGTCAGCACCCCTGTGTTCTGCATGCGCTACGCACGCTCCAGATGACAACAGGTGAGAAAATCTTCGCGGTCTCGATATGGCCCGACCGCAGCGATACTCATCCGTGAAAAATCCAGCACTTCGCGCGCTACCCGCCGGACATCCGCGGCGGTCTGTGCGTCCAGACGCTTGCGGTAGGCCTCGGGCGTCAACAGCTCCTTCTCAAATAGTTTTTGCTTTCCGAACCATTCGGCCCGGTGGAAGGTATCTTCCATGTTGATGGACATCTGACCGTGCGCGAATGTTTTTGCGTCCTGAAGTTCTTGGGCCGTGACGCCGTTTCGCGCGACCTTGCGAAGCTCGGAGAGAATGGTCTTCATGGCCAGTGGCAGACGACGCTTATCCAGTCCCGCGCGGATCGCGAACACCCCCACATCGTCGTAGGACGAATTGGATGCGCGCACAAAATACGCAAGCCCGCGTCGTTCGCGCACCTGCACGAACAGTCGCGAGCTCATATTGCCACCCAGAATCACCGAGAGCAAACTGAGCGCAGGATTGCGCGCATCGTCAATGCCAAACGAGGGAAACCCGATGGCGATTTGAATCTGCTCCGTCTTTTTCGTTTGGATGCGCACATGGGGCGCGCGCTCGCGATGGTTCTGATCCACAAACGGCGCATAGGCGCCACAATCGGTCTGAACGTTTTTGATTGAACCAAAATGGTGTTCAACCAACCGCGTTGCTTTTTCATCCAGATTTCCTGCCACCGCAAGGATCATGTTGGACGGCTGGTAGTACGAACGGTAGTAATCGAGGATTTCGTCTCGCGGCATTTCCTGCATGCTTTTTGGTGTTCCAGCGATATTCCATCCAAGCGTGTTTCCCGAAAACATCGCTTCTTCCAGCAAATCCTCTACATGGCGCATGGGCGTATCGCGGTACATGTTGATTTCCTCAATCACCACTGTGCGTTCGCGCTTGACTTCCGCGGGAGCAAACACGGATCCAAACACCATGTCCGAAAGAATATCCAACGCGAGCGGAAGAGCGCCGCGGTCTGTCTTAATATAGTAGCCGGTCAGATGCTTGTCCGTGAACGCGTTAAACTCGGCGCCCAGCGCATCCAGCGCGCGGCTGATCTGTTGGGCGGTCGGACGCTTTTTGGTTCCCTTAAACAGCAAATGCTCAATAAAATGCGACGCGCCGTTGAGTTTTTTATATTCGTAGCGCGACCCCACGCGCACAAGCACAAGCACGGTCACCGTCTCGGTGCCTTTGGAAGGAGCCAGCAGGACGCGCAGACCATTTTTTAACGTCAGGGATTTCATAGAGGACCGAGGGTTCCGGCAAACCAGGCTTCTAACGCGTCCATCTTCACCCGCTCCTGCTTCATGGTATCGCGGTCGCGCACGGTGACGGCCTGATCCGTTAATGAGTCAAAATCCACGGTGACACAGTACGGCGTTCCGATCTCATCCTGGCGCCGATAGCGCTTGCCGATCGATTGCGTCTCGTCATAATCCGCGTACCACCGCTTTGTGAGCCGCTCGTGGAGCGGACGCGCCACCGCAGTCAGTTCTGGCTTTTTCGACAAAGGCAAAACCGCTAGTTTGAATGGCGCGACACGCGGATGAAACTTCATTACGACCCGTGTATCCGTCCCGCCATCCGCCGTGGGCGCCTGTTCCTCATGGTACGCTTCAAGCAGGGTCATGAGCGTAAGGCGCGACAGGCCGAAGGTTGGCTCGATGACGTGCGGGATAAACTTCTCGCCACTTTCGGGATCTGTGTAGCGAAGGTCTGCACCGCTTTGCTCCATGTGATTCTTGAGATCATAATCCGTGCGGTACGCAAGCCCGAACATCTCCTTATAGCCAAACGGCGTGGCATATTCAATATCCACTGTCCGCTTGGAATAAAAAGAAAGTTCCTCTTTGGTGTGTTCGCGCACGCGCAGGTGCGCGGGATCAAATCCCATCTCGGTCAGCCAGACCTGCATTTCGGAAAGCCACGCTTCGAACGTCTTCTGCCAGTCCGCCTCACGGATAAAATATTCAAACTCCATCAAGTCAAACTCGAGCGTCCGGAAGATGAAATTGCCTGGCGTAATCTCGTTGCGAAATGCCTTGCCGACCGAGGCAATCCCAAAGGGGAGCCGTTTGCGCGCGGAGTCCAGGATGTGCTTGAAATTAACGAACATGGCTTGCGCGATCTCCCCGCGCAGGTACACCGCGTCACGGTCCCCCTCGGTCTTTCCGATCGAGGTTTCAAACAGCAGATTGAACTTGCGCGCAGGAGTAAAATCCTTCTTGCCGCACTGCGGGCAAACGATCCCTTTTTCTGTAATGAGGCGCGACAATTCTTCCACGGGCAAGCCGTCTGCCTGCAGGTCGGGAGAAGCATTCTCGACCAGATGATCGGCGCGGTGGCGCGCTTTGCAGGTCTTACAGTCCACCATCGCATCCGCAAAACCGCCGACATGGCCGGACGCTTCCCATACACGCGGGTTCATCATGATGGCGGCATCCAGCCCTACCATATCCGTCCGCTGATGGACGAACCGATCCCACCACCAATCGCGAAGATTGTTCTTCAACTCAACGCCGAGCGGCCCGAAATCCCACGAGTTGGCAAGCCCACCGTAGATCGCCGATCCCGGATACACGAACCCTCGCTGTTTGGCGAGGGCCGTCAATTTCTCCATGGTAACAGTTGGATGCATAAAATGTCTGAGTGACCAAACTCGATACATGTTGTTGAACGCAATGGCATCCCCCTCAAACGTCCTTCAACGTGGGTTGAACGAAAAAACGCGAATGTGTTCAGTCCAAATTAGACGGTCATGATTTCCTCTTCCTTGCGCTTTCCCATCTCGCCCACCTCGTCCGTAAAACCTTTTGTCAGTTTATCCAATTCGTCAAACAGCTTAAACTTCTCGTCTTCGGATACCTCTTTGGCCTTTTCTTTTTTCAAAATCTCCTCCCGCACATCCTCGCGCGCGCCGCGCAAACGGATCCGCGCCTCTTCCATCAGCTCTTTCATGACCTTCACCATCTGCTTGCGGGTTTCTTCGGTCATCTGCGGAACGACGACGCGCACCACGTGTCCGTCCACCACCGGATTAAGCCCGATGCCGGCGTCGCGGATCCCCTTCTCAATGTTCTGGATCAACCCCTTGTCCCACGGTTCAATCACCAACGTTCGCGGGTCTGGAATACTGATAGAAGCGAGGCCTTTTATCTCCATGGCGGAACCGTACGCGTTCACCGTGAGATCCTCAACCAGCGCCGGTGTCGCCCGCCCCGTCCGCAGTCCAGCGAACTCTTTTTGTAATTGCGCCAGGGCGCTCTCAAATACATTTTTCTTCGTGGTCAGATACGTATGCATACAAAGGGATAGCTTCGTCACTCTGTGCACTCACCAAGGGAAACGCCTGTTAATCTTGTGGTTGGGCAACCCCGATATATAACACCGCCTCATCCTTTGGGTCAATCACGATCGCTCGCGGCACACGCGCGCTCGGGAACTTTTGCGTCTGCCATGTCACGCCGCCGTCGTTGGTGCGATAGAACGTGCCGGGCGTGGCGTAATACATCACATGGGGCGCTTCAGGCGCGAGAGCCGCCGCACGAATCGTCACTTGGTTTGGCGAAGTTAAAAGCGTGATGGCCTCCCAGGTCGCGCCGAAATCCTTGGAACGCAACAGCCCGTACTGCGTCGCGGCAAGCAAGACCGACCCGTCCGCCGTTTGTGAAAGCGCGAATACGCGCGAAGAACCGGTCAGTTTGGAAATCGACCCGTCCGCTTTCTCCCAGCGCTCCCCGCCGTCGATCGTGCGCCAGATCCCTCCTTTATAAGAGGAGATCATCACCTGACGGCTATCCCTGTTGTTGAGCATGATCTCGGAGATTTCCTCACCCAGTTTGAGGGAAGCTCTCCAGCTTGCCCCCGCGTCTGTACTCTTTAGGACATCGCCGTTGCTCAGACCGATCCAAACCGTTCCTTTGTTGTACCAATCAACAGCCACCTGCAGGATCGTGATCCCTGCGCGCGTTTCCACATAGGCCTCGTCGCTGAACGACCGCCCGCAGTCGCTCGTTTTGTACAGACGATTCCCTTTGGCGACAAAATAGGTGCAGGAGGCGTTTGGGTCCACTTCAACGGCATAGATAAGCCCTTCGCGAAAGATCGCCTGGCGCGGCAACTGCCAAGACATCGCGCCGTCCTGGGTGGACACGAACCCGCTTGTGCGCGATCCCGCATAGAGCACGAACCGGTCGCTGGGGTCCATTTCCAGATTGAGCACATCGGTTGTTGCCAGCGTACCCATGCCCTGCGCGGTCGGGACGGCCGCCACCTGCGTCCAGGTTGTGCCGGCGTCCGAGCTTTTGAACACGCCGCCGTCCGGGCCTGCGCCCTTCTTGGTTCCCGTGAGCCCCGCGCACCCAGCGCCGAGCAGGACAACGCTGAACAATATGACGGTAAGTTTTTTCATACCTGTGCTTTTTGCTCTCTTGGTTATCCCGATGACCACGCCAACGGCGGGGGAACCGAGGAATCTCAAGTGATTAAAATATGTTCCAATGCTAAATGCGCATTCACATTCTGGCGAAGCGCAAGACGCGCCTCCTGAAGGCGGCGCAGAGCTCTAGCGGCGCCATTCGCCTGCGCGTCCGGCGCGAGCAATCGGTCGCGCAGAGCCTCGGACCAATCGTCCAACAGGCGGGAAAGCGCACGCGCCTTGTCCGTTTCGTCTTTGGGGATCAGGGTGAGGACTGCGCCAAACCGCTCCGCCAGTCCCGCATGAAAGAGCCGATTCACCTGCTCGCACGCCATGTCCTTACGCGCCCGTAGCTCACTATCTTGGATAAGCCGCAGGGCAAACCCGGGACGGCCGAGCGCGCGTTTTGCAATGGCCTGTGCATCCGGTTGAGAGAGACCGCGTTTGGTAAGCGCGGCGGACAGTTCCGCGCTTGGCACGATGGACAAACGCAGTGTCTGACAGCGCGAGGCGACCGTTGAGAGAACGGCGTCTATGCTCGGGGCGATCAGGATGATCAGGGTTTGGCCTTTGGGTTCCTCGAGCGTTTTGAGAAGAGCGTTCGCGGCTCCCTCTGAGAGCCGGTGCGCTTCCTCAATGAGCGCCACTTTCCATCCACCCCCGAATGAGGACATGGAAAGCCGCGCCGTCAGGTCCCGCACCTGCTTGACCGTAATCTGCGTCCGGAGCTTGTCCGTCTTTGGATCCACTTCCCGTTTCACGACCGTGACATCCGCGAGCGCATCCAAAGGCCGGTTGGTTTGGAAGAGAGAGGTGATCAATTCTTCCGCGATATGCCGCTTACCCACATGCGGCGGGCCAACGATGAGTAAGGCGTGAGGAGGACGATCCCCCGCAAACAGCGCCGTAAGCACCCGCTTTGCCGTTTTATGTCCAATGGTCTGTAAAAACGGCTGCATAGTGAGGATAGTATAACATGCGCTTCGCGGTCCGTGCGAGCCCAGCCTTTGCTTCGCGAAACCTTCTAAATATTCTCGCCAACCTTAACACTTCTTTTTTGCTTATTTTAGCTAATTTTTTGCTTTTTATTCCTATCGGGTCTTGACAAAGCTGACAAGAAATGTTATTGTGTAACGTACAATCAAATTGAAAATGATTCTTGGGAGAGAGTCATCCGCTACCGATGTTGTTTGGTAGCCGCCGGTTTCAGCCGGCGTCACACAACCATGCTTGAAAAGCCGGTTGTTGTGTCCATCTCTTTCCCTCGAGATTGATACAGCAACCGGTTTTTCATTCTGACAGACCCAGAAATACGGAGGAGAGAGTAAAGCCGTCCATCCGATTCTACCAAGATGACGATGGCGGAGAGGTTCAAATGGACTAATGAGGCGAAAGCTTACTTAGTAGAAACTCTTTCAAAAAAAGAGTTTCACTCCATACGCACGGACCTCACGGCCTAAACCAGCCCTCGGGCAGGTCACTGGGCCATGCTTTACCTCCGTATTCCTGGGCCGGTCCTCAAGACTGGGCAGGAACGTACATTGAACGGATTCTTTCAGCGGAATGGGGAGAGACCGGCTCCTTTTTCCCCCTACTCCGCTGAAAGGATCCCATGGTGGGGCCTGGAGGCAATGGACAAGGGGTCGTGAGAAACGATCCCGACTTCGGAGGACACCGTGAGCAATCACCAGAACCGCCCCGCCCGCAACAACAACCGCCACCCCATCGGCGACCCCCGCAACGACAACATGATGTATCTGGCGCACGAGCGCCAGTACTCCCGCGACGACCTCCAGACCCTCGCCGGGAAGTCGGCCGAGGTGATGGGGGTGCCGGTCGAGGAGTCCGTCGCGTTCGCTGGCAACCCGCACCGCGCCCTCGCCGCCGTCAGGACGGCCCTGTGCCTCCTCGGCTTCAGGGCCGAGCACGCGATCATGAACGGCGTCGGCCCGGGCACGGCCTGGGCGCCCTTCGACGACCTCATGTACCTCGCGCGGACGCTCGGCGCCCCCGCCGAGAAGAGCGAGGAGCGGAAGCCCGCCCCGCCTCGACCCGCGGACGAGGACGAGGCCGTCCGCGCCCCCCTCGCCGGCGTCAAGGGCGCCGAGACGCTGGCCGCGCTCCGCGACCAGCTCCCCGCTTCCGCCCAGACCGCCCCGGCCTCGGTCCCGACCGCCCAGACCGCCCAGACCGTGCCCTCCCCCGAGGAGATCGCGGCCGAGGACGCCCAGGCGCTGCGGCGTCCGCCGAGGACCCGCGGCCGCAACAACCACCGCGCCAACGGCGCCGTGGCGGAGCTCTGCTAAGCGGAGCTCCACGAGAAGGGACGTGCGGCCCGCGTGCGGATTGGGAGATCCCATGAAGCACGCGGGCCGCGCAAAAAAAAGGTGGAAAATGGAATAGACTACCTCCTACATACAACGTCGGGCCACAACGGAGTCACCTGCCGCAAGTGGTGAGCCCAGGGGAAGCAGCTATCCCCCACGCCGAGGAGGCAACGGGGCGGCGCAAGAGCGTCTTCTTGCGCCGCCCATCTACCAAAGGTCGCAAGCCACGCTTGCGGCCTCTGGCGGAACCGAATCACTCCACTTCACCACCACACACAGGAACAGGAGAGGAACCATGACCATGAGTGTGTCCATGTCCGACGGCCGTCCCGGGGCCTACCCCAGTTCGGCGGTCGTGCACGGCCGGGCCGTGCTCGTCCACTTCTGGGGCCGCTGGGTCGGCCTCAAGACGAGGGTTGGTCTGGAGCGCCTCGGGCTCCTGGCCAACAAGCTCGAGCAGGGCGGGATCGACTGGCGACAGCTGACCTCCACGGAGGAGGTCATCACCCGCGGCGAGGAGGCCATCCAGCTCGCCAACCATCCGCTCATCGTCGAGCGCGGGCTCCAGCTCGCCTGGCTCGCCAATGAGAACGGCGGTGGAACGGGCGAGGCGGCACTCGCTGCCATCGAGGAGGCCATCCAGATCGCAGAGAAGCTCGGGGAAGACTGGCGGTCGTGGCCCTCGGCCATGACGACGGGCCAGGTCATCGCGCACGAGCTCCCGCGGCTCGTCGCGAAGGCCAAGATGAAGCCGAAGAGGCCGTCGAAGGGCCAGCGGGCCCACCTGCGCAGGGAGAAGGCGCTCGCCCGCGAACGCGCCGAGGCCGAGAAGCGGGCATCCAGCAACCAGATCGCGCCGCCCGCCGCGACCGAGGAGCCGCTCAAGTTCAGCCCCGGGAGCATCCTGCGGGTTAACGGCCTCCTCCACATCGTCTGCACCGGGAAGGGCGGCAAGTGCTACGCGCTCGTCCCGTTCGCAGAGGCGCGAGTGGGGTCCATCGGGTCGGTCCGGCGCTTGCTGAACCTGCGCCGGTACGACATGATCGACCAGTTCGAACTGGCCAGCGTCTCGCTGTGCAGGGCCTGTGCCGACCATCTGCTTCCCAACGGGTCGCAGACGATCAGCGAGGCTGAGGCCGACCGCGACAGGGTGATCGCGCTGATCGAGACGAGGCAGGAAGAGGAGCGCCTCGCCCGCGAGCGCGCCGAGGCCGACCGACACGAAGCCCTGCGCCTCACGGCATTCCGCACGGAGCAGGCTCGCACCCGTGCCCGACGCGCGGCCTCGGGCGGCGCGTTCGGGGACCCCGCCAAGCCGAAGAGGCCCCCCGAGTACATGACCCGCAAGACGGAGAAGGCCGAGGCCTCGCGCGCGGCCCAGCACAAGGGGCCGAGCGGAGGCGGGAACCGGAACCAGCAGAAGAAGGGCGGCAAGCACAAGTAGCACCGCCTCATCAGATGACCACTCGCGGGGACGGCATGGACATAAAACATCCGTGCCGTCCCCGCCCCATCAGATCCCTTCACGTCACCATGCTTGCCGTGGAGAGATATGATGGCCGCAAGGCCAAGCTCTCTTCCAAACGAAAAGACGCTCCGGAAACGGGGCGTCTTTTCTATTCTCTCTCTTCTCCTCACATGTCGGCTTTTGACCAACAAGCGAACGTATCAGATTCCACGAGTTGATCAACTATTGTCAGACAAAAAAATTGCCAATACACATCGACAATTTCCTACCACTTAGCGATTCTGGTTACACTCACCTTGACAAAATCGAATAAAACAGGTATCTTCTCCCCAAGATCCTCACTGGGAGGACAGCCTTGCCGGCAGGCACAGCCGGACGAATCCGGAGGAGTTATGAAGGGTCAGGCGCAAGGGCTGACACGTCGCTCACTCCGGCTGAGACCGGAGAAGACATCGTGAAACAGCTCGACAGGGAGAATGCGTTGACGAAACGAATTCTCTCCCTTCATAACGGGCATTTTCCTTTGCGGGAAAAGCCTCAATTCCTTCGGCCGCACTACCACTGCAGCCTGGGATCGTGACAACGCGTACCCTTTGATTCCCACAGAGCAACCGCAGTACGGCGGTTGTTTTTCATTCCCGCAGGGACAGGGGTCCACACCTCGTCAGCCGTGTCGCTTCATTGGATATCCCTCCGCGCCCTTCCATGCAAGATTAAACAACGAACGGACCACATCGGCAATCTCCTTGCTCACGATAATGACAGCCAGAATAGACGAACGATACGAAAAGAGGAACACATGATTGCTCCGCACGGTAATTTCACCATGCATCGGAAACTCGGAGTA
>VGKU01000008.1 GCA_016882235.1 Candidatus Parcubacteria bacterium
GGATTTCCGTGCGCTCGGCCTGTGTGTACCCCAGCCGTGTGAGCGCTTCCGGCACGGTTTGATTCACGATCTTGAGCATCCCGCCGCCTACCAGCCATTTATATTTCACGAGCGCAATGTCCGGCTCCACGCCGGTCGTGTCGCAGTCCATCAAAAACGAAATGGTGCCGGTCGGGGCGATCACGCTGATCTGCGCATTGCGCAGACCCCAGCGGCTGCCAGACTCCACCACGCTGTCCCACGCCTTGCGCGCTTCGGTCAGCAGGTCGGCCGGCACGCCTTCAGACGAAAGGTCGTAGGAGGCATCGCGATGCTTGCGCATCACGCGCAAACAGGGCTCCTCATTCATCTTAAATCCGGCAAACGGCCCGATCTTTTCAGCGATTTTGGCGCTCTGGTAATAGCAGTGACCGCTCTGGAGCGAGGTGATCGCTCCGGCAAGGTTGCGCCCTTCGTCGGAATCATACGGAAGTCCGCGGCTCATCAGAAGCGCGCCCAGATTGGCATACCCGATGCCGAGCGGACGGTAATCAAAACTGTTCTGCTCAATGGCCGGCGTCGGATAGACGCTGTTTCCGACGATGATCTCCATGGCGGTGATGATGATTTCGTTCGCTTTCTTGAACGCTTCCACATCAAACACCATCTGGCCATTCACTTCTTTGCGGAATTTCATCAGGTTGAGCGACGCCAAGTTGCAGGCACTGTCGTTCAGGAACATGTATTCCGAACAAGGATTTGACGCATAAATCCGATCCGTATTGATGCACGTGTGCCAGTCGTTGATGGTCGTGTCGTACTGAACGCCCGGATCGCCACACTGCCAAGCCGCGTCCGCCATCTTTTGCATGAGTTCTCGCGCCTTCCATGTTTTCACCGGCGCGCCATTCGTGACGGCGTGGGTCGTCCACTCGTCGTCCGCCTCTACCGCGCGCATAAACTCGTCGTTGACGCGCACGGAATTGTTCGCGTTTTGGAAAAAGATGGAAGCGTAGGCCGGACCGTCAATGGAACCGTCATAACCGGCGTCCATAAGCGCCCAGGCCTTTTTCTCTTCCTCCACCTTGCATGTAATAAAATCGTCAATGTCCGGGTGGGTGACGTCCAAAATCACCATCTTGGCCGCGCGGCGCGTTTTTCCACCGCTCTTGATCACTCCGGCAAACGCATCCAACCCTTTCATAAAGGAAATGGGGCCGGACGCCTTGCCGTTGCTCCCCCCAAGGTACTCGTGCTTGGAACGCAGGCGCGAGAGATTCGTACCGGTGCCGGAGCCGCCCTTGAACAGCATTCCTTCGGTGACGCACAGGTTCAAAATGGAACGCATGTCGTCTTCAACGGAATTGATAAAACAGGCGCTGCACTGCGGTGGGCGTGGTGTACCCACATTGAACCAAACCGGCGAGTTGAATGCCGCCATCTGATTGACCAAAATCGCATGAAGCTCGTCCTCATAGGCTTGCGCGTCGCTTGCCGTCTGAAAATACCCGTCTTTACGGCCCCAGTCTGAAATAGTGCGCGCCACGCGCGAGACCAGCTGACGCATGGAGAATTCGCGGTCATCTTTGCCGATCGTGCCGTAAAAATATTTGGAAACGATGATGTTCGTCGCTGTCTGTGAATAAAACTTCGGAACCTCAACGCCCTTTTGTTCAAACACCACCTGACCTTTGGCGTCTGAGATCACGGCGTCGCGTGTTTCCCATTCCAGTTCGTCATACGGGTGCACCCCTTCTTTGGTGAAATACCGCCCGACCGTGAGCCCGTTGCCATAGCGCTCCGAGGGCGTCTCCTCTTTCCCACGGTATGCCAAATATTTCTTCGCCACATGCAACAAGTTGTGGTCGATGAAGGTCAGCTGAATCACCTCACGTACATCGGCATACGAAGGAATGGAATGGCCATCAAACTGGTGGGTGAGGCGCGAAAGCGCTTGGGAGGCGATCTCCTCGTACAGCCGTCCCGGCTTCATCCCTGCGGCACGAAGCGCACCCTCAATGGAACGCGCAAGTTTGTGCGCGTCAAACGCCTGTTCCGACCCATCCCGTTTGCGCAAGGCTTTGACGGATGTCATAAATTGCCAGATGGCGTCTGAAATAGGCGTGGCGTCCGTGGCGGAATGTTGGACGCGTGGAAGGGGGGAGGAGGGCATAAGGAGGGATAAGGTAAGTGGTTCTAGATACCAAGGCAGAATAAAAACAATCCCGGCGGGATCATTCTGTTCACTCCTGAGAGGTTCGGCTGAAGATCTATCACCACTATATATAGTGGGTACCTTCTATTTTAGACCACCACATCTTGTGCGTCAAAGTAAGAGTTATCCACAGTAAAACCCATCCCTAGAGCCCCATGGTTAGGTTGATTTTCGGCGAAACAGCCTGTGTTTGGCTGAAATTCACAGGAATACCGCGGCGCTCCCCCATCCTATCTACGTAGGCCAGTGCGCCATACTTCCGTCCGTACTCGTAGACATCCCGTGTCACCTTTACATCCTGCAGGCAATAGTCCTTGATTTTCTGAATCTCCCCCTGTTTCCACCACTCAACCGCTTGAAGCCCATGGCCGGCCTTGCGCGTGCCGACGGTTGCGGCGGCCACATCGTCCAGCTTCAGACGGAATCCAAGCGCCTTGTGAATTTCCTCGAGCAGGTCAAGGTTTGAAAATGAAAAAAAATCCCCGTTGTAATAGTTGTTCATCACCCGCAGATCAAAACCTTTCGTATTATAGCCGATCAGCCGGTCGGCATGTTCCAGCCGTTTAAACAGGGAGGGAAACTCCTCTTCCTCAAACACCTCGTAGGTATCTGACTCGTAAAAATAACAACCGATCACACTGATCCGCAGTTTGGACAAGTCCGCGAGCGCGGCGGATTGGGTCTCAATATCCAGGACGATTTCACGGGACATAGAAATGGTTTCATTCTAATTGCATCCCCGACGCGGCGACCGCCACGGCTTCGCTAAACGTCGGATACGCGTGAATCATGGTGGCGAGTTTATCCACGGTTGCGCCCACATGCATCGCCAGTGCCACTTCATGGATCACTTCCCCCGCCCGCTCGCCGATCATGTGGCCGCCCAACACCTTGCGTGTTTTGGGATGCGCGACGATTTTCATCAGGCCAAAACGGGCATGATCGGTGACGCTGCGTCCCAACGTCGCCATCTGGCACCGTCCGATCAACGCTTTTTTGTATTCCGCCGCGGCTTCCGGCTGTGTCATCCCAACGCTCGCCACCTCGGGCGCGAGAAACGTGGTGCGCGGCACCACCCGTTCATCCGATTTCATCCGCGCCGAACGTTTTTTCTTTGCAAACAGCGCCGCATTGTACCCGGCCACAAAGCCCTCATGGTGGGCGGTGTGCGTAAACATCTTCCCGCCATCCACATCGCCTGCCGCAAATACCTGCGCCGCGCTCGTTCGTTGTTCGCGCGAAGTCACGATCCATCCGCGCTCGTCCGTTTTCACCTCCACCTCATCCAACCCAAGCCCTTTGGTATTCGCCCGCTTACCCGCGGCGACAATTACCTGCTCCACCGCGTGCATCTTCCGGTTCCCTCCCACCTCTGCTTGCACGCCCACCACGCCCGCTCCCCCGCTCTGCACATCCGTCACACTGGCGCTGGTGAACACTTCCACTTTCAGCGCCTCCAGAGCCTCGCGCGCGAGCGCGGAAATCTCTGGATCCTCGCGGCGCAAAATCTGCGGAACTCTTTGAAACAGGACGACCCGTGTGCCAAAGCTCGCAAAAAAAGTGGCGAGCTCACAGCCAACGGGCCCGCCGCCGATAATCGCAAGCGATTTTGGGACATGCCCAAGCCGTAACGCATCACGCCACGAAAGCGTTTTTACGCGGTCAATCCCGTGAATCGGGGGAATAAAATCCGTGGTGCCGGTCGCGATCACAAACGCGCGGCCTCGCACATGTTCCCCCGCGACCTCTACGGTATCCTCGGCCACAAACTGCGCACGGCCTTTTTTCACCTCCACATCCAGCAGATGGAAACTGGCAAGGTACTGGTCCCCAAACGCGCCGCCGCCCGTGAACGTCTCCACAACGCCTTGGCGATACTTCCCCACCTCGGCAAATGAAAACGACACTGGCCCGGTGTGCACGCCAAAGGTTCGCGCCTGCTGGGCAAGCCGATAGGCCTGCGCGACTTTGAGCAGCGCTTTGGAGGGGACACAGGCATCGTTGGGACACTCACCGCCCAGGCGATCCATCTCAATCACGCACACGCTCGCGCCCTGCGCGCGCGCGGCTTCGGCCGCAGAAAAACCAGCGGAACCGGTGCCAATGATCACGACGTCGTAGGTGGGAAGTTTGGGCATAGGACGAGGCACAAGGGGTCAGACACCTGGGCCAGAGGACCGCGAAGAAGCAAAAACATTTTTGGCCACATTCCACAACCGTTCGTCGCCGTTCTCTCGCAACAACAGCCACCACTCGGCGCCCCAGAGATAGACCTCTGGCAAACGCGCGTCCTCCACGAACCGGATGTTGTGCTCAAAAGCCTCTGCATCAAACGCATTATACCAGACGGAAAGCGGGCGGCTCGCGATGGGTTCGGGAAACCACGGCTCGGCCTGAAGCTCGGACACCACCACGCGCTCCACCTGGTCCTCTACCAGTGACGCTCGCAGGTAATAATACTCCGGCGTGAGCGGATAGATGAAGTAGCCAAACAAGTCATTCCAGGTGAGGCGATACATGGAGATGCCGAGAATATCCGCCGTTTCCACTTCGGTCTGCCAGGGGCCGACCTCCCCGCTGACGGTCACCTGCACTGGGCGCGCGCCGTCCAATGAGCGCACGAGATCCACGCGCTGTTGAAACTGCGCGGGCGTGATGGGCCGGCAATCGCCAAACGGAAAAAATGGCTCGTTCTCCACCTGCCACCGCTCAACCGAAGCAAAATGGCGATAGCGCTCCACGACGCGTGTGATCATCGCGAGAGCCGCCTCATGCTGGGCGCTTGGATCCAGCGTCTCGGCCCAATCTGGCGGAAAACATTCCGGCCATCGCGGGACTTTCACACCAACAACCAGCGTTAATTTCACACCCATCGCGTTGGAATACTCAATCAGCCGGTCGTACAGGCCAAAATCAAACTCCCCGCGACGCGGCTCAATGTCCAACCAGTACAAGGGCAGACGGACACTTCTCACGCCCAACTCCTCAACGAACGTACGGTACGCCTGCTCTGGATCCAGCCCCAACGCTCGCGCGTACACGGTGGAAAACGTAATCCCCCAGCGCGCGGGTTCCTCCGGCGCCTGGGCAAGTCGCGCGGACATTTTTGAAAACAAAAACACTCCTAGGACTAAAACACCTATCAGTGCCCCAAGCAGTCCAAATCGGTTTTTGTGAGAAGACATGTGTATCCTCCTTAGGCAAAAGGGATGATCATCAACCCTCTGACACCGTCGCCGCTGGTGTCTTGTGTTGACGATCTCTGCGATCCTGAAGTCAAACCTGGGGAGAGATGGTCATGGGTCCCATCAAATCTCCTCCCGCTTTTCCCGCAAAAACGCCACCCAGCTCTCCATCACGCCAATCGTCGCCTTAAACGGCGCCTCCACAATGAAATCAAAAAAGAAGAGGAAGATATTGACCTTGGGAGCGCGAAGCGCGATCCAGCGGCCGGCGCGTACAATCGGCAGAAAGACCATATCGCCGAAGAGTCCAAAAAAACCCGCGGCCGTATCAATGACCAGATATTCGCGGCGCGTATTACGGATGCGCAGGCCGAAATAGGCAACCAGCGATAGGAAAAACAGGAAGAAGAAAATAGACAGACTATTAAAGCCGAAGGATCGCAGGAAACCGCCGATGAAGACAACCAATGCGACAAACACGGCGATGTAGAAGAGATTAAACAGAACGGATAACGGGCCGGTGCTCCACGGCCTCTTCTGCTTGAACAAAAATGCCATGTCGTCTCCGGTTCCCAAGAACGCATGCGTTTCTTCTAAAATCTTTTGCGTGTTGCGCTGTTTGGGGATCCTCACGCTCAAGCCCACGACGGCAAGCAAAAGCGGCGGGAACAGGATGTTGACCGCGAGCGGCAAATAATCCGTCGTCTGGAGCACGAAGACTTCGTAGGGATACTCCACCAACACAGCCAGGATGCTTTTGGTCAGCAGAAGGAAAAACGCGGCGCGCACGACCGTGCGGGTGAGACGCGCGCGGAACACGCCGTAGCGCTCCTTTGCGGCGGCGGTGATGGCGGAGTCAATCTTTGCGGTGTTGCGGGAGGAGACGGCCAAAGCAAATGCGTCCGGGTTGTCCTGGGCGATGTCCGCGATCAGCGAAAACACGATGGCATGACGGCGGACAAACCGATACACAGCGTCGGCACTCGTATGCTCAATTTGGCCGTCCACGGACGCAACGACTTTTTTCAACTGGGACGATACCTCCTGCACCACGGCGTCTTGTGCGCCTGCCGTGCGCCATGCCGGATAGTATAGGGTGAGCAGGCGGTACCGCAGGGTTGCACGGTTGGATTTGAGGATGGCGCGGTGCACAGCAATGTACAACTGCAAGTCGCGGTCTTCCTCACGAATGTGGTTTGTTTCAAACCGTACGCGCTCCTTCAGCGTCTGGTAGGCGAAACTTGCCAGCGACTCGTCCACGCAGGGTGGCGCGACCTGGTATTCAATCTCGGTGGACAGGACGTCCAACAGCCAGTCGTAGTGTTCCTGCCCGTCGCGCGTATCTTCCTCCAGCGCGGTAAACATCGCCTTGTACTTTTCCAGAATCGTGCCGACCACTCCGGTCTGCGTGTTTTCAATGCGCTTATTTGGAAGGTACTTGGCCCAGATCAATTCGCGCAGGAGTTTTTCCGCCACGGTATTCGTATCCGTCTCGCCCAGCCGCCGCTTCAAAATCCGCCGAATGGCGTTGCGCCGCAGAAGGTGTTCATCGTCGTACTCAAGTGTGTTGCGCACCACCTCGTACGCACTGGCCGCCACGGCGACCGTATCCGAAACCTTAATGACGTCCTCTTCGGAGCGCGTTTCAGGCTCGTCGCGTATTTGCTGAATGGTGTGGATGAGATGCTGAAGCGTCGATGTCATACGATAAGCGGTAACGGATGAATCTCCGATTTCCTTCCCAAAAGAGTATCTTCAATGCGATACGTTCCGTGCGTGGGCGCCTCGGCATATCCATTCCATGCCATGCGCGCGACGCCGCCGGACTCGATCCAGTCAAACAGCCACTCGTCTGTGTGCTTCGGATCATTTTGCGGCACGCCGCCGCCCACATAATCCAGCCAGAGGCGGTTGAACTCCTCCTGCGACCCGATCGGTTCAGCCATCACGACGGCAAGCCCGAGGCCCGTATAAAACGAAAGTTCACTCGGCTTTGTCCACAGGATATCGGTCGTTTTCAGAAGCTCGTTAAAGCCGGCAAAATAGTCCGCGCGCGAGTGAAACTCCGGCACCGATACCCAGGTGCCCATCTGCTTTTTGAGCCCCGCTTCCAACACGGCCGCGCGCAGGTATTGCACCGCATCCCGTCGGATACCGGCCACAAGATTCACCCGAATCTTCTGTTGGACAATCTTTTCACGCAAACTGCGGACGATTTGCGCCCCGAGCTGGCGTTGCGCGCCCGCGCCGCCCACGGCGAAGGTGAGGGTGAGCGGACGGCTCGCCTTCTGCCTGGCGCACAGGGACGGTCCGAGCTCCACGCGCAACGTTTTCGCGTACCGCTGAAGAAAAATGCCGTTTGGATCAAGAGCGCACAAACGATCCCGTAGCAAATTTTTTGCGACCGTTGCTTTGGCCCCGCCGACCAGTTCTTTGGGCAGGGGAAATCCGGTCAGAACGATGTGTTCGGAATGCACGCCGTATAATTTCAGCCGTTCCACCACACGCCCATTGCTTGCAAAATATCGGATACGGCTCCCCTGCGGGTCAAGCGGCGCCCATGTACGCGAGACGTCCGCGTCTGTGGTGACGCACCAGATGTCGCCCGGATACCCGAAATAATCCGCCATGAACGCCGGCACAAAAAAAGTGGTGACAAGCGGTTTTGGATCCTCCGCGAGCCTCTCCATGAGATGCCTGCCCCACCCTTTCTTGATGAGGTGATAGAGCTGGCGCACCTGCAGGTTCGGACGCGAAAGGTCGCGGCGTGGATAGAACGCCGGAATTTCCTGCCACCGGTCCAGCGCTTCAAACAAAAAGTTCCCGATGACGGGCAGAGGCTTCAGCCGCGAAATGGTTTCGTAGATCTCGCGGCTCTGTCGCCAGATGTTCTTATCGCCTGCGGGAATCCCCTTGTAGGCGTTTGCCGAGAGCACTTCCCCTCCCGAGAGGTCCTTGAGAGCGTACGCGGCGCGAGAATGGCCATAGCCCATGTTGACATCCACGACCCAGGCGTCGCGCTTACCGTTGTTTTGATGCGAGTGATTCACCATAAAGGAAGGGCGCGGGGGATGCCCCGCGATGTTCCCATACCGACCTCTGAAAAACTGGCGCCTGTTCGTTGAATGGGCTGCCAATCCACGCGAACCCTACGAACTGGATGGTGAGCGGGGTTGGTGGGCGTCCATGAAACGAAAAAATGCGGTTTTGCAGAGATCTCCATCCTAGAAAAACAGCCGTTCCTCCGACTTGGCAATAATCTTATACGCTTCCTCGGCGCTGTCCACAATCGTCACAAGCTCCACATCCTCGCGTTTGACGGTCTTGAATGTGTCGCGCTGGACCTTCTTGATCCACGCGAATAATCCATCCCAAAACTCCTTCCCAACGCAGATGATGGGCGTCTTTTGCATCTTGCCGGTCTGGACGAGCGTGACGATTTCAAAAAACTCGTCCATCGTCCCGAACCCGCCCGGAAAAAACACATACGCCTGCGCCGAGGCGGCCATCATCACCTTGCGCGAGAAAAAATAATGAAACGCGTATCCTTTGTTGACATACTTGTTCAAACTCTGCTCGTTTGGAAGATGGATGTTGAACCCGACAGAGGTTCCTTTGCCCTGTTTGGCGCCTTTGTTGGCCGCCTCCATGATGCCAGGACCGCCACCCGTGATGATCGTAAAGCCGTCCTTCGCCACGCGCTGTGCCAACTCTTCAGCCACCTTATACCACTGACTCCCGCGCTTGATCTGCGTGCCACCCCAGAACGTCACCTCCCGCGAAGTCTCGGAGAGGAGCTGAAAACCGGCCACAAACTCGGCCATGATGCGGAAAATCCGCCAAGAAAGCTGGTGGATATCCGTCGGTTCCTTCTGCGCGCGCTCCTCCTCAACGGTGAGCGGGATTCGGCAATAGTCCTGGCGTAAACTCTCTTGGTGGGTAGATTTCATACTGGGGATATTCTAACACACTGGACGGATTTTCCCATACGCGATAGAATAACGCGGCCTGATGCAACCTGGCGCCTTTCCCCTAAAACCTATCCCCTTATGTCTAAATCCTGCCTCATCACCGGAAAAAAGACGACCACCGGCATGCATGTTTCCCATTCCCACCGCCGCGTCAAACGCAAGCTCCACGCCAACCTCCAAACCCGCCGCCTGCTCAATCCGGCGACTGGACGGATGGTCACGGTTACCATTTCCAGCCGCGGATTGCGCACGCTGAAAAAGTGGGACCGCGAAGGCAAAGCGTACGATTTGAAAAAGATCAAGATCTAGGCCAGTTCCCGTTCCACGTGATCCACAAGGGCTTCAAGCCCTTGTTTTGTTTCGGCTGATACCCAGATGTGCGGAATCTCGGCAAGTTGCTCGTCCACAGACGCGCGCCGCGCGGCGTCCACACGATCCGCCTTGTTGAGCACAAGCAGCCGCGGCGTCCCGGCCACGCCGAGCCGCTGTAAAATCTCCTCGACCACGTGGAGGTGGCCAAACACATGCGGGTCTGAACCGTCCGCAAGGTGAATCAACGCATCCGCGTCCACCGCTTCAGAGAGTGTGGACGCAAACGCATTTAACAACTCCGGCGGCAATCGTTTGATGAACCCAATCGTGTCGGACACAAGCGCGAGCTTCCCGGAACCGGGTAGATACAACTGCCCCACACGGGTATCCAGCGTGGCAAACAATTTTTCTGCCGCATATTCGCGCCGACCAGTCAGGGCATTGAGCAGGGTGGTCTTTCCGGCGTTCGTGTATCCAACGATCGCAACGGTCTTGAGATTCGCCCTCCGACGCGCGGCACGCTGAAGGCCGCGCCCGCGCTCATACTTCTCCAGTTTCTGTTTGATCGACCGTTCCTTTTCGCGTAGGTGCCGCTTCATGCGCTCAATGTTGGTCTCGCCGATACCAACCGTCCCGATGCCGCCGGCCTGGCGCGAGAGCTCCATCCCCATCCCGAAAATGCGCGGCCCCATATGCCGCACGCTTGCCAGTTCAATTTCCAGACGCGCCTCGGTCGTACGCGCGTGCTTGGCAAAAATCTTCAGAATTAAATCAATCCGGTCCCAAACTTCCACTTTTTGTTTGCGCAACGCCTCGCCAATTTCAAATGTCTGGCGCGGCTTCAACTCCCCGTTGATGATGACAAGATTCGCCCCAAGCGTGCGCGTCTCGTCGCAAAGCGCCCGCACCTTGCCTGTGCCGATGTAGGTTTTCGGATGGGGCGCAAACCGTTTTTGCCAGGTCTTCACGACCACGATTCCTCCGTAGGTGTTTACCAGTTCTTCTACCTCCCCCAATCTTTCCAGCGCGTGATCGCGAAGCATCCGTGGATGGATCAGATCAATCAGGATCGCTTTGAGCATAACCAAAAGCCGTGACCGTTGTGCGGGAGGGAACAAGGGTCTGTATCCCTTGGCCCGAAGGCGCAACAGTCACGGCGATGTCCATGACAGCTGTTCGTTAAAGAACCGCGTCCTTGGCCTGCTTGGCCACCCGGAACTTCACGACCGTCTTGGCCGGGATGGAAATGTTCTCCCCGGTCATCGGGTTGCGCCCGGTGCGTGCGGCGCGCTGTTTCTTCACCAGCTTACCAAGGCCCGGAAGGTTGAATTCCTCGTGGCTCTTGACCTCGCGATACGCCAATTCTACGAACTTATCCCATCCTTCGGAGGCCTCTTTTTTCGCGACCCCCATTACTTCAGCCAATGTATTCACAAATTGGCTTTTGGTCATCTTTGCCATATAGCGTTGAGATCTTTGAAAAACGCATGGATTTTCGGTGAATGGACGACCGAGCCCGCGGGTCTCCTGTCAGCGGAGGATGAGCGGAGTTGGCTGGAATTCTTGCCGAAAAGACGCCGTTTTTCAGAGGTCTCTTGGAAAAGATTAAATATAACGGGAGTATTTTAGCACCCCCATTCAATTTTGGGAAGATTTCACAAACCAATCCTTTGCTTTTGTCAAATCCCCCGCAATAATTTCAGCCATTTCCTGCTCTCCTGGGAATGGGATGACTTCTCTTATTTTCTCAAATAAAACCACGGACAAGTATTTCCCGGAAAGATCAATCCCCTTCTGATCAAGAAGATGGACTTCCATTTTGAGGTTAGATCCGGTGCGTCCGTCACTAATGCAAATAAGCGACGGATACCGCTTCTCGTCCATCTCGGTTTCGCCGACATAAATCCCAAGGCCCGGGATGATAGCCCCTTGTTCAACGGCAATATTGGCGGTCGGACACCCAAGATTCGTGGCCATGCCTTCGCCCTTTTCCACACGCCCCTGTAGTGTCAAATATCGCATAAAAACCCAAAAAAACCTTATCGCATTGTTCTAAGAAAGTCGAGAGCCCGGCGTAAAATCGGCACCAAGTCCGGATAACTGGACTCCTTGAGCACTTGGGAGACGCTCACCCAACGGGCCGCCAGCACGTGCTCGCCAGGATCGGGATGGAGCGCCGCATTGCCAGGCGTTTCAAACAAAAAGTAGTGGATGTCCTTGTGGATAAGCTTGCCCTTCTTCTGAAACCGATCGCGAAACCAGATGTCAATCTTGCCCAACTCCTCCAACAGCCGTATCTGCTCAAGTCCAAGCTCCTCCAGTGTTTCGCGCGCGGCCGCCTCCTCCAATTCCTCGCCCTTTTCCACATGTCCCTTTGGGAAGGTCCACTTCTCATAGGGATCCTTCATCATGGCGATCCACATACGCGTCCCCTTGCGGCGAAACACAATGCCGCCGGCAGACACCTCTCGCTCAATCTGTTGGGGCTTTGTCGCCTTCATATCGTTCCAAAATCATATCAATGGCCGCGTTAAGCTGCGGATCAATCCCTTGCTCGTACTCCTGCGCCGTGAAAGGCACTTGGATATCCGGCTCAATTCCGGTCTCGTCAATACTGCGCCCATTGGGGGTGTACCAGGCGGCCGTTGTGACCTTGACGGCCGAGCCGTCCTCCAGTTCGCGATAATCCTGCACAGATCCCTTCCCGAAGGTTTTCGTGCCCACCACCTTTGCCACCGTATAATCCTGCAGGGCCCCTGCGACGATCTCCGAGGCAGACGCGCTCCCGCCATTGACTAAGACAACGGTCGGGATACCAGCGAGGCGCGGCGCTTTCACGCCGTTGAACGTACGGGCGTCGTCCTTGGTGCGTTCAATGACGACCGCTTTGTAGCCGACCCAGGTGGAAGCGATGTCAATGGCCGTGGAAAGCAAACCGCCCGGATTGTTGCGCAGGTCCACAATCAGACCGCGCACATCGCTCGTGAGTATCTCCTGCACGGCGTCTGCAAAGAGTCCGGGCGTGTCATGATTGAATGTGGAAATGGAAATGCGCATGATCCTGTCTTCATCCAGTTTCCACTTCACCGAGTCAACGACGATTTTGTCGCGCATGATTTTCACCTCGGTCGCGGTGTCCAGACCGTTGCGACTGATCGTGAGTGTGACTTCGGTTCCTTTCTCGCCGCGGATACGGCTGACGGCCTCCTCCACGCTCATGCCCGCCGTTTCCATTTGGTCAATCGCAATGATCCAATCGCCTGGCTGGAGCCCGGCGCGGTCGGCCGGAGAATCCGAAAGCGGGGCAACGACCACCAGTTTATCCTCGCGAATCCCTATCTCCGCCCCGATACCGCTGAAAGACCCCTCTAAATTCGCGGTAAACTGCTCGGCCTCTTTGGGATCAAAATAGACGGAATACGGGTCGTCAAGACCGGATACGACCCCGCGGAGAGCCCCATAATACAACTCTTTATCCGACACCGGTTGCTTATAATACGTATCTTTGACAAAATTCCAGACATCCCAAAACTGGACGAAATCCACATCCTCTTCAAGATGCGCGGGCGGCTCGCCCTGCATGGTCAGGCGTCCTTCCCCTTGGGGCACCAGCTTGCGCGTTGCGCGCGCGTCGCCGATATAAAAACCAACCACAAAGGCAAGCGTGACAAAGACTGCTCCCAAAAGAATCGGGAACGTTTTGAGCGTACGTTTTTGAACCGTCATACATGGTAGAATAGCGCATGGCGTGAATGATGTCCACGATTCCATCTCCTCTATGATCCACCGCTACTGGCGTTCCATGGTCTTCTTCCTGTTCCTCGCCGGCTTTCTCTTGAGCGCGCCCATTGTTGTGCTCTATACGGCCGGCTATCGTTATCATTTCGGTGCCGGCAAGATCGTGAAGACCGGAGTGTTAAGCGTTTCCTCCACTCCGCGCGGCGCGGACATTCTTCTGAATGGAGCGCGGACCGCTGAAAAAACGCCGGCTGTCGTCAGCAATGTCTTACCCGGGGCGCACAAGGTGCGCGTGGCAAAAAACGGCTACGCGCCGTGGCAAAAAACGCTTGATGTGTACAGCAAACAGACGACGTTTGCGCGCGAGATCGTGCTGTTTTTGGACGGCGAACCCGAACGCACGGAAGCGAAAGCGCTTGACGCTCCCTCCCAACCAACGCGCGCGTGGCAGACCGTTCCCATCACCTACACCTTGCAACATGTCAGCGACCGTTCTGTGCTTTCGCTCACGGACGAAAACGGCGTCGCGGCCATTCTTGCCTACCTCCCGCTCGGCTCGTATGCGTTTGAAGACGCGCCCGCGCCGTACCTGCTCCTGCGCGATGAGCTTCGCGGACGGCTGATCCTTGTGGACAGCACGGATACGATCCAGCCGATCCTGCTCAATACGGACGCGAAGGAATGGGCATGGTCGCGCGAAGGGGACGCGCTTCTGGTGAGTGATGGGTTTGACATTGAAGCGTACGCGCCGTCGCTACATCGGCGAGAGACGATCACGCGGCTCTCAACGCCCATCACCGGCCTGGTATGGTATCCGCTTGGACGGGTGGCTGTCTTTGAACACGGCGGAAATGTGTACGCGCAAGAATTGGATCGGCGCGGCGAACCAAACACCACGACCCTGGTGCAGGGATTGGAAGTGGCTACATTCTGGTTTTCTGGCGACGGGGCGTGGATTCTCGGGACACTGCGGGACGGCATGGGCTTTCGCAAACGACTGCAGAGATGAAATCCGTACGGTGAGCGTGGTCGGTGGGTGCCCGTTGGACGAACAGACGCCGTTTTAAAAAAAGAGACCCCTGAAAAACGGATGGATGTTCGTCAAACGGGCTCCGATCCATGCGAGCCCTACTGAAAGGTAGGGTGAGCGTGGTCGGTGGGTGCCCGTTGGACGAACAGACGCCGTTTTGCAGGGGTCTCTATAATTCTACCAAGCTGTTATCTCCCACCACTAACCGATGCCCCGTCTTTGGATGCGATCGACGGTAGTCCACAAGCGTCGACTGCAGGCCGATGAGTGAATTGACGATCCGGCGGGTGGTATCAATCGTTGCCCCGTCTAAGACCACGGAGTGTTCCACTTCCGTGTTTTTGATGGTGACATGATTGCCGATCGCCGTGTACGGACCGATGTAGCTTGATTCAATCGTACAGTGTTCGCCAATGACGACCGGTCCGCGTATGAGACAGTCCGAGCTGATCCTCGTGTGTTTTCCAATACTCACCAGTCCCTGAATGTGCGTCGCATCAGGAATCTCGCACTGGACGCAAAACTGTTCGCGCGGGAGGTCGTCCATGATGAGCGCGTTGCCTTCAATGAGCGCGTCGGGCGTGCCCGTGTCTTTCCACCAGCCGGTGATTTCCTCGTGGCCGGTTTTCCCATTCTGGATGTACCAGGTGATCATGTCCGTGATCTCGTATTCGCCGCGCGCGGAAGGAACCATCGTCTTGAAGGCCTCAAAAAAACGACCGTCAAACAGATAAATGCCTGTCACGGCAAACGACGAGGGCGGATGTTCCGGTTTTTCTATCGTGCGGACGAGGCGCCCGTTTGCATCAAACTCCGGCACGCCGAACCGGTGCGGATCCTTCACACGCGACAGAGCGATCATGCAGTCCAGTTGTTCGTTTTGGAAACGTTCAACGAGGCGGCGGATACTGCCGAGAATAATATTGTCTCCGAGAAAAAAAAGAAATCGCTCACCGTTCAAATGCTCCTGCGCGTTGGCGACGACATGCGCCAGGCCCTTGGCGCCTCCGCGCTGTTCCACGTAGGTGAAGGTGGCTCCATGCTCGCGTCCATCGCCGAGCGCGTTGGCCATAAGCGGAATCTCGCCCGGATTGACATTGATGAGGATGTCCGTGATGCCCGCGTCAATGATTTTCTTGATCGGAAACAGGAGCATCGGCTGATTCGCGAGCGGGATCAGATGCTTGTTGCGAGTCCAGGTGATCGGGCGTAGGCGGGTCGCGTGCCCGCCGGCGGCGATGAGAGCTTTCATAGGGGATGGAGAGCTTGAGAACCCATGCATTGCCAGCAACGTAGCAGGCTGGCCGGTTCGGGTCAACCCTGTGTCAGTACGTGTGGGCCGCGACAACCATGTGTACCTATTTGCCAATCTTCTCGCTGTTCACGAACCGCATCACGTCTTTCGCGCCATCACCGTCGCCGTGCCAGTCGCTTGGCGAGACCTGCGTGAATCCGAGCGACGGGACCGATGGGGACGAAGCTCATTCTTCTTTCACAATGCCGAACGGGCGCGGGCATACTTCTCCATCGTCTCGCGCAAGGCGTCTTTCACCGGCCGCATGGTGATGCCAAACTGCGCCAGTCGCGTGCTCGCCAAAAAATTATTTGACCGGCCCTTCTTGGCCAGACCCTGCCCGACCAACTCCTCGCTGGAAATCCATTCGTTTGTATGGCTCGGATCCACAAGTTCTTTGTACAGCGCGAGCAACTCGCGGTGCCTCATCGTGCCTGGGTTTGTCACATGAAAAATCCCCATCGCTTTCTTTTCAAGAAGCTGGCGGAACACATCCACCATGTCGTCAAGAATGGTCACGGAATTTTCCACGTCAATAATCCTTGGATAGCTCGCGAGTTTGTCAATCAAATTGCCAGGTGACGGCTTCCAATCAATGGGCATGCGGATGCGCGCGATGCCGACGTTTGGGAGCGTGGAGAGAACGAGATCCGCCGCCCATTTTGCGCGCGAATACACGGGCGCGGGATTGCCAAAATCGTCCTCGCGCCACGCGTGGTCTTCATGGGGCGAGTCGCCGTAAAAAATACATCCCGACCCCATGTGTAACAGGTACACACCGGCTTCCTGGCATGCCTGCGCGAGCAGAATCGGCATGAGCGTGTTGCCGTCCACCGTTTCCACCTGATGGTCTTCGCACCAATCCACATTGGGCCGGCCCTTCACCCCCGCGGCATTCAACACCGCGTCCGGTTGGTGTTTGCGGATCTCATCCAGCGCGTCATGTTTGCTCTGGACATGCATGCGTGAAAGAACGGCCTCATCTCCCCACGCCTGCTTACATCGGTTGCCGATGTATCCGTTTCCGAAAATAAGAATCTTCATACGAGAGGCTGTCCTAATGAGGTGTCCGCTCCGCCATCGCTTCGACGGGGCTCATCATGACAACAGACCTTAGCGCTCCTGATATTGTCTTTGATAATACTGCTGATATTCCCCGGAGCGGCAACGCGCAACCCACGGTTGGTTCGTGCGATACCATTCCACTGTTTGCGCAAGCCCGTCGTCAAACGCCATCTGCGGCTTCCATCCCAACTCGCTTCGCAACTTCTGACTACAGAGCGCATACCGCCGATCGTGGCCACGCCGATCCTTCACAAACACCATGGATGCATCGTCGCGTCCGGTAAGCGCGAGCAGTTTGCGGGTCACCTCTAGATTCGGCAAACGCTCACCCGTTCCGATGTTGTAGGTCTCACCAGCGTTTCCCTTTTGAGCAATGAGATCAATCGCTCGGCAATGGTCCTGTGTAAAAATCCATTCCCGAATCTGCTGGCCGTCGCCGTAGATGGGTACCGTTTTGCCCTCCAGTAAGTTACAGACAAATAAGGGAATCAACTTTTCGGGAAACTGGTACGGCCCGTAGAAGTTTGCGGAATGCGTCACCATCACCGGCACACCAAACGAAATGTGATAACTATGGCAGAGATGGTCCGCCGCCGCCTTGGAAGCCGAGTAGGGACTGCGCGGCTCAAACGGGCTTTTCTCATCCGACTCCCCTTCCATCACCGCACCGTACACCTCGTCCGTGGAAATCTGCACGAAGCGCGGCACCTCGTATTTTTTGGCGGCTTCTAACAGCGTGTGCGTCCCGTATACGTTGGTATGGAGAAACGCACGCGGATCCATGAGGGAACGGTCCACATGGGTTTCGGCGGCATAGTTGAGGAGGAGATCCACTCCTTTTGACACAACGTCTTCAACGGCTCGTGCATCGGCGATGTCGCCTTTGACAAACGTATAGCGAGGATGGTCTTGAATATCGGCCAGGTTCTCCAGATTTCCGGCGTAGGTGAGCAAATCAAAATTGATGACCTCAACGTCATCGTATTGCTTCAACAGATACTGGACCATGTTGGAACCCATGAACCCGGCTCCACCTGTGAGAAGGATGCGCATACCTACGGAATCCTTCGCGCGCCGTGGGCTCGCTCAGGATGGCAAAGAAAGGCCTTTACCTTATACCAGCATGCGATCGCCTGTCCATCCCACATCGTGCCGTTGGCGATTGCCTCATCTATGTGCGCGGCAGTCATCTCCACGACTTCTATCTGCTCCATCGCGTC
>VGKU01000009.1 GCA_016882235.1 Candidatus Parcubacteria bacterium
TTTTTTGCCGCACATTTCATCCGCACGTCCTTGCGGGTAAGACGCTTGTGGTGGACACAACGGATTTGTCTTGCGTGGATCACGATCGCATCCGGCTGTTTTTGGAGACAGAACTATGAGGTACATTGCAGACTGGCACATCCATTCCAAGTACTCGCGCGCGTGCTCGCGGGAGCTTGTGCTTCCGACGATTGCCCTGTGGTGTGCGCGCAAAGGAATCCAGATCGTCGCGACCGGCGACTGGACGCATCCGGAATGGTTTGCCCATATCAAGGAACACCTAGAAGAAGTACGGCAGGGAATTTTTCGTCTGAAGAACACGGCTTCGTTGCTGCGTCCAGGCGGGACGCTTCGCCCTGACCGTGAGGTTGAATTCATGCTCGTGCAAGAGGTCAGTCAGATGTACAAAAAGGGCGACCGCGCGCGGCGCGTTCATCATCTGATTTTTTCTCCCTCGTTGGAGACCTGTGAGCGGGTCATCAATGAATTGAACCGGCTCGGATTCAACTTGAAAGCCGATGGCCGTCCGATTCTCGGAATAGATTCGGAGGAACTCTACATGCGTCTCAAAGAGCTGGACGAAAAGATTATTGTCGTGCCCGCGCACGCCTGGACGCCTTGGTACGCCATGTTTGGGAGCAAATCCGGATTTGATTCCATTGAAGAATGCTTCGGCTCCATGGCATCCTATATCTATGCGATTGAGACGGGTCTTTCCTCCGATCCGGCGATGAATCGACAGCTCTCTTTACTGGATCAGGTCGTCTGTCTTTCCAACTCCGATGCCCATTCGCCGCGCAATCTCGGCAGAGAAGCGAATGTGTTTGACTTTGAGTCACCCCCGACGTACGACGAGTTTGTACGCGTCCTGCGTGAAAAGGATACGTCACGGTTTCAGTACACCATTGAGTTTTACCCGCAGGAAGGGAAATACCATTTTGATGGGTGCGCGGCGTGCGGGTTTTCTTGCGATCCAGAAGAATCCAAACGATTGGGCAATCGTTGTGCCCACTGCAAACGCCCGCTGACGCTTGGTGTGGAACATCGCGTGCGCGCGCTTGCGGACCGCGACCAGCCACAGAGCGAAGGGAAGATTCCTTTTCGTTCCATTGTCCCTCTGGCGGAGATCATCGCCGAGGTGAAAGGCGTTTCTTCCACGACTTCCAAAAAAGTGGAAACGGAATATGTTCGCTTGACGAACGAGCTCGCTGACGAGTTCACGATTCTCTTAGACTTGCCGCTTGAGGCTCTTCGTGAGAGCGCAGGCGACCCCCTGCTCGCCGAGGCGATCGCGCGGATGCGCCGCGGGGAGCTTTCCATTCGTCCCGGCTACGACGGCATCTACGGAACCGTCCGCATTTTGCGTGACGAAGAATCCTCACGCGCAAAACAACCGGCACTCTTGTAAAAAAAATACTCCCGATCGCGCCTCGAGAGCATTTCTTTTAGAAACTACTTCCGTTTCTTCGCGGCTTTGCGCTTTGCTGGTTTCTTTGCAGCCTTGCGCTTCGCGGGTTTCTTCGCGGCTTTGCGCTTTGCTGGTTTCTTTGCAGCCTTGCGCTTCGCGGGTTTCTTCGCGGCTTTACGTTTCGTTGCTGGCATAAGTTGATTCACCTCCTTTTTGTATGATGTGCTCGATCGAGCCCTGCAAAAATTTTTTGCAGATTGATCGTTCGCACGGCGCGATGCGTGACGATGCAACTAGTATACAGATGGAAAAGAGAAAATGGAAGATAAAAAATAAAAAATCAATCAACGATGTCAACACGTATGCCAACACTCGCCCAATCGTAGAGCCACTTCATGTCGTTGTGCGATACGTTCACACATCCGCGCGACATCGGATGTCCGAAGTTGTTGTGCCAGTACGCATCGTGCAGATAGATATGCGGCGCGATGCGCAGGTTATAGGGAACGCGTCCGAGATCATAGTTGCGCGGGTCGTTCTCTCCGTAGGTCCACGTGTAATGGACGAATGGTAATTTGGCTAAAATGCGATGATTTCCGCGTGGCGTGGCATTGAATTTTCCGCTGGAGATGTGAAAGGAATTTTCCAGCACACCGTCGCGATAGGCAAACAAGCGCTGTTGGGAAAGGTGCACAACGATACGCGTATCGTCGTTGGTCTCAAATGCACGCTTCGCTTGCGCGCGCACCGTTTCTTCATTTCCATCGCCATCAAGATCAACGAAAAGGATGTGTTCGTCTGAAGAGAGTTCTCTGGAGAGGTTGTGGATAACAATGGACGCGACGCCGCGTTTTTTTGTGTGCATCGTGTATTCCTCTTCCACGCGCACATCATTTGAGAAGGAAAATATTTTTACGCGCGGCGCGTCCGTTTGTTGTTCTGCGACGGCGAGTGTCTTGCCGGACACGGTTCCCACAAGACCGCGTGCGTTTTCGTGTTCAAACGCGAAAAACTCTTTTGCGAGTTCCAGCGTTTTGTTGTGCCATGTCCAGACACGCACGTGCGGCCCGCCTCCTGCTCCCGGCAGGGTGATCAGTTCCGCGCGCGCGTCACCAAACAGATCGCCGCAGGCAAGGTTCACACCTCCGCGGAAGGATTCGCCATACGCAAACATTCCCGGCCCGGCGGAGTTGCCAAGGCGGTCAAAGACCCGCACGTGCGGTCCGCCCCGGCGCTGGGGCGCGGTGATGATTTCCGGCGAGCCGTCTGCGTCCAAGTCGCAGGCGGTAACGTTCAGTCCAACGCCGAGCGTGGGAGCATAGGCAAGGAAACTTCCGACTTCCGACCCGTCCTGGCGAAGCACGCGTACGCGCGGTTCGCGTCCGAGGCCGGCGCCCACGATCAGTTCTGGAATGCCGTCCTTACCAAGATCCGCGACCGCGACCGAAACGCCGCCCGGATCGTTTGGGGTGGTGAGTGTGAGCGTGTGGCCTTCGCGCGTGACGCGCAAAGAATCTTGATGCGCATGACCGGCCTGTGCCGCAAGCGGGGCACACAGCAAAGGCGGCACGAGCAAGACTATCATCCACAGACGCATACCTCCCCATTCTGTCACAGACTTAGCGTCCTGCCCAATGAATGACACGGCGTTCCATGAGGGCAACGATTTTGTTCAACAGGCGGCCTCGTACGCCGACCGGATGGCTAGGGAGTGCTCATCTATGTAGAAGGATGGAAACGGGCCGTTGGCATGGAGAAGATGGTTTGGATGGCTCTGGAAGAAGACACGAGAAAGATTGACAGAGGCGTTTTTCGCTGATACACTCGCGCGTGCAATGGGCCTGTAGCTCAGTTGGCTAGAGCGTCTGCTTTGCAAGCAGAAGGTCAAGGGTTCGAGCCCCTTCAGGTCCACCAGACAACTTGCGGAGGTTGTCTCTTCACCGTTTTTACTTTCGAGATCTTCTGCTTGTTTGCTTGATCGGATACAATAGGATGAACGAATGAAAAAGATATGCACATTGACCCATCTTCCGTAAGGTTGGTTGATGCATTCAAGATCCGACATACGCTTGATTCGGATTTTTCTACCTTCCACGGTCACTCGACGGAAATCAGCCGGTATTACATGCCGAAGTATTACATTCCCGAAGGTGAATGGTGGTTGGATGCTCGGCTCAAAGACGAAAAGGATTTTTTCCTCACGTTGGAATCCCTTGAGCGACCAAAGCATATCGCAGCTGGCACCATGTTTCGCAAGTATCTAGCCAAACGATTGCTCAAGCCCGGTCCGACGCCCAATTTCATTGAACACCGTGAGTTGCATCTCTTCTTCCGGCTCGTGATTGTTGACGGGGCCATTGTCCGGCAGTATCTTGATCCGGAATTCACCCAAGGAGGGCATCATCTCGTTTATCCATACATTCCCAAAGGCGAGATCTGGATTGAAAAAGCCGTGCGTCCCAAAGAACGGCCGTTCATTTTGAACCATGAACTGGTAGAACGCCGTTTAATGTCACGAGGAACTTCCTATGATGCCGCCCATGAGTACGCGACGGCAGCGGAGAAGGATCTGCGGCGCCAGCATGGCGGCTTTTATCCCACGGAGGATTATTATCCTTGGTCTAAGTTGACCGATCGGCAGATCCGCGACAAGTTTTATGTTCACGAACACCCCACCACCTGAACCGCAAAACGCGCAGCCGCACCCACAACCGTCCACCGCGCAACCCCCGACATCGGATAACGTGTACGTCAGACATTTTCTCCAGACGGCTGGATTGTGCGGTCCGGCTTCCCTGAAGATTTTGCTGTCGAATTTCGGAAAGGCGTATTCAGAAGAAGAACTTGCGAAACTCGCTGGTGCCACCTTCGATCAGGGTACCGAACATGAGGGCATGATTTCTACCGTCAAAGAATTGAACGGTTTTGTTTTTGTGAAAGAAAACGGCATGATTGACGAGCTGGAGTATTTTATAAAAAAGGAACGCTTGCCGGTGATTATCGGATGGTTTGACGAAGAGGAAGATCATTATAGCGTGGTGGTCAATGTCACCGACAAAAACGTGATTATTTGTGATCCGCAAAAAAACGAGGCCACACGTTGGCTGGATCGCTTAGTGTTTCCTCGTATTTGGTTTGATTTTATCGGCAAGGAAAACAAGATCGTTTCCTGGGGATGGTATATGGTCGTGACATTCCAAAAACGCAAGTTTTCCGAAATCAAAGGCGGGCATTATTACTAGGGCAGCCGCACATCAGATAACCGCATTGGGCGGTTGTTTGTTTTGCAGAAAAGCGAGGATATTTTTTGCAGCGATGCGGCTCATTTCTTGGCGGGTCTGTTCAGTGGCAGAAGCCGTGTGCGGGGTGAGCACGACATTGTGCATGCGGCGCAAGGCGAGCGCGTCGCGCGGATGGCAGTCAATGAGCGGTTCGCACTCGTAGACATCCAATCCCGCGCCAGCGATTTTTTTGTCGCGAAGCGCGCGCAGCAGAGCGGTCTCGTCCACGATCGGTCCGCGCGCGGTGTTCACGAGAAACGCGGTCGGCTTCATCATCTTGAATTGTTTGGCCCCGATGAGATGGTGTGTGGAGGGAAGCAGCGGGACATGCAGGGACACAAAATCCGATTGTGCAAGCACGTCATTGAGTGTGCGATACTTCGCGTTGGTCGCTTGTTCCAGCTCGGGATTGCGCTGGAGATCGTTGTACAAAATATGCATGTTGAATCCGTCGTGCAACCGCTTGACGACGCCCGCCCCGATACGCCCGGTTCCGATGATCCCGACGGTCTTGCCGAAAAAGTCCGTGCCGAGCAGGAGTTTTGGTCCCCACGCCTTGTATTTCCCCGCGCGTGTATAGCGATCGCCTTCACAGATGCGGTGCGCGAGCGCGAACATGAGCGCGATCGTATGTTCGGCGACGGATTCCGAGATGAGCGCGCCTGGGGTATTGGTGACGACGATCCCGCGGCGTTTGGCTTCCGTCAGGTCCACATTATCAAAGCCGACGGCGTAATTCGCTACCATCTTGAGTTGCGATCCTGCCGCGTTGAAGACCGCCGCGTCCATGCGTTCGGTCAGGATGGAGAGAATGATGTCGGCGCCGCGAACGCGCCGTAAGAGTTCCCGCCGCGGGATCGCGCGATCTTTTTCGTACACTTCAAGACGGACCCGCTTGTTGGCGCGGAGCATCTTGAGTCCTTCGTCAGGGATATCGCGGGTGACGAAGATGTTGTACATCATAGGATTTGGATCTTCTGGATCGCCGAGGCCGACGGCCAGGATGTTAAAATTCCGTTTTTTGCTCCGTGCTCTGTGATGACAGATTCGGCATTGAGTGTGCCAAGCGTCAGCGCGTAACGAACATCGTTCTGTTTGATCAGTCCCGCAAGAAAACCCGAGCCAAACGCGTCGCCCGCGCCGGTGCGGGAGATGGCCTTAACCCCGGATGTTCCGGCGTGCAGGATTTGTTTTTCATACCACGCGTAAGAACCATCCGTCCCGTTGGTGATCAGACGAATCTTCCCCGAAAGAGAGAGCGCTTGGAGCATGGCCGCGGTGGTGCGTTTGCCGGTGAGCAATTTTGCCTCTTCCAGGTTCATGGTGAGCACATCCACCTGTGCCAGCACGGGCGCGAGCGCGTTCATTCCCGCGTGAAGCTCTGCTTTGCCTGGATTCCAGAAGACCTTCACGCCGCACTGCGCCGCGTGCCTGATGATCTTTTTTGAAAGAGCGATATTGCCGCCCAGGGAGGTCAAGTAAATCCATTTGGTCTGCTTACATCCTTCCCAGTGCACATCTTTTGGTTCAAATGCTGCGGAAACACCGCGGTACACCAGCACGGTGCGCTCACCGTTTTTCATCGTGAGCAGAACCGAAAAAGCGCTCTGTCCGCCTTTGACCATCCGGACAAAATGCGTGGAAACCCCAAAGCGCGACAAGTCGTCCACAATGTCCTTGCCCGTGGAGTCGTCCCCGATGCGGGTCATCGTGGCCGTATGCAGGCCCAGCGAGGCGAGCGTGGCGGCGGCGTTGGTCGCCCCTCCGCCCGTCGTGAGGACCAGTTCGTCCACGTCAATTTTACTCCCGAGCGCCACACATTCGCCTGCGCCGGTCGGGAACCGTTTGGATTTGAGGGCGATAAACTTGTCCGAGACGAGAAAGACGTCGCGTGTGGCCGAGCCAATGGTGATCACATCGAACATAGGATGAGCGGTCTATGGGTGGACACTTACCCTTTTTTAGAACAGCCAAACAGCCGCATCTTGCTTCTTGCGACCATGGCCATCAGATCTCGCGCGGGTTTCAATATTTCGCGCGGGTCAATCACATCGGGTCGCTGTTTCAAAAAGGTACGAATCCCCGCGTCAAAGGCGATGCGCAGATCCGTATCAATATTCACTTTGCAGATGCCAAGCGACACCGCTTTTTTAATTTGCGCGTCCGGAATCCCTTTTGCAGACGAGATTTCACAGCCGGACTGCGTGCATAACCGTTTGATATGTGACGGGACCCCCGAAGCGCCGTGCAGGACGAGAGGCACGCGTGTTGCCTCGGCGATGAGTTTGAGCCGGTGGAAATCCAATGACGATTCTTTTTTCATCTTGAAGGCCCCGTGGCGCGTCCCGATCGCGACGGCGAGTGCATCGCACTGTGTCAACCGCGCGAACTCTGCCGCCTGCGCGGGCTGTGTCATGGCGGCGTCGCGTTCAGAGACGGACACGAAGTCCTCCTTCCCGGCGATCAGCCCTATTTCCGCCTCTACGCTCATGCCTCGCTGGTGCGCCATCTCCACGATTTTTTTTGTGCGTCGCACATTTTCCTTGAAGGGCAGTGCGGACCCGTCAAACATCACGCTCGTATAGAGTCCGCTTTTTACGGCCTCCACCACCAGCGCGTAGTCCTTTCCATGATCTAAGTGGAAGATGACCGGGCGCTTGCTTTTTTTGGCGGCGAGATGGACGAGTGCGGCGAGCTCTTCCATACCCGCGTAGGCGAGCGCCCCTTCGGAAGTTTGCAGAATCACCGGAGAGTGTTCGGCTTCCGCCGCACCCATAATCGCCTGGAGCGTCTCTAAATTATTGAAGTTAAATGCCCCGACCGCATAACGGCCGCGTTGGGCTTTGGCCAGAACAGAAGAGAGGGAAGTCAGCATAGCGTTAGAGCGTTGAGACATGAAAGTCCTTCGCTGTTTTGAGCGTGGACACGAGTTGTTTTTTTCTCAAGAGCCCAGCGGTCGGGCCCACATGCAAGACGACCGAGGCGGCATTGACCGATCCCCATCGCAGGGCCTCCTGCATGGATGTTCGCTCCATCTTCGCGCCGATGTATCCGGCCGCGAACGAATCGCCCGCGCCCGTAGATTCCATCCGGTCCCCCGGATAGATTGGGCAGTGGAATAGGCAGGTACCGTTGTAGCCGTAGGAGCCATTTCGTCCGTCCGTGATCACGATTTCAGAAGGGCCGAGTCGCAAGAGGCCATGGGCAAGCGAGGTGATGCCGAGCCGCTGGTTGTTCAGAATGGAGCGCGCTTCGTTCAGATTGACAAACAGCACGTTCGTGCGCCCGATCATCTCAAAGAGCACGGGCTTGCGATCGTGGATCTGCTCATTACCAGGATTGAATCCGAGCAGGCAATGGTTTTTTTTGAGTGACGACAGGAGCGCGCGATAGGTTCCTTCGTAGGCGTTGCCCATCTCGCACAGGTAGATCCATTTGGTCGCGGGCAGGGGTCGGGGCAACAGAAGCGGTTTGTGCAGGTAGGAGGCAAGGATGGTTTTTTCGCCTTGGAGCGAAAGGACGGCCGAGTATGCGCTTGCCGTTTTTTTGTAGGAACGGATGAAGTCCGTCTTCACCTTCTCGCGTGTGAGTGTCACCCGTGTGAGCGCAGAGGTTTGGTCGTCGCCCGTGTGGGAGATGACCGCGCTTTTTTTGCCCAGGCGCGACAGGGCGATGGCCACATTGGATGCACTGCCGGCAATCTGCTGGGCGAGCAGGTCCACCGAAATCTTCTCACCAAACGCAAACTCTATTTTCTTTTTGATGAGATCGCATTTGTTCTGGCAACGGTCCAGCGAGAGGAAGGCATCCAACTTGATGTCGCCGATCGTCACGATATCAAACATATCATTTGCGTTTGATGGCCCGTTTGGCCGCTTCGATGATGGAGGGGGCCGTGAGTTCAAGCGCCTCCAGCACCTCGCGCGAGTCGCCGGATTCGCCGAAACGATCCTGAACACCCACGCGTTCAAGAGGAACCGGGACGAATTGACACAGCGTTTCCGCGACCGCGCCGCCAAGACCGCCGGCGGCTTGGGCCTCCTCCACGGTGACGATCGCGCCGGTTTCTTTTGCGGCTTTGACGATCGCGTTGATATCCAGCGGTTTGATCGTATGCATGTTGATCACGCGCGCTTCCATGCCGTGGTCAACAGAGAGCGATTGGGCGGCAAGCAGGGCTTCGTAGACAAGCGGCCCGGCCGCGATGATCGTGAGGTCGTTGCCGAACCGGAACGTTTCGGCGTGGCCACATCTGAACGGCGTTTTTTCCGTCGTGAACACCGGCGACTTCTCGCGCGCGAAGCGGAGATAGCAGGGGCCTTGGATGCCCGCGGCCGCGAGTGTCGCTTTTTTGGTTTCTCTGCTGTCGCAGGGAACCATCACGCGCATGTTAGGCATCACCCGCATGATCGCGATGTCTTCAATCATCTGGTGGGTCGCGCCGTCCGGGCCAACCGAAACACCTGCGTGCGCGCCAGCGATTTTCACATTGCTGTCTTGCAGAGCAATCGTCGTGCGGATTTGCTCCCAATTGCGCCCCGGGGAAAAGCAGGCATAGCTTGAAATGAAGGGCACCTTGCCCGTGATCGCCATCCCGGCCGCGATGGAGGCCATGGACTGCTCGGAAACGCCCAGTTGGACAAATCGATCCGCAAAGGCCTGCTTGAACGCGAGCGAGCGGGTGGATTCGGTGAGGTCGGCGCACAGCACCATGACCTGTGTATTTTTCCCGCCGGCTTCCACCAATCCTTCTCCATAGCCGTTTCGCGTGGGCGTCTGTATCAGCTTGTCTGGATCAAACAAGTGGCGGACGAGGTACGCTTCGCGGTTGATCCCTGTCTGCGGTTTTTTTGTCATACATTCCCTCAGCGGCTTATTCATGTTCGCTTCTGATTTTTCCACCCAGCGTGCGCAACTGCGCGAGCGCCTGTTTCCCTTCGTCTGGTTTGGGTGGGATGCCGTGCCAGAGAAAGTTGTATTCCATAAAGTCCACCCCGTAGCCGGGGATGGTGTCGGCGATAATCACCGTCGGTTTCTCGCTTACCCCGTGGGCATGTTCAACGGCGCTGACGAAATCGCGGATAGAATTGCCGGCACAACGAAGCACATGGAGCCCGAACGCTTCAAACTTGTCGGCGAGCGGTTCCAGCGGCATCACGTCCTCGGTTGTCCCGTCAATTTGAATGTTGTTGCGGTCAATGATGAAGGTGCAGTTATACAGGTTGTTGCGCGCGGCAAAGAGCAAGGCCTCCCAGGTTTGCCCGGCTTCCAGTTCGCCGTCGCTCATCACGCAATACACGCGCCAAGGACGGCGATCCAGCAGGCCCGTGTAGGCCATTCCGACCGCTTGGGAGGAACCGGAACCCAGCGGCCCGGAGGTTGTCTCCAGCCCCGGGAGTTTCACGCGCTCGGGATGTCCTTGCAGGCGCGAGCCCAGTTTGCGCAGCGTTTTGAGTTCGGACTTGGGGAAATAGCCGGCGTGCGCCATGGCAACGTAGCGGATGGGGCAGATGTGGCCATTGGAAAGGATGAGCCGGTCGCGGCCTTCCCAGCTTGGTTTTTTAGGGTCGTGCACGAGGATGTGGAAATAGAGTGCCGTAAAGATATCAGCCATGCCCAGTGGACCGGCGCTATGGCCGGAGCCGGCTTCCATCAGCATGGTGATTAGGTCTTTGCGGATGGCCAACGCGCGGACTTCAAGCGCCTTGAGTTGTTTGTCGTGTAGGTGCAAGGGCTTTCGGACCTTTGGGCCAAGAGTGAGATTCGGCATATCGCGGATATTGTAACACAAAGACGGGGTCAGGGGACCCCGCCTTTCACGCGTTTCTGTTCCTTGCTTATTGCACGATGATCGTCCCAATACTTGACCCGTACTTGTCATGGTAACTGTAGGTTCCAGCCTCTTTGAAATAGCGAGAGAAATGTTTTCCAGATGCCAGCGTTCCCGTTCCCCATTTGCCGTCGTTTGCGCTCGCCGCGTGTTTGATTTGGTCCTTGTTTTCAAACCGGATGACGGTTCCTGCCTGGACCGTCACGGTTGACGGGTTAAAGCCGGTACTCGTTATCGTTATTTTGGTTGCGGCTTTGAGTCCTTTGTCCGCATTGATGCTCACCGCATCCGTCATCTCGCCGCTCACGCTGAACTGCGAGGCCAGATCAAGCATGCCGCCGATGGTGTAGTTGGGGAAGAAGCCGTCGGGCATGTCGTCAATTTTTTTGTTCCAGTCCGACCCGTAGAGCGCGCTTGCCACTCCCTCTGAAGCGATCGGACGAATTTTCCCGCCTTTGCCGACGGCGTACACCTTGGGATCCGAATTGATCTTAATCATCTTCACTCCCGGCTTGTAGGTTACATTTCCGCCGATTTGAATGCTGGACAGATCCGGGTCGGAGAGCCATTTGACCGTGTTGAAGTTGCTGTACCAGGTGAAGTAGGTTTTATCGTTTGGAAACACATAGCGGAATCCGTCCGCGCCGTAGTAGTACACAGCGCTGTAGGATTGCCCACGGATGAGGTCGCCTGCAGAGAGCGACTCTGGAGTCACAAGCGTCGCGGCCTGCGCCGTTCCGATCGCGGTGAGCATGGCGGCAAGCGAGAGGATGGTGAGCGTCGTCGCGAATCCGGCGAAAAAGGAAAGGTGTTTTGTCATAGTACAGGCATTATAACATACAGGGACCCTTGGGCCAGCTGTGTAGCTGTTTGGAGGATAGCTCCAGACGTTATTGGACAATCAGTGAGCCGGTCATGACCGTTTTGGGCGTATGCTTAGAGTAAAAAGTCCAAAGGATATTTTTTTCCTGGAAGTAACGTGTGAAATGTCCGCCCGGTTTGAGGGTGCCTGACCCCCACACGCTGTTCCATTCGGTAGCGGATTGGTTTTTGGTCGCGTTGTTGACGAAACGGACGGCCGTGCCGGCCTTGATCGTGGTGGTCGGGGGTTCATATCCGGTGTCGCCGATCGTGATGACTGTTGGCGGTTGAAGGCCCTTGTCCGTGTTGATATCGTAGGCGTCCGCCTGCTCAGCGTTCGGGCTGTATTGAGAGGCCAGTTCAATCGCGCCGCCGATCGTATAGTTCCCGAAAAAACCATCCGGCACGTCGTCAATCTGACGGTTCCAGTCGCTTCCGTAGAGCGCGCCGGCGACTGTTTCTGTTGACACAGGACGCAGCGTCCCGTTTTGGGAGACGGCATACACTCTGGGATCCGAATTGATCTTCAGCATTTTCACTCCCGGCTTATAGGTGACGTTCCCGCCGATTTGGATAGAGGCAAGGTCTGTATCGGAAAGCCATTTGACCGAGCGGAAGTCTTTGTACCAGGTGAAGTAGGTTTTGTCGTTTGGAAACACATAGCGGAATCCGTCCGCGCCGTAGTAGTACACAGCGCTGTAGGACTGCCCACGGATGAGGTCGCCGGGTTCAAGGGAAGAAACAGGCGTCATCGCTGCCTGTACCGGAAGGGCCAAAAGGGCGAAGAAGAGAAGGGTCGCCGCGCTCTGTTTGATGGGAGAGAGGGGTGTGCGTTCGCGTTGGATGATGATCATACGAGTTGGTTGAGCGCTTCGAGTTTAGCGCGTGGGTCAGGCGAGCGGAACAGGAGCGATCCCGCGCAAATACGGTGTACGCCGGCCGCGACAAGCTTGGGAATAAGTGCGTCGGTTGCGCCGCCGTCCAGTTCTATCATGAGGTCTGCGCGATGCTTGCGGGCCTGCTTAATCTTTTCAAAAATAGCTTCATCGTCGCCGAGGTGAAGGTCATCGCCAAACGTTTGGCCTTGCGCGCCCGGATGCACTCCCATGATGGTGAGTTGGTCAATTTCATGGATGACCTCTTCTATTTCATGCAGAGGCGTTTCGGGGTTGACCGCCACTCCGACCTTCACACCCAGGATGTCGCGGATGTGCCCGACCACAGCCCCAAGCGGCCGGTGCATCTCGGCGGAAACGATCGCCCGTTCCAGAGCTGAGACATGTCGTTGGAACGCGTCCACGATCGGGATCGGGTTTTCCACCATGAGATGCAGTTCCATCTTGGTGGCGGGCCGCATCGCGCCGATCGCCTCGGCGTCAAACCACGACACCTGTTTGAATAGCGTGCCGTCCAGAATGTCTACCTGGATGAGTGCACAGGCGCGTTCCACGGCGCGCAGATTTTTTTCAAACGCCTCCTGCGTTTGTACGAGAAGAGCGGGGACGATTGCGGTCATATGCCAAATTCATCGTTCTCAATCTGTTCCACTTTTTTGAGGCGGCGGACATGGCGGTCGGCACCTGAAAAATCCGTCGTGAGCCACGCCTCAACGACCTCGGCCGCTTTTTTTGCGTCCATGTGCCGTCCGGGCAGACACAGGATATTTGCGTTGTCGTCCGTGCGTGAGGTTTGTGCCACATCCTTATTAAAACCGGTGGCCGCCCGCGCCCCCTTCACTTTGTTTGCCACGATGCAGATCCCCTGCGCGTTGCCACAAATCACAATGCCGCGGCTGCCCGTGTCTGTGACGACGCGCTTGGCAACCGCGTAGCCGAAATCGGGGTAGTCGTCGTCCTCCACCAGGTTCTGATTGCCCATATCCACGACCGTATAACCGTCCTGCTTGAGGCGATCTTCCAGCGCTTCTTTGAGTTCCCAACCGGCATGGTCGGCTCCGACATAGATCGTTTGTGTGGTCATAGTTTCCACATCATAACACAGACGAGATGACAAAACAGGGGTTTTTTTGTACGCTTCTGTGCGTATGGATTTCGCCAAACACGAAGAGGAAACGCTCGCTTCCTGGAAGAAGCGCGGCATTTTCAAAAAAACAGTTGAGAAAGACGCTCCGAAAGGTCCGTTTGTCTTTTTTGAAGGACCGCCGACGGCAAATGGGAGGCCCGGCATTCACCACGCGGAACCCCGCGCGTTCAAGGATTGCATTCCACGCTTCCGCATGATGCAAGGGTATCGGGTCGTGCGCAAGGGCGGATGGGACACCCACGGATTGCCCGTGGAGATTGAAGTGGAAAAACAGTTGGGGTTTACGAATAAGGCACAGATTGAAGCGTACGGGATCGCGAAGTTCAACGAGCTGTGCAAACAGAATGTTTGGAAATACCTCAAAGAATGGGAGACGTTTACCCAACGTCTCGGATTTTGGGTGGATTTGGAAAACGCGTATATCACCTACGCGCCGACGTATGTGGAATCACTTTGGTGGGTGATCAAGCAGGTGTGGGATCGCGGATGGTTGTACAAAGATTACCGCGTGACCCCGCACTGTCCGCGCTGTGAGACCTCGCTGTCGTCTCATGAGCTATCGCAGGGATATAAGGATGTGAAGGATTTGTCGGTGACCGCGAAGTTTCTGCTGACGGGGACGGATGAATACGTGCTCGCATGGACGACGACGCCATGGACGCTTCCGGGCAATGTGGCGCTTGCCGTGGGCAAGGAGATTGAGTATGTCCGAGTCAAAATCCTCCGTCCTGCGTCTCCCACCTCTGAATCTTACTGGCTTGCCAAACAGCGCCTTGGGATTTTGAAGGAGCCCTACGAGATTGTGGAGGAAGTAAAAGGCGAAGCGCTCGTCGGGCGCCGCTACGAGCCGTTGTATCCGTATCTTGGCAATCGTTTATCCTCTCCAGCGAGCCAGCATGCGTCCAAAGATCCCTCGGCTCGTCCGGTGCAAGCCGGACTCGCTGGGAATGACCATGCCTGGTCCATCATCCCTGCGGATTTTGTGACCACAGAAGACGGCACAGGCATTGTGCATACGGCCGTGATGTACGGGCAGGATGACTTTGAACTTGGCACAAAGGTGGGACTTCCCAAACACCATCTCGTCCATCGTGACGGGACGTTCATGGACGGCATGGATTTTCTTTCCGGCCGTTTGGTGACCGACGCACAGGTAGCCGTTGATATCATCAAAGACCTCGCGCATCGTGGGCTGTTGTTTTCTAAAGAAGCGTACGAACACTCCTATCCGCACTGCTGGCGGTGCAAGTCCAAAGTGATCTATTACGCAAAGGATTCCTGGTACATTCGCATGAGTGGGCTCCGCGACGAGATGATACGACAAAACGAGCACATTCATTGGGAGCCCGAGCACCTCAAAGACGGGCGGTTTGGGGAATGGCTGCGTGAGGTCAAGGACTGGGCGTTTTCGCGCGAGCGTTATTGGGGGACACCCTTGCCGATTTGGGAATGCACTTCGTGCGCGCATCGGATGTGTATCGGGAGTTTTGAAGAGCTCTTTTCCCTTTGTCATCCCGCGCAACAGACGGGGGCAGAGGGATCCCCGGGTTCGGTCGGGATAACAGGACAAGATTTTGACCCCCACCGTCCGTTCGTGGACGAGATGGTGTTGAAATGCGAAACGTGCGGCGGACAGGCCAAACGTGTATTGGACGTCTGCGACGTGTGGTTTGATTCGGGCGCGATGCCGTTTGCGCAGTGGCACTATCCGTTTGAGAATAAAGAATTTGTGGACTCCGGCGAAGGATATCCGGCTGACTATATCTCCGAAGCGATTGACCAGACGCGCGGCTGGTTTTACACCCTGCTCGCCGTTGCGACTCTGCTTGGGCGCGAACGGCCGTTTAAGAATGTCATCTGCCTTGGCCATGTGCTGGACGCGCAGGGGAAAAAGATGAGCAAATCGCTTGGCAATATTGTGGAACCCATGGAGATGATGGACAAGCACGGCGCGGACGCGGTGCGGTGGTACATGTATACGATCAACCAACCCGGCGAGAGTAAGCGGTTTGACGAGAAAGCGCTTGTGGAAATGGTGCGGCAAAATTTCGGGATCCTCTGGAATATCGTGGAGTTTTACAAGATGTTTTCCCCCTCGGTCATCCTGAACGAGCCTGTGGACGGAGCTCAAGGCAACCTTTCCGAGCGAAGGAGCTCCTCTATTTTGGATCGCTGGATTCTCGCGCGGCTTCATAAGCTCACGAAAGAAACAACCCAGCGATTGGAGGCGTATATCATCACCGAAACGGTACGCGAGCTTGGTGTGTTTATTACGGACTTCTCAACCTGGTATGTGCGTCGCAGTCGCGAGCGGTTCAAGGGAACGGACCAACAGGATAAGCAAGCGGCCCTGGCCACTCTGCAAGAATGCCTGCTGACGCTTTCCAAACTGATGGCGCCGTTCGCCCCGTTTTTGTCCGAGCGCGTTTACGAGGCGGCGGGCGGGCAGAAGGAATCGGTGCATCTGGAGGATTGGCCGATGTACGACGAGGCGCTCGTTGATGAACAGATCCTCTCAGACATGCTCCGCACGCGCGAAGTCGTTTCGCGAGCGCTGGAGCGCCGTGCGGAGGCGGGCGTGAATGTCCGTCAGCCGCTTGCGTCCCTCTTGGTTTTTCTTCCCTCGGGGACCATAAGCGAAGAGTATCTGACTTTGATAAAGGACGAGGTCAATGTCAAACAGGCAGAAGTGAAAGAAGGAGCACTTTCGGTTGAGCTGGAGTTGACGCTCACGCCTGAACTCGTGCGCGAGGGGATTGTGCGCGAGTTGATCCGACGCACAAATGCCCTTCGCAAACAGGTTGGCCTGACCATCGCGGACAGGATTGAACTGTCTGTTTCTGGCTCTGCGGAAGTCATGAAGGCTGTGGAGGAACACACACAGACGCTGCTTCAAAGTACCCTTGCGGACGCGTTCCGCCTGCACGGTGACGCGCTTGCACATCAAGAATCTTTTAAGGTGAATGATTTGGATGTTACAATCGGGATTGAAAAGCGTGAGACCGTTCATTCCTAAATGAGCGGGTGTTGTCGGACGAGTTCCCTGTGCCATCCCAGCCACCGGCGAGGATGCACAGGGTGGAGGACGACAGGACCCGCTCCTGTGGGGCTATCGTCACACCTATGCCATCCGATTTTACAAGGTTTTTCCTTGATCTTGGTCTGTCCGCAACCGAGACCGCGACCTATCTTGCCTCGCTCCAGATTGGTCCGACTTCCGTGCAGGAGATCGCAAAAAAAGCGCGCTTGTCGCGCACAACAACGTACGAGGCGATCGCCTCGCTCCAAGAGCGCGGGCTGATGTCCACCTACCAGCACGGCAAGAAAAAATTTTTTTCTGCGGAGGATCCCGAACGCGCGGTCGCGCACTTCCGCGGAAAGATCGGCGAGTTGCAATCGCAAATTGAATCGTTTTCGCGCATCGTGCCAGAACTGCAGATGCTCGCGGGAGGGGAACGGCCGGCTGTGCGTTTTTTTGAGGGGAGGGAGGCCTTGCTTGCCCTGTTTCGCGACCTTGTGAGTGCGAATTCAGATTATTTTGACGAGGTGTCCAACTTTGACGACATTTATGAGTACCTTGATTCCGAATACATCCGCGAATTGCAAAAGATTTTGAATCCGACAAAAATTCGTTTGCGACTTCTGCACCGCGGAGAACTGCGGCGCGTCCCGCGCGAACATGTGGAATATTGCCCGCTCAAGCCTGAGCTTGGAAATTTTCATGGGGATATTTGGATTTACGGCGACCGTATTGCGTTTGTTTCGTTTAAGGGAAAGATCATCGCGATTATCATTGAAAGCAAACCGTTTGCGCAGACCGCGCGGGTGTTGTTTGAAGCGGCGTGGAGGATGTGCGGGGGGAAGAGAGCGGATTGAGGAGCGCGTGACAAAAACAAACAGCCGCGACGAACGCGACTGCGAGCAGGGACGCACGACGCGAGTTCCTGCTCGCAGTCGCATCGTCCCGGTGCCACTAAGCGCCACCCATGCCTTACCTCCTTGCCAGGTT
>VGKU01000010.1 GCA_016882235.1 Candidatus Parcubacteria bacterium
GGAGTTGGCGCGCCTGAAAGAGTACGGGCATGAAATAGAAAAACTGGAGGGGATGCTCACCGAACACGTGTCGTGGTTTGAGGCCTTTGTGCTCGCGCATGACTGTGCGAAATGGAACAGCATCGTCTTTTATTCGCCGGAAGGTTCGCGCGGCGCCGCGCTTGGATTTAATCTGAAACTGACCTACGAACCGGACGTGAACATCGTCGCTCGCCATGACATGCGCGCACGCTACCTGGATTTGTACCGCGATTTTGCTTCCCAGCATGCACAGGAACGGGCACGCGAAGTGCAGGCGCTTTTCTATCTCACCTATGAGATTGACGTGAAGTATCCGCATCACGACCGCCTCGTTCATGCGCCGGTCTATGCGGAGTTGTGTGAACGGATCGCCCGCGCGCATCAGCTCACTCCCATCCATGCCACCATGCTCGCAGACATCATCGGCCGGCATTTGTCGTTCAAGCGGTTTGCGCAACCGGCGCCTTCGCTCGTTTCGTCTCTGCTCCATCTGGCGCGCGACCGCGGGTACGACGGTGATGACTTTTTGGATTTTGCGTTTGGCGCGCTGTTTTTGGATTTCGTTTGCGGGTCTCTCCGCCTCTCCGCGCATGGGTATTGGCATGAGATTTCCTTGCTGGTCCACGCGTTCAAAAGCGAGCATGAGGTGGACCCGTCGCGGCGTGCGGAAAAGCTGCATGCGCGTGAGGAGGCCGAGCATCGCCGACGCCTGCGCGTGTTCGGGGAGGTCGGGCTTGACGGGATGTCCTTGATGGAGCTTCTTGGAATGGAGGCTGGCAAAGAGTTTGGGAAGGCCTTGCGGCGGGTGCAGGCGGCCGTGATCGGGCAGGGGGTGATGCCCGCGTTTGGAAGGAGTGTGGACGAGGAAATTGGGCGGCGGGCGCTCAACTATTATACGAGGACATTTGAAAAGGGGGAGTGACGTATGCTTGTTTCGCTCAAAGGAATGGTCACCCATCATGGAGGAGGTTTTGTGATTGTTGAGAACGGGGGGATTGGATACAAGGTGATCCTGCCGGAGGATGGCGCGTACGCGTTGCGCGGCGAGGTCCAGCTTTTCACCCATGAGGTCGTGCGCGAGGATACGCGCGTCTTGTTCGGGTTTTTGTCGCTCTCGGCCTTGGAGTTATTTTGGAAATTACTCGGCGTCTCTGGAGTCGGTCCCAAGAGCGCGCAGAAGATCGTGTTCGCCGGCGAGGTAGAGCGGGTGAAAGAACGGATGATGGCCGCCGATGTGTCGTTTCTGACGAGTGTACCGGGGATCGGGAAGAAGACGGCGCAAAAGATTATTCTGGAGCTCAAAGGCGTTCTTGCGCAGGAGCCGGAGGGATGGGAGGTGGATGAAGATGCGCTTGAGGCGCTCGTTGCTTTGGGGTATGCGCGGCGGTTGGCCGCGCAAGCGCTTGCGGGACTGGAGGGAGAGACCACAGAGGAACGCGTGCGCGGCGCGCTTAAGTTGTTGGCGCGGTAAGTATGTGGAAGAACCTTACCGGCGAGCTATCGCCGGGAACGTGGAATGCGTTTGTGACGCAGCACGCGCCGGCCTCCGGGGCGTTTTTACAGTCGTGGCAATGGGGGGAGATGGCGGGGGGACAGCGGTGGGGTTTTCTGTCATCCCAAACGAGTGAGCGGGTAGAAGGATCTTCTGGCATCAGCGGAGTCGCGAGTGTGATGGAGAGAACCATTCCGGGAATCGGGCGATATGCCTATTGTCCGCGCGGGCCGATTTTGAGCGACGAATTGTTGAAGGCTTTTTCCCTCAGAGGTAAACAAGCTCCCCACGGGGCAAACCTGTCAACCGGTTGCGCGGTGGGGGAGCTGGCCTCAGCGATAGAGGGGATTATCTTTTTCCGGTTTGAGCCGCCACAGAGATCCTTCGGTCCGCTTTGCGGGCCTCAGGATGACAGGATGTGTGTGCCCACATTTCCCATCCAGCCGGCGATGACGCGGCTCACCGATCTCTCCGCGTCAGAAGCGGACCTGCTTGGGGCCATGCACCCCAAACTCCGGTACAACATCCGGCTTGCGCAAAAAAACGGCGTGCGCATCCGGTTTGACATGCAGGAGTTGTCCCGCGTCTGGCATTTGTTTGAAGAGACATCTGCACGCGGGGAGTTTCGTCTGCACGATCAATCCTATTACGAACGGCTCCTTACCAAACTGACGGGCGAGTGTCGCGCCTTTCTGGCGACGGCATGGTTTGAGGATCATCCTGTGGTCGCGAACCTCCTGATAGACTTTGCTGGCGTGCGCACCTACCTGCACGGTGCATCCTCACACGAGCACCGCGCGCTGATGGCCCCGCATCTGCTCCATTGGGAACTGTTGCGGGACGGGAAAGCACATGGTCTGCAGACCTACGACTGGTGGGGTGTTTCGCCCTTGGAGAGGCCAGACCACCCATGGGCAGGGGTCAGTCGTTTCAAACGATCGTTTCCCGGGTGGGATCTTGAGTATCCTGGCACGTATGACTTGGTGAAACGGCCGGGTTGGTATAGGGTGTATGCGCTCGCGCGGCGTTTGCGGCGAGCGATGTGAGAAACAGGCACCCGTAGCTCAGCTGGATAGAGCGCTTCCCTCCGAAGGAAGAGGTCAGAGGTCCGAATCCTCTCGGGTGCACCAGAAAAGAGATAAAAAACAGGCTGGGTCCACCGACCCCGCCTGTTTTTCTATCGTACCGCCCCTTTGCCGGAGGCGAATTCATCGGTTGGGAGTTCCGTTGTCAGTACGCCGACACTTGAGTTGGTTTGTGTTCCTGTGGCAAGGTCTGTGGCCTCCAGCGTTGTTTGGTTCGCAAGTTTTACGAATGTTCCGACATCGGAGGCCTTGGGAGTGATCGCCACATCAAACCAGGCCTGCGCTTGGGTGATCTCCTTTGGAAGTTTGGAAATTTGCCACCGTACTTGTCTGGTCGTCGGGTTGTACGAGAGCGCGCCGATGTCTTTGGCCGACGCGTCTTTCCATGAAACGTCCTGTGGGAGCGTGGTGGAAACTTCCACGGCTCCAAGGTCATGGAGCGAATTGGTGAGATCCCAGAGCACGCGATACGAAGTGGTCGCGCCGACTTTCGGAGGCAGTTCTCCCTGTCCAAGTGGCGTGCCGTCTTCGGCGAAATAGCGCGCCTCTGCCTGCACGCGCGCGTTGCTCGCAATGCGTAGGGTGATCGGGGTCGCGTCAATCGTGCGCGTTCCCGTCAGAGAACCTACCCGCGCCACATCCATGGAAAGCGAAACGGTCAACACATCGGCCGCGTTTGCGTCCGGGGACGCAAGCGGGAGGGTGAAGTCCACCACGCCCTCCTTGCCTGGTTCCAGCTTGGAGAGTGCCGTCACGCTTTTGCCGTCCCATCGCACCGTGTTCGTTGAGCGCGTTCCCTCGGAGAGCTCGGCTTTTTCCCAATCTACCGGCAGGGGACCCGCCGCCTCAAGCCGCAGGGTAAAGACAATTCCCTCCACGGGTTCGGTGCCAGGGTTTTTAAAATCCACAGAGCCGCGCAGGATTTTGCCCGGCTCAACGGTCTGATCCTTGTCCGAGCCGTCCAGGATCAGATGGAAAGAGACCGCACCGCCAAGCACATCCGTCACCACCGCCGATTCCGCTTGCGCATAAAAATTTTCTTCATCCATAAAGCCAATCTTTGCGCCCACCGACAGTTCGCCCGCCGCGGTTGAAGTAAATGCGCCGGTCAGCTTGATCTCGCTCACCTTGCCCGGCTCCAGCGCGGCAATCTCCCAAAACGGTTCTTCCGCGCCCATCGACGGGGAGGCTTTTTCTACGACGAAATCCGCGGGAAGAGTCGGCAGAACGCGTAGGTTGAACACGCTGTCCTTGCCTGTGTGCTTGACCTTGATCGTGTATTCAACCGGATCGCCCGCGAGTGCTTTTTCCGGTCCGGTCATTGCGAGTTCAACGGTGGAGGTCTTGATCTCAATGCTCTGACTCTCAATTTCCTGAAAGGTTGAACTGAAGTTCGCCGGCTTGTAATCAAACAGCGCTTGCACGCGTTGGACGCTCGGTACCGGCGAAAGGAAAATACCTTTCAAGATAATCGTCCCATCCGAGCGCGGCGTGAGCGTTCCAAGATCCCACTCGTTTTCGCGGTCGGACTCGGGGAGCGCGGAGGTGAGATGGAAGCTCTCGGGCAGATTCACTTTGACGCCCAGTTCCGCGATGGGGACATCGCCAGCATTTTCATAACGGACTTCCAGTGAGGTCTCTTCGCCTGATCGGATGTCACGGGGCGCTTCAATGGAAACGGAAAGTGTTTCACCTCTGTCAAACAGTCCGCGCGTGAACAGAAAAAAGCCGCCCCACGCGAGCAAAGATAAGACAAAAAGGACACCGATCGTCCGCAGGAGAAAAGCGGTGAGTTTGGATGTTTTTTTATGGGAAAGGCGGGTCATATCCGGGAGCTTGCCGCCTTCTGGAGTGTAGATGGAGCGCAGCTGCTGTCGAACATCGCGCGCGGACTGTTTGCGCCGGTGGGACATAGGGGATAACGGAAATCAGGGAACGAAAACGGAGATCTGCTTACTCACGAGCTTTTTGTAATAAGACGGCGAAGAATGCATCCGAGTCATCATCGTAGACGACCTGTTCCAGGCCTTGGGGATTCCACACGACCTCAACCGCGGATGGGACGCGCGCGGAGATAGTTGTTCTTCGTCCTATCGTGCCAGCTTGTTTTTGGACGGTCAACGCATAGGGCGAGGCCGCGCGCTTGTCTTCAAACAGCCGCAGGGGCAGGCGATAGCGAAAGGTGGCGGTTGAAGACGTTCCAGGGGCGGTCTGTATCCAATTGCCAAAGACCGTCTTGCCGTGCTCCTCGTACAGATCCGTTCGGCTTTGTTCGTGCGTCGTGCGCGTGAGCGCGGCGTAGGCGAGGTCATCGTCCAGCGACCAGGATGCGTCGGGCGTTTCAAACAACGCACGATCCGGGATGGCAAAACCGTTTGCGTCCAAGAGCTCACTCCCGCGCGGGACATAGAGCCGGACATAATTGACATTGTTGACGCCCGTGAAGAGTGCGCCTTTGATTCCCTTGTGCGCGCGTGTGATCGTGACCGTGTTCACGATGGAACCATCTTCGGCGATCTCCACCTGCACGTTCACATCCTCTTCAATAACCCCATCCGTTTTTCCGCCGCCGAGGTTGGTGTTGACGACCATGAGGTAATCGCCGCTCGGCTGGAGCAGGGCGCCGCCCCAGCGCTGTGCAAGCGCGGTGCGTTGGGCCTCCTCATCCGCGAAGTACATCTGTACTTCCCGTTTCGCGAGGCCCTGCGAAAGCGCGTCGGCAAGCGTGAGGAACATCTCCGGCCCGCCTTCCAGCGCGCGCTCCATCAGTCTGGGTGCGAGGTCGCCAATGAACTGCTTTGGACGGTTTTCCTGCCTGTCGTATTCCACCTCAACGATTTTTTGCGCTTCAAACAGGAAATTTTCCGCGGTGATCGTTCGGCCATATGCTTCCATCTCAATGGGACCCAGAAGTCCGATGAGATCCACGACGAACGTGGCGTTCAGAGCGACCACTCCGTCCACGCTTGGGCCTCCGGCGTCGCGGTAAAACGTAATCATCTGCCGCGCGCTTGTTGGAAAGTCTGGGAACCAGTTGGCATCCTGGAACTCCCAGCGGGCACTCAACAGCTGGAGCGGTTCTGGGGCCGCGCGGGTCGTGCGCAGTTGTCCTTGCAGATCATAGGTTCCCCCGCCCGGAACAGAGAGGTTTTCAATCACCCCGTCGCGCACTTTGAGTTCCGCAAAACTGCCCATGAACCCACCCGTCGCGCGGATTTCCGTGTTGTTCTGGAAGACAAGCAGGTAGCGTTTGGTTCCCTCGCCGCCGAGCAGTTCCACCGCGAAGTTGGAAAGCGAGGCGAACTGTTCAAGTGTGGCGGTGACGCGAGGGAGCCGTTGTTGCAGTTCTTCAAAGGTGGCGCGGTGCGCTTCAGGGACGTCTTTCTTGTCAGCCGTCTCCAGCAAGGTCTGCGCGCGTTTGAGATGGGGCAGGGCGCTCGCCACATAGGAGGTGAGCAGGCGGATACGCGAGACTGGGGTGGGATTCGTTTCGCGCGCCATGGCTTCCATCGCCTCGGAGAGCCGTCCACCGGCAGTCGTGAGGCGTTCCCCGGCCTCCACGAGCGCGCGGCCGCTTGAGAGGCGGCGGTTGGCTGAAGGGATCGCAGAGAGGAGCAGTGTGGCGGCGACGCCCATTTCGCTGATGGAGAGCCGTGCCTTTGCAAACCGTTCGCTCGCGCGCGAGAGCGCGTCGGCGTTGACCCCAGCGGCAAGCGACGTGAGCGCTTCTTGGGACGTGGCGGTGACCTCGGCCTTTGTTTCGCGTAGGGAACTGACGAGATGCATGGCGTGCAGGGGCAGGACAAAGACGAAGGAGATGGCAACGAAGGCCGCGATGGGTCGGACCAGAGGAGAAGAGGGGAAACGGAAAGGGAAAAACGGTTTGGAAATGGGTACTGGGGAATGGGAAGGAGTCTCTGGTTTGACCGTGGAAAGTTCTCCGGTGGAATGGTGACCTTCCGTAAATTCAACCAGTTCGCTCTCCTCTGTTTCGTCCGGTTCCGGATCCGGTAAATCGAAATACGCCAGGATATCCTCTGGGGTCTGTTTTGGCTCAAAGGCTTCAAGCGTGATTGGCCGTTGTCCTGGAATCGCAAATGGGGCGGCTGTTTCGCGGTTTTTTGGCGCGGGCAGGACGCGCGGGATTTTGGCAGGCACTTCACCCAACTGCCAGGCAACGTGCTCACGGTTCATTTTGAGGGGATCCGTAAGCGGTTTTGGCGTGACGGTCGGCGCAGACAGGGAAGGGTGCATGAGGTTCAAACGGATGTTTGGGTATGCCTCAATCAGATCCTCCGGCGCGGGGAGGTTAGGTTTGAGGTTGAGCAGGTGGGGAGAGAGCGTATGCTTGCCCGTGGCAATCGTGACAAGCTCCCCCCGTTTTCCTTTTTCTTGTTCCATGGTCCTATGGGTTACACTCCTCATACACGCGTACCGTTTGCTCTGCCATGCGTTTCCAATCGTAGCGTTTGATGCGTTTGTTCCCTTGCGCGACCAGTTGTTCGCGCAGAGGCGGATGATCCAGAAGGTTGCCGATCACCCGCGCCATGTCAGAGCGGTCGCTTGGGTCAAAATAGGCGGCAGCATCGGCGAGAATTTCCCGAAGGGAAGGAATGTTCGAGCAGGCCACCGGCGTTCCCGACGCCATCGCTTCAAGCGGCGGCAGGCCAAACCCTTCCACGCGCGAGGGGAAGACAAGCATGGTTGCCTGCGCGTAGAGTTCAGCGATTTTTTCGTCCGTTGGATTTTTAACGAAGGTGACGGCGTGTGCGCTTTTACGCGTTTGGGCTTTTTGTTGGAGCGCGCGGGAGAAGGCGTCGTCGCGTCCGGCAAAGATGAGGCGTAGGTCAGGACGCGCGGCATGGAGCAGATCAAACGCATCGAGCAGGGCGTCATGATTTTTGTGCGGGTAGGTGTTGCCTACAGCGAGGAGCACGGGCTTTTCTGGCTGCCCGAGGTCCGCTGTGTTGGCCAACGGATCTCTGTGTAAGGGGGTAATGCCTTCGTAGATCACGACGATTTTTGTGTCGGGAACATCCGGAAAATGTTTGAGGATGTCCTGCTTGGTCGCTTCGGAGACAGCAATGATTTTTTTGGAGGCGCGCAGGGCGTGGGCGAGCACGCGTTTAAAACCGGCGTACTTGAGCGCGTAGACGAGCGGATGGCGCGTCGTGGCACGGGCCGAGCGCGGCTCTTCAAGCAGGATCAGGTCATGGATCGTCACGACAAATGGCGTCTTGAGACGGATCGGCACGTTCCAATGCGGAACGTGTAGGAGATCCAGTCGTTCACGGTCAATGATGTTGGGCATCCATAGTTGTTCTGCAAGCGTGTACCAGGGCACCGGTGTTCTTCTGTGTGTGATGTGAGCCCCCTGCAGAACAGATGGAGGTTCGTTCACTGGATGTTGATCCTCGCCAGATGGAGAGGCACAAGCGTTGCCTGGGATCGGTGGGTGTTCGGGAGACGAGCACACATCGTGTTGCATGGGGCTCGCCTCAAATAAAACATAGCGGTTCCTCTGGTCCACTTCCGCGAGGTTCTTTGTGAGTTCCTCCACGTACCGACCAAGACCGCCACCCCCCACGGTTGGCCCACTCATTCGGGCATCAATGCCTATTCGCATAGAGTCACCACATGATGGAAGAGGACTCACTCAACACCGCACGTGTTCCAGGACTGGTTTTTCGCCTGAAAAAATCCTCTTGGCATTGGCGGATACCCTTCTTCGTCCTCTTGCATCAGGTGGTGACTAGAAGAAATTATATCAAAAAATCTTGAGTTTGTGCCCAAGATATACACAAGACCTTTTCCAAAATACGCGATCTTTTTCGCTCTGGTTCAGGCGCCGTCCCCAGGAGTCCTCCTAGGGTGAGGCGGATGGCTTCCTCCACGGCGAACGCTCCTCTTGTGGAGAAAGAGGTCGTACAAATGTGTTTTGTGTATGCGTGAATACATCGAGCGTTTTCTTCGCTGTTTTTTCCCACGAAAACTGCGAAGCGCGGGTCAGGCCACTCTCGCGGAGCGTCTGGCGAAGGGGAGAAGAAGAAAGGAGTTGTGCCAGCGCATCAGCCAGATCACCGGTATGCAACGGATCGACAAGGATGGCCGCGTTTCCGGTCAGTTCAGGCAGGGAAGAGGTACGCGTGGTGATCACCGGACAGCCGCTTGCCATCGCCTCCAGGACCGGAAGGCCGAACCCTTCGTACAAAGACGGCCAGATCAACACTTCCGCACTACGATAGAGCGCCGGCTTGTCCTCGCTTTTGACATATCCGAGTGTGCGCACCCACCCACGCACATCGTTTTTGTACAAACGGTGGCGTACGCTTGCGGACTTCCAGCCCCATTTACCGGCCAGCACCAGGGAGAGGTCATCGTGCGCGCGTTCGCGGTACTGCCGCACGGCTTCAATCAGACCGAGCAGATTTTTGCGCGGTTCCAGCGTTCCGACAAACAGCGCGAATCGGCGCGGGAGTTTCAAGCGCGAGCGCACGCCGTGGTCGCGCGCCTGCATCAACGGAGAGAACGCCTCGTGCACTCCGTGTGCGATCGTTGTGACGCACGAGGGGTTCACACCGTAGGTTTCGCACACATCCTGGGCGGTCGCGTGTGAGGGGGTAATGATGTGCCCTGCGCGTTTTGCAAGCGCTTCGGGTGCGGTGGCGTGATGCCACAGGCGCATCCGACGCGAGTAGAGTTCCGGGAAATGTTGGAAGGACAAATCATGCAGGGTCAGCACGGTCGGGATCTCTTCGGGGAGCGTGACGATGTTGAGGTTGGGCAGAAAGATGAGATCCACACCCTCGCGTACGAACTGGTTGAGCGAAGGATGGTGCAGGATGAGCGAGCGCAGGTTGAGGAATTTGTTTGAAGTGGGCAGGTGAATAGGTGTCACTCTGCCGTCCTCGCTCCCTCCGACGCCTTCCATGGTCGGTTTTTTCTTTCCGCTTGAGAACAACACGTATGCATTCTCGCGGTCCACCCGCAACAGCGAGCGCAAAAGCTGGACGGTGTATTCCCCTACGCCGCTTGGTTCGCTGGAAGCGAGGTGTCGGATATCAACGAGGATGCGCATGAGGCGAAATGCGGTCAATGGCCCTGTGTGCGTTTTGCCTGGCGATCTTGCAGGCAGAGCAACAGGTTGTGTTTAAAACGGTCGCGGGAGAATTGTTCGGCATGCGTCTTGATACGGCGGGGATCGTAGCGGTCTTCCTCAAATCGGATCAGGTGATCGGCAAGTTCTTCCCACGATTGCGTTTCCAAAAACTCTCCGCTCATGCCCTCTCTCACCGTTTCGGTTGCCCCACCCTTTTTATACGCGATGACAGGACGGCCGCTCGCCATCGCTTCAACCGGTGTGATGCCGAAATCCTCTTCTTGGGGATGAATAAAGGCGCGCGCATCGGCGTAGAGATCGCGAAGCATCTCGTCGCTCACCTTACCGAGCAGTTCTACATTTGGGCGTGCGCGTGCGCGCAGATCCGCTTCCACCGGACCCGTTCCGAAAATTTTGACCGGAATGCCGGTGCGATTGGCCGCTTCTAACACGAGGTCAAACCGTTTGTAGGCGACGAGCCGTCCACCCGAGAGGAAATAAGTCTTTGGGCGCGGGGAAATGTGGAACCGATGGGTGTCTACTGGCGGGAAGATTACCTCTGCGTCTTTGCGGTAGTATTTGCGGATGCGCTCTTTCACCGTGGCGGAATTGGCCACGAAAAAATCCACCCGATCGGCCGCCTGCTGGTCCCAGACGCGCAGGCGCGAGAGCAGGGGCGGAAGCAGAGATTTAATAAAACGCGGCGCGCGCAGTTCTTCCAGGTAGCTATGCGTATCGCTCCAAAGATAGCGCGTGGGAGTGTGGCAGTAGCAGATGTGCAGGGCGTCCGGGCGCGTGATGATTCCTTTGGCGAACGCGCTTGTAGAGGAGACGACCACGTCATAGGCGCGCAGATCATGATGTTCCGTAGCGGTGGGCATCAGCATGATGTACCATTGGTATTTTTTCAGCGCGAGCGGGAGATTCTGCAAGAAGGACGTGCGAATCTCACGCTTGGCAAAGGCAGGAAGTTTCCGGGGATCAAAAAACAGGGTGTAGGTGGGCGCCTCCGGCCAGATTTCCTGCATGGCCGCAAGCACTTTTTCCGCACCTCCGTCCTGTATAAGGTAGTCATGGACAAGCGCGATTTTCATGCCCCGATCCTACTACGAAGCCCCTTTGCGGAACAAGACCACCAGAGGGGTCTTGAGCAGAATGTATAAGTCCAGCCACGGGGACCAGTGTTCAATGTAGTACGTATCCAGGCGCACCTCTTCCTCAAACGCAAGCTCCGCGCGGCCGCTGATTTGCGCCATGCCCGTGATTCCCGGCTTGATCGTGTGCACTTTGCGGTGCTCGGGACGATAGTGCTCCACCTCCTCGGGCAAGTGCGGGCGAGGGCCCACGAGTGACATGCGGCCGGCAAGCACGAGAAAGAACTCCGGCAATTCATCAATGGAAAACATTCTCATGAACCGTCCCACGCGCGTGACGCGCGGGTCGTTCTTGATCTTCACAAGCGGTGATCCCTTGCGGGTGTCTTGATCGGCGAGTTCGTGGTAGCGCATGGCATGCGTTCCAGGACGCATGGAACGGAATTTGAAGTATCGAAACGGTTTGCCATGTTGCCCGATGCGCATGCTCGGCATGTTCTTATCCACGGTTGAAAAGAGGATGGGACCTTTGGAGTCCAGTTTGATGGCGATCGCCGCGGCGAGCATGATCGGGGAGGAGAGGATGATGAGCATGAGCGAACCGGCCACATCAAACAGCCGTTTGTAAATCGCTCCCCAGCCGTCCAGCGGCGTTTTCTGTACTTCAATGATCGGCACGCCCGCGTAGGTGTGGTTGAGCGCGCGCCCGACCGCGGCAGAGAGAAGGTCGGCGGTATAGAGGAACCCGATATGTTCGGCGTCCGACAGAGAAAGAAGGGCAAGGCGCGTTTTGCGGCTGGCTTCGGGGTCCGCGAGGATGATCTCGTCCAGCTGGTCGTTTCGTGCCATGTCGGTCAGGCGTTTTTCCAGCGCGGCCGTGACGGTCTCGTGCCGTCCGACCACGCGGAATCCCAGGCGATGATTCTGGTTGAACTCCTGCACCAGCGCGTCTGCCGTCGGATTTTTCCCGATGACGGCCACGCGGTGTGTGCCGATGTTGAATCGGAGGAGCGACCGCTGGAGGCCGCGCACCATGAGACGTGCGATGGCGACAAACACGATGGCGAGGAGCCAACTCGCGAGCGCGAGGAAGCGCGAATCAAACAGCGTACGCGAGAAGAAGGTCACAGCAAAGACAAGGGCCATGGCCGTAGAGCTGGCAAGGAGAATGCGCGAGAGTTCAACCGCGATGCGCACGCGATGGGTTTTGTAGAGGCCTGCGAAGGCGAAGACGAGGAGCCAGAGGATGGCGACGGGCAGGGCGACCGCAAGGAAACTGGAAAGTTGCAAATTAAAAATCACCGGCCGCATGGCCGTGAAATAAGGATGGAAGCGCAGGGCAAACGCGGCGCCCGCGGCGGCGAGGATTGAGAGGAGATCCAGCGGGACCAGCGCGAGCGTGAAGGCAAGTTCGGAGCGTTTCATAGGGGGTGGAAGCTGGAGAAGCGGAAGAAGTTGGAGACGTTGAAGGGATACGTGAAGCATATCAAAACATCCCGCTTTAGGCGAGATGTTTTGGTGTCCCAGGAGGTGTCTGTAAGCCGAATTTTGTCTGCCCCGCGCGACTGCGCGAGGGAGGCGACCATCTATCTGGGCCGGATGTTGCCATCCAGCTCTAGCGAGCTACCAAATTTGCTCTTTCACCGGCAAGGGTTTACCACGCCGCCGCGTCACCGCGGGGCGAGACATGTAGCGTCCGTCGCTTCTGCGCCGGACACCTCATGCCACTTTTCACGTTTCGTGTTGCGTAGCGAGATCCTTCCGCTCGCCCTGCAAAGCGGGGCTTGCTTGGGATCGTTTTGCTTCGCAACACTAGTATGGTCTCTGTGGCACTTTCCCTAGGGTTCAAGTCCGGAGTCGTGGAATAACGTGTAGAAACACATCCAATTCCACGAGCCCTGAATCTGTTATCCCCGGTCGCCGTTAGCGACTTGCCACTTCGCACGCGCCTTGCGGCGTGTGGGGTGTTCGGACTTTCCTCCCCATCCGCGAGGGACGAGGCGGCCGCCCGACATTCCTAGGACGGGGGAATGGTATCAAGCAGAAAGGGGATTGTCAAGGGATGCGAGATCGATTTTGCCAAACGCACGAGCCAGCTTTGAGTCCAGCGTTAAAAGGGTAGCCTGTTTTTTCCACGCGAGCGTTGCATAAGCCGCATCATAAAAACTCAGCTGCGCCGCATGGGCCACGGCGAGCGTTTCTTGCGCAGAGATTTCTAGAAGAGGAATTTGTAATTGTGTGAATTCTTCCAGTTTAACGAACAGTTCTTCAGGAGGGATACGTTTCCGACGGGCGGCGAGCAGAAGTCCATTCGCAATTTCATAAGGAAGAATCGTGGGTGCGATGAAGACGATTTTCCCGGAGGCATAGGCGTGAAAGGCCTGCGTGACGGCTTCGTGTTGTTCGTCTGTCAGAAGGAAGGTTAAGCAAAAGGAAGCGTCAATGACCGCCGTGTTCATAGGCGACCTTTTTCAATGAGAGATTTAATATGGATTTTCCCCTTGACCTTTTTGCGGTTGTTTACGATAGCTTTTACGGCTTTTTGGCGTTGTGCAAGGGAAGGGACGGGGAAGTATTTTTCTTCCACGGCCTCACGGACGAGATCAGATGCGGATCGTCCCGCCTGTTTTGCGTGTGAACGCAGTCGTCTCCACGTGTGTGTAGGGACCATGATGTTGACGCGTTGAAGCATAGGAAGAGAGTTATGTATCTTTATACACACTATACCCGAGCGGACCGATGTGTCAAAAAAAACAGACGCCGGGGCGTCTGGAAGATTGTCCGTTCTAGGTTTCAGCATGTCCTTCGCGTAGATGGGTGACGTGGAAGTACGCCATGACGATGAGGCACACGGCGCAGGAGATGGCGCTTCGCGAACTGTACAAGATCGCGAGGGCGTTGCCCTGCAGGATCGCCGGACCCATGCCAGAGAGCGAGGCGGCAAGCGCGATGCTCCAGGACGAGAAGGATTCCGTGTTGCGTCGTTCCCGGATCATCCGGGCGTAAAGCGGGATGTATCCGGCCGTGATGAGTACTTGGGAGAACATGTTGGATTTCCATGCGTCGGAGAAGACAACGCCGTAGAGCACGATCGCGCCGGCCGCCGCGAGGTAGAACCTCTCAAAGGGCGTAAGGGAGACGACCCATCCGCGGGTGACGCCCACGCTGATGGACACCGCGAGGACAACGCAGATGTCCCCGGTATTGAGCACGCCGGCCGCGATGTCACGATCCGACGCGACAAGGTAGCTCACGAAGCTGATGACGACGCCGGCCGTGAAGGTCAGCCAAGTGGCGAGCGACGGCGTGATCTGGCGCCGTCTGACTTGCAGGATGTAGCGCGCCGCAAACGCAGTCATCAGCACGCACGTGGCGGAGATAAAGAATGTTTCCAATGCTTTGCCTTCCCTTGCCCGAGAGGCAATCTAGCCTTTTTGAGGCCGAATGTCAATCATTCCGACAAAACCAAAACACCCAGGGTCGGCGACCCAGGGTGTTGGCGTGCAACATGACGCGGTGGTCCTGTCGGAGGGAACAACGGCGACCAGTCCGTTGGCCCGGAGACAGGACCGCCGCTTCAGCTGTTAGAGTTGTACGCCGATCGCTTTACGCACGCGCTCCATTTTTTTGGCGGCGATGGTGCGAGCGCGCTCAGCGCCCGCGTCCAGCGTGCGTTTGAGCGCAGCTTCATCTTGCAAATAGGCGTTGACCTTTTGTTGCAGGGGAGTGAGCAGAGCCGTGACCGCCGCGGCCAAATCCTGTTTGAACGGTTCGTTTTTTCCTTGATACATTGTTTCGATTTGTTTGACCGTTTTTCCGGTCAGGAGCGTACAGAGCGTTTGGAGATTGGCCAGTCCCGTTGCGTCTGTCACGGCAGAGCGGATTTTTTTCTCCACCGTCTGCGCATCGTCCATGAGCGAAAGATAACTTTTCTCGCTCGCGGCTGATTTGGACATCTTGGCGCTTGGATCGTCCAGCGCCATGATGCGCGCGCCTTGTTTTCTGATTTGCGGCTTGGGCATCACAAAGACCTCGCCAAAACGTTTGTTGAACCGTTGCGCCAGATCACGCGCGAGCTCCACATGCTGTTTTTGGTCCTCGCCGACCGGCACGATGTCCGTGTCATACAGAAGAATATCCGCGGCCATAAGCACAGGGTAATCAAACAACCCGACGGTTACGGATTCGCCCTTGCCGCGCGCCTTCTCTTTATACTGGATCATTCGTTCCAGCTCGCCCATGTGCGCCACACAGTTCAAAATCCATGCGAGCTCTGTATGTTCCGCCACAGCCGATTGTTGGAACAGGACGGTTTTTTCTGGATCCACGCCGGCGGCTAAATAGGTGGCCGCCGCAAACAGAATGTTGCGTCGCAGTTCCTCGGGTTTTTGTGGCACGGTGATCGCGTGGTAGTCCACGATAAACAAAAAGTTCTCGTTGCCGGTTTGCAGTTCAACAAAGGGCTGAATCGCTCCCAGATAGTTTCCGATGTGGAGCACGCCGGAGGGTTGCAGGGCAGTAAGGACGCGGGACATAGATTAGAGATAATGCCGAAAACTCTCTTCCTCGATTTCGGCGAGTTTCAGTATGCCATGAAGCGTACCGTGTGCAAGTTCGCGATGCAATGGGACAACGGTCATGAGGGTCCGTGCGCCGGACGCGCGTTTGAGTTTCACATGGCTTCCTTTTTGTCTCACAACAAAAAAGCCGAAAAACCGGCAGAGGATTTTGACACATTGGGAGCCGGAAACGGTTTTAGCCATGCTGTATATCGAGCATCGTGATCATCGGTGCCCGTTTGGAAAGCAGCCGACGCTTCCGTGGTGCATCATCCAGGTACAGTTCAACGGCTTCCCGGAGGTTTTTTTCCGCCTCAGGGATCGTCTTGCCTTGTGAGACGACACCAAGTTCCACACAGCGCGCAACATACCACTTGCCTTCCTGGGTAATGGCGGTCGTGCAGGTATATCTCATACAGGTTGATGTTACCTTGATTCGCGCGAAAAGAAAACCCGCCGCCGAGTGGTCGGCAGCGGGTTTCTGTCCATTCATCATCAAACGAGCGGGTGCACCCTCCGTTTACACTTCAATGATCACTGGCAAAATCATGGGGCGGCGTTCGATCTTTTTAAACAGGAAGGTGCCGACCTCCTCACGAATTTTTTCGCGGATCGCTTTGGGGTCCGCTTCGGACTTCGGATTATGGTCCACGAGCACTTTCTTGATCTCGTTTCGCGTCTGGTCAATCAGATCGCGATGTTCTTTCATAAAGATGAATCCGCGGCTGATGATGTCGGGATTGCCGACCAGCTTGCCGGTACGTTTTTCAATTTGCACGATCGCGATCACCATCCCGTCCTCGGCGAGCACTTTGCGGTCGCGCAGGACCACTTGCGACACATCGCCCACGCCCAGTCCGTCCACGAAGATATAGTCGCTGGGCACCTTTTCTTTCGTGAGTTCGCCGCCGTCCTTCCAGAATTCCATCACCTGGCCGTTGTCTACCACAAACACATGCTCCTCGTCCCAGCCCATGGAATACGCGACTTTGGCGTTTTCCCGCAGCAGGAAATGATTGCCTTCGATCGGGACATAGTATTTGGGTTTGAACAGAGCAAGCATGAGCTTGATGTCCTCCTGTTTGGCGTGTCCGCCGGCGTGCACGTCCATCATTTTGTAGTTGATGACCGTTGCTCCCTTGCGGTACATCGTATCCATGAGGCGTTGAACCGAGTTTTCGTTTCCGGGAATAACCGACGAGGAAAAGATCACCGTGTCGGTTTCGCGTAGCCTCACGTTGCGATGTTCATTGTTGGCGATGCGGTTGAGAGCCGCGTTTTTCTCGCCCTGGGCACCGGTACAAATGAGAACG
>VGKU01000011.1 GCA_016882235.1 Candidatus Parcubacteria bacterium
GTTCGCGGCATCCCAGTTAAAATTTTTCCAGTAGTCCGCGATGTAGGCGGCGCGATCCGATCCGTAATCCAGAAAGTAGGCGTGCTCATACACATCCAGCACGATGACGGGTAGGCATCCCCACACACCGCCTTGGTTGTGCGCATCACAGCCGTACACGCGAAGGTTTTGATCCTGAACGTCCCACGCAAGCACGACCCATCCACGCATCGCCATGCCACTTGCGCTAAAATACTTGATGAATTGTTCCATCGTGCCAAATGTTTTTGTGAGCGCTTGGGTCAGCGCGTTGTCCGGAATCGTCCTTCCATCGCCTCCCAATCCGTTGAAGTAATACTCATGGAGGTACACGCCGTTGGTGGCGAAGGTTTCTCCCGCGCGCAGGGCACGCAAGGCAGAGTACGTTTGGTTGCCTGCCGGCTCTTTCTCGCCGCGCGCAAACGTTCCGAGCTCCTGCCCAATCTCGTTCATCTTCGTCACGTACCCTTGGTAGAGCTTGTCGTGATGGATCTCCATCGTTCGGCGCGAGATACCGATCAGGTCTTTCTGAAAGGGCAGAGGTTTGGGTTCGTAGGTTTGCATATGGTAGCATTTTAGGAGATGACACCGCAGAAATCAACCATCGTCTGGATCGTGATCGTGCTGATGTGCGTCGCTATCGCCTACACACAGTATGGTTATTTTCGTCAGCCTGTTGCAGGAGAGTCCAAAACCGGCCTTGAGCACAATTTGGTCTCAACCGGCGTGGCCAAAGACGGTATTCCTTCTCTAGACGAGCCGGTGTTTGAATCCGTGGCGCAGGCGGATCCGTATCTGGATGACGCTGGGTACGGGATCGTTGTGGAGGCGGGAGCGCGCAGCCGTTTTTATCCGTATCAGATTTTAGTGTGGCACGAAGTGGTGAATGATACATTTGGCGGCGTGCCGATCCTCGTGACCTACAGCCCGTTGTGTGGCGCCGGACTTGCGTTTGACCGTCGCGGCACGGACGGGCCGTTGTCGTTTGGTGTCTCGGGAAACGTGTATAACAATTGTCCCGTGTTGTACGACCGCGCGGACGGGTCGCTCGTCAGCCAGCTGGATCCGGGCCTCCCGCCGTATCCTTCGCGCGTGATGGTTTGGCAGGAGTACAAACGGGCGTATCCGCGCGGGCAGGTGCTCTCACGCGAAACCGGCACTGTGCGCGATTATACATATGATCCCTACGGAGATTACGAAGAAACACATGCCGTCTGGTTTCCGCTGGACGCGATGGACGAGAGCCAACCTCTCAAAGCCGCCCAGTTCGCCTCTGACGGGTCTATTGTGCAACCACACTACTGGTTCAGCTTTTTCCTAAAAAATAAGGTTTTTGAATAGCGGGGTCAGGTCGTTACCTGTCGCATGGTTTGCCATGCGACAGGTAACGACCTGACCCCAACTCTATTTCCTATGGTTTTATCTGTCGTGGCCACTCCTATTGGAAATCTTTCCGATCTCAGCGAGCGGGCGAAAGCCGTGCTTGCTTCGGTACAGACGATCCTCTGCGAAGACACGCGTGTAACGCGGAAACTACTTGAGCGCATCGGCGTGTCCACACCCACGCTCGTTTCCTATCATCAGCACTCGGATGCGGCGGCAGTGAAACACATCCTTCGCCTGTTTGAAGAAGGGCAGGATCTCGCGCTTGTGACGGACGCCGGCACGCCCGGCATCAGCGACCCGGGCGGGAAACTCATCCATGCGCTTCTCGCCCATTTCGGGGACGCGATCCGCATCGTTCCCATCCCAGGCCCGAGCGCGATCATCGCCGCGTTGAGCATCTGCGGAATTCCCGCAGACAAATTTATTTTTCTCGGCTTTCCGCCACACAAAAACGGTCGCAAAGCGTTCTTTGACCGGCTCCTCAGTTACGACCTCACGATCGTGTTTTACGAGAGCACGCATCGGATCTTGAAAACACTCGCCGAAATCGCCGCGCGCGACCCGGCTCGCCACCTCGTTGTCTGCCGCGAACTCACCAAGCTCCATGAACGCATCTATCGCGGGACGGCCTTGGAAGTGACAACACAGTTGGAATCCAGTAGTATAAAGGGCGAATTTGTTGTCGTCTTATGAAGCGTTTTTACGTCACCACCGCCATCCCGTATGTGAACGCAAGCCCGCATATCGGATTTGCGCTTGAGATGATCCAAACCGATGTCATGGCGCGATACTTGCGCGCGCAGTTGGGAGACAAACAGGTGTATGCGCTGACCGGCACGGATGAAAACAGTTTGAAAAATGTCCGCGCAGCGGAAGAAGCGGGCGAGGATGTGGACGGCTTTGTGGCACGTCATGCCGAGGAAGTCCGTTCGCTCACCCCCTTGCTCAACTGTTCGTTCAACGATTTCATCCGCACGCGCGAGGATCGGCACATCCGCGGCGCGCAGAAATTGTGGTCGGCGTGCAAACCAGAAGACATCTACAAGAAGATGTACCGCGGTCTGTACTGCGTCGGGTGCGAGGCGTTTTATACGGAAAAAGAAGTGCCCACTGGACTCTGCCCGGAACATAAAAAATCGTTGGAGGTGATTGAGGAGGAGAATTATTTTTTCAAGCTCTCCAACTACCAGCAGCCATTGGAGGAACTGATCGCAAGCGATACGCTTCGTATCGTTCCCGATACGCGCAAGAATGAAATCTTGAGTTTCATCCGCCAGGGGCTAGAGGATTTTTCCATTTCACGTTCGCAGGAGCGGGCAAAGCATTGGGGTGTTCCCGTTCCAGGCGATGCGTCGCAGGTGATGTACGTCTGGTTTGATGCGCTCTCTAATTACATCACTGCGCTTGGATACGCCGACGAAGCCGATCTCTATCAAACGTTTTGGGTACAGAATGATCACCGCGCGCATGTGATCGGGAAGGGGATTTTGCGTTTTCACGCGGTGTACTGGCCGGCGATGCTCCTTTCCGCCGGTGTCCCGCTTCCCCATGAGCTGTTCGTGCACGGATACATCACGATTGAAGGCGAGAAAATTTCCAAGTCGCTCGGCAATGTCATCCATCCAAAAACGCTCGTGGATGAGTACGGCGTGGACGCAGTGCGCTACTTTTTTCTGCGCGAAATTCCTCCGTACGGCGACGGCGATTATTCCCGCGCGCGCATGGAGGATCGGTATGCGGAGCTCGCCAATCAGCTGGGAAACCTCGTCGGGCGCGTCGCGGCGATGTCGCAGAAATATTTCGGCGGAATCGTGGATGGAGTCCAGAAGGATTGGTCGGAGACCGAACGCGAGCTGGACGCGCGCATGCACGCGTATGATGTGCGCGGCTATCTTGATCGTGTGTTTGAGATCGTCGCGCAGGCAAACGAACTCACGGACAAGAAAGCGCCGTTCAAGTTGGTGAAGGAGGACGAGGCGGCGGCAAAATCCGTGTTGTCCGAGCTCGCGGATACGATCCGTTTTATCGGTCGCGCGCTTGCCCCGATGCTTCCGCATACCTCCGAAGAAATCCTCCGCCGATATGGTACAGTGGTGTTGAGTGGCGATCCGCTGTTCCCGCGGCGTGAGAATGAGAAGTAGATTTTTTCTTTTGTGACGTTCACCTTCATTGACATCCTGCTCATCCTCATCATTCTTGCGTTTGTCTTTTTTGGTCTCTTTTTCGGTCTTGTCCATACCATCGGTTCGCTCATCATCACGGTTCTCGCCCTGCTCGTTGCCATCCACTTTTCGGACGCGGCGTTTGATACCTTCGGATTCATCCTCGGAGGCGGCGAAACGGCGCGCGTCGTGATATTCATTCTGCTGTTCTTTGTCGCCTCGCGCCTCCTTTCCATCGGGCTGAAGTTCGCCGGCGGCCTGTTTTACTGGTTCACCTACATCCCGTTTGCAAACACATTCAACCGTCTGCTCGGCGCGTTGTTCGGCCTGGTGGAGGGCGTGCTCATCGTCGGCGTGGTGATTTTTTACGCGATGCAAGTGCTTCCGGACGACACACTCCTCCAAGCCCTGCAGGGCTCGTATCTGGCGAAGTTCCTCGTGGCGATCATGTCGGCTTTGCAGGTCTTTTTCCCAGAGAGTTTACGCACATAGCTATGCTCATTGATACCCACTGTCACGTGCATTTCAACGCCTACCGAGACGATATGGACGACGTCATCACGCGCACCCTTGAGAAGGGTGTTTTGATGATGACCGTCGGTACCCAGAAGGACACAAGCCGACGCGGACTGGAAGTGGCTGAACGGTATGAGGGTCTCTGGGCGACGGTCGGACTTCATCCGAACCATCTCACCCAACAAGCGTTTTGGGACGATGACGAACTGCCGCCGGATCAACAACCCAACACGATCATTAAAACGCGCGCGGAACGTTTTGATGCCTCATCCTATTTAGAACTTGCCAGACATCCCAAATGCGTTGCGGTCGGCGAGTGCGGGCTGGACTCCTATCGGATTCCACAGGGCGCGGAGTTTGAGGAGGTGATGCGCGTGCAGGAGGCGGCATTACGCGGACAGTTTGACGTAGCGACACAGGCCGGATTGCCGGTCGTCGTTCATTGTCGCGACGCGCATGAACGGCAGGCGCAGATCATCAAAGAATATACGGACGCGGGGAAACTTACACGCCGCGGTGTCATCCACTGTTTTACCGGAACGATGGAAGAGGCGCAGCGGTATCTGGATGAAGATTTTTATATTTCGTTCACCGGCATCATCACCTTTCCGCCTCGCAAAGGGGAAGGGGATCTGTCGGCTGTGCAAAAAGTGGTGCGCGAGTTGCCGCTTGAGCGAATGCTCGTGGAAACGGACGCGCCCTACCTGACGCCCATCCCGTACCGCGGGAAGCGCAACGAACCGTGGTATGTCCAGTTTGTGGCACAGAAGGTGGCGGAGCTGAAAGGGATTTCGGTTGAGGAAGTGGCGGAGGCGACAACGGCCAATGCAAAAGCCTTGTTCGGTTTGGAGACATAAAAACGCGCCTTCGAGAAGCGATGGCGCGCGAGAGGGCCTAGAGGCCCCAGACGGTCTTGAAGTCGGGATGGTCGGCGGGCACCCTGTCCAGGTCTGCCGCGAGGCGGCGCAGGGCTGCTCCCAAGCCGGCTTCCTTCTGCCCGTGGACGCCATACACGTAGCTGTCGGCGACCTTCTGAATGCGGGACTTGCGCCGCACGCCCTCTGCCCACACCGCAGGATCCTCGCTGGCGCACATCCGGTACGCTGAGAGGGTGCTGTCGCGGAGCGACAGCCAGTCGTCGTTGGCCGCAATCGCCGTCTGAAGCGCGCTCGAGATCGGCGTGACCATGGGCTTTGACGCAGAGGCGGTCTTGTCGGGACGATCCGATGAACCTGTGGAAGGGCGTTGAGACGGACGCGAAGGAGGAGTCGACGGAATGTGGAGGGTGCCTGGCTTGGACCCTTGCGTCTGTTCGCCGACAGGCGGAATGGCACCACCGGGCACGTCCGCGGGCTTGATCAGAGCGGCGAGTTGACTCGCGAGGACCTTGAGCCGTTCCTTGCGCGGTCCATCGGGCAGTGCGTCCAGCAGTCCCTCCGGCCGGTCAAAGAAATCCGCAACGGTATCGGACAGACCGGTGTCGATCGTTGCCAGCTCGTTGAGCTCCGCTGAAGTGGGACGGGGGTCGCCCGCGAGGGCATCCAGTGCATCCTGCGATGCCGTGTTATCGGCGTCGCTTCCGAACAATGCCTGGTACCCTTCGATCCTGGTCATGTGGCCTCCTGTGGCTTTGGTTAGTAGCTGGTAGAGGGAAGCTTGCGAGCTTACCTGTACCAACTACCGACTTTTCACCTCTCCAGGGCTAAAAAAAATACCAGATTTACGACTCTTTGTCAACTCATATTGACACGCAATACCAAAAAATTGACGTTTTTTGACAAAAAAGAGTCCATGTCTTGACTTTTTGTCTATTTTGCTCTAACATCTTTCTCTCCTGCCTGCGGGTTTTCTGCCCGCGGACGCGAGAAAGCGTTCTTCACAGCACACAAAAACACGCCGTTCCGCGCGGCAAAACAAGGAGAAGAAAGTGACGCGATCAAATGCAGCAGCCATCGATGTCAAGGACGTGTCCCTGCGTCTGAACCTCGAGTTCAAGACCGAAGGGGAGATCAACGATGCTCGCAAGGCGCCGACGACCGCGGCGCTCACCCAGTTCAGCGATGCGCCCACCCTGCGGGCAATCGCGTACGACCTGGACCGCGTGGCGGCCAGCACCAGCGACGACCCTGAGGGCGCGCGCGCGGACTGGGCCAAGCGCCGCGTCAACGAGCACGACGAGAACGGGAACCGAACGGACAAGCCCAGAATCGTCGCCCTCGTGTTCAACGGTACCCGTAGAACGGTACAGGGCGTGGAGGATCTCGGGATCGCCGGCGAGTACAACCTGCCCGGTACCGGCACCGTGGAGGTTCAGCCGCTTTTCGTGGCGGTTGATGGCCTTGACTACGTGGTCAGGAATTCCGAGGGCACGCTTGTGCCCACGCGAACCTTCTACGGTACGCTCTACGCCCCCAGGGGCGACAAGGGGCCCTGCAAGTTCGTGCCGGTGGAGTTCGCGGACAAGTCGCTCATCGAGCGCTGGAACGGTCTGGTTGACCTCGGCATCCAGAGCGGCACGAGGCACGGGGACTGGCCCAAGATCACCCACGTGGACCTCGGAATCGGCCGGCTCAAGCGTCTGTCGTTCAACCCCCTCTACCGCCTGGAGCGCACCTACAAGGAGGAGCGTCGCGGCCGTACGTACGAACGGAAGATCTCGACGATCGGGTCCTTCTACGGCAAGGCGCTGCAGATGCACCCCAAGAGCCAGGCTGTTCCTGCCGATGCGATCGAGCAGAACCAGGAGGCGTGGAAGGAAGGGCAGGATCTGCCCAACACCTTCGTGTTCCGCATGACCGAACGCTACGGCTCCCTCGAGCTGATGCTCCTCGGCCGCGAGGGCGATACGAACTTCAACAGCGTCCAGATCCAGAGCGGTGTGGAGGTGCTGGATCCCTTCGGTGTGTTGGGTGTCAGCATCACGCGGTTCGATGCGGACAAGATGCGCAGCCAACTGGAGGACTGGAAGACGCTGGCGGTGGACGCCAACCCGCTCTACAAGCGGGCCATGGAGATCGGGCGTATCGTCGAAGGGATGTCGCGTGCCAGCATCCGCGTCCAGTTGGAGGAGCTCGGGCGCGAGGCCTACCGGCGCGCGTGCCAGCTCTGGAACGATGCCGTGAACGGCGCGTGGGATGAGATCAAGCGCCATCTGCGCTCCCTGCCGACCCTGGAGGATTGCCTCGCCGGGTCGTCGGTGGAGCAGCTGAACAAGCGGCTCAACCGCGACGACGTCCTGGCGAACTGGATCTCGCAACGCCTCGCCGAGTCCTACAGCCACAGCAATCTGGCCCACCGCGAACTGCGGCGGCGTCTGATCGCCCAGGCCGAGCAGATCGCCGAGAAGGCGGCCAAGGAGGCCAAGAAGGCAGCCAAGGAGGCCAAGAAGGCGGCCAAGGAGGCCGAAGGGTCTGAGCACGCGGCCGGCAACAACGCCGGCGAGGCGGAGACGACCGACATCACCTAGCGACATGGTGTCGCTAGCAGGCGGGGATGCAAGTGCATTCCCGCCTTTTTTTATTCGGTTCTCGGTGTCTGGTTTTTTTACACCTCTCTTGACCTTTCCTTGGGCAACACGTACACTTTCCGCGCTTGTTACCCACAGTGTTCGGCAAAACGCCGTTCAAGGCGGCCACTGACCTTATGCGTAAATCCACGGATGGCGCGTATTATCGGCTCGCCTTCAAAATTTGCGCGGATTGGACGGGCGCGATCGCTGTGCCGGCCATCCTGGGAGCGCTCGCCGGCCAATGGTTGGATAAACGGTATGGGACCGAACCGAAATGGCTCATGGTTCTGTTGTTCATCGCATTTTTATCCACAGGGATAACGATCACCAAAAAAGCGCGACGGTATAAAGCCGAATTTGAAACCATCGCCGCAAGCGAGCAGAAAAATAAACCCGACGCAGATCTATGAACCTGTTGCTTGCACCGGTTGCGGCCGAGACGATCGCCTATGCGGGGCCCTTCGCGGTCACCAATGCCATGGTGAACGCATGGATTGCGGTCGCGTTTTTCCTGGTCGTCGCGCTGGCGGCGCGCAAACGCGCGGCGCTCATCCCGCGCGGGTTTCAAAATGCGCTGGAAGGCGTCGTGGAGTTCCTTCTCATGGAAGTGGAAAAAGTGACAGGCGATCAAAAGAAAGCTCGGCAATTCTTGCCGATCGTGGCGACCATCTTTCTTTTCATTCTCTTTTCCAACTGGATCGGCCTGCTTCCTGGGACCGGTTCCATCGGCGTGTGGGGCGAGCTGCATGGGGAAATGGAACTCATTCCGCTTCTGCGCCCGGCGGCGAGTGATTTGAACTTGACGTTGGCGATTGCCGTGTTCGCGGTCGCCGCTTCGCATGTGATGGCGCTCCTGACCATCGGGCCGGTCCACCATCTCAGCAAGTTCGTCAACCTCCGCGGGATCATCCAAGCCCTGCGCAAAGGTCCGGTCGCGGTGATGGTCGCTCTGATTGAATTCGGCGTAGGACTGATTGAAATCGTCGGCGAGATTGCCAAAGTCGTTTCCCTCTCGCTGCGTCTGTTCGGCAACATTTTCGCCGGCGAAGTGCTTATCACCGTCATGCTCGGATTGCTCGCGTTTGTGGTCCCCATTCCCTTCATGTTTCTGGAACTGTTGGTCGGCGCGGTCCAAGCCACGGTGTTTGCGATGTTAACGCTTGCGTATCTGGTCGTGGCCACACAGGAACATGGAGAGGAAGCGGAAGAAGCCGTCGCACATGCAACCTAAAACCTATTATCTAAAACCTAACACCTCACGTATGTCTCCAGAAACAATGACCACACTCGCCAAAGCGCTCGTCATGGCTATCGGCGGAATTGTGCCAGCGCTCTCCATCGGTCTGATCGGGCTGAAAGCTATGGAATCCATCGGCCGCAACCCGGAAGCCGCGGGGAAAATGTTCGTGCCGATGTTGCTTGGCATGGCGTTTGCCGAAGCCATCGCGATTTATTCGCTCGTCGTTGCCTTTACCCTGTAGATGGAAGTGGTCAGGTCTTGAAAGAGGATTTGGCGCGGCCCTATTCAACGTCAAGACCTGACTCCCTCTCGTGATGTTATGGCCTCTCCTTCTCCGACAACAGAATTGGCCCACGAGGCTGCGCAGACCGTGACCGCAACAGGCGGACTTGGCATGCTCGGCATCAATCTGAAAATCTTTATTGCCCAGCTCTTCAACTTCGTGCTGGTGCTGTTGGTGTTATGGAAGTGGGTGTACCGGCCGCTTGTGAAATTGCTTGACGCGCGCACCGCGAGAATTGAAAAGAGCATGAAACAGGCGGATGAGATTGAAAAGCGGATGGCGGGATTGGAAGAAGAACAAGCACGTGTGATCGCGCAGGCGAAGTCGGAAGCGGCGGTGATGTTGGAGCAGGCGCGCGAAAGCGCTGAACAACGCAAGAAGGAATTATTGGAAGGCGCGAAAGGCGAAGTGCAGAAGGTGATCGCGCAGGGAAAGGAACAGCTCAAGGCGGAAAAGCAGAATATGGTTCGCGAAGCGAAGACGGAACTCGTCGAGCTTGCGGTTGAAGCGGCCAGGAAGATTTTGCAGGAATCCGTGAACGAAAAAAAATCAAAGCAGCTGGCCGAGGAAGCGATTGAAACGTTGTCCTCCAAGGCCTCTGTCTCATCCAGAACGTAGCGTAGGATGTATGAAGTATTCTGATAGACAACTGGCCACCGCGCTCCTAGAAACGGCCGAACACGCACACAATGCGCGCGGCGCCGCCGATGCGCTGATGGCGTGGCTCTCACAGCGAGGCGAACTGCACCGTGCGCGCGGCGTTGCCGCGGCGGTGGAGCAGGTGTGGAAGCAGAAGTACGGCGCGGCCACAGTGACGATCGCGTCCGCACACGCCCTCCCAAGCGATCTGAAGAAACGACTGGAAACACTCGCGCCCGGCGCGGAAGTAAAGGAGGCCGTGGATCCCGCGCTCATCGGCGGCGCCCGTGTGCGCGTAGATGACCGCGTGGTGGACGGAACGATCGCCGGATATCTGGAACAGTTACGCGCAACGCTAGCTCTATGAAAAAAACGGACTTGTTAGGCGCCCTCAAAGCGTCGCTTGCACAATTTCACGCCGAAGCGAAAGAAGAACAGGTCGGCACGGTCGTGGCGGTCGGTGACGGAACGGCGCGCATGACCGGCCTCACGCAGGCGCGCGCTTCGGAAATGCTTGCATTTCCTGGCGGGCTTTTTGGTGTCGCACTCAATCTGGAAGAAAATGGCGTCGGCGCCGTCATCCTTGGCGATGCATTTCATATTAAGGAAGGCGATACCGTCAAAACGACCGGGCGCATCTTATCCATCCCGATTTCCGACGAGGTGATCGGTCGCGTGGTAGATCCGCTTGGCGCACCGCTGGACGGCAAAGGAAAGATCAATGCCGACCAGTATTTTCCCATTGAAAAAATTGCTCCGGGTGTGATGACGCGCAAAAGCGTTGGCGTCCCGCTTCAAACGGGCATCAAGGCGATTGATGCGATGATCCCGATTGGCCGCGGCCAACGTGAGCTGATTATCGGCGACCGTCAAACCGGCAAAACGGCGATTGCGGTGGACACGATCCTCAACCAGAAAGGACAAGGGGTGAAATGCGTCTATGTGGCGATTGGGCAGAAAGAGTCCAAGGTGGCGAAAATCGTCGCGAAGCTGGAGGAGGCGGGCGCGATGGAATACACGACCGTTGTGGTTGCCGGCGCTTCGGATCCGGCAGCGCTTTCCTATATCGCTCCGTTCACCGGCTGTACGATCGGTGAGTATTTCATGAGCAAGGGTGAGGATGCGTTGGTCATCTACGACGACTTGTCCAAACAGGCGTGGGCGTACCGTGAGATTTCGCTGTTGCTCCGCCGCCCACCTGGCCGCGAGGCGTACCCGGGCGACGTCTTTTATTTACATTCGCGTTTGCTGGAACGCGCGGCGCGGTTGAACGATGAAAACGGCGGCGGGTCGCTCACGGCGCTTCCCATCATTGAAACGCAAGCGGGTGACGTTTCAGCGTATATCCCGACGAATGTCATTTCCATTACAGACGGGCAGATTTATCTGGAGACCGACTTGTTTTACCGCGGGATCCGTCCGGCGCTCAATGTAGGATTGTCCGTGTCGCGCGTGGGATCAGCTGCGCAGACCAAGGCCATGAAAAAAGTGGCCGGGAAATTACGGTTGGATTTGGCGCAGTTCCGCGAGTTGGAAGCGTTTGCACAGTTTGCAACGGATTTGGATCCACAAACACGCGCGCAGATTGAGCGCGGACGGCGTACGACCGAGATGTTGAAACAGCCCCAGTACGAGCCGATGCCGTTTGAACAGCAGGTGGCCGTCTTGTACGCCGTGACACATGGCTTGCTGGACGCCGTGCCGATCGAACGAGTGGTGGAGTGGGAACGCGCGTTCCATGGGTTTCTCCTTTCCTCTGGTGCGGAAACGCTTGCGAAATTACGGAAAGAGAAGGCGATTTCAGACGAGATTGAAACGATGTTGAAAAAGAACATTGAGGAGTTTAACGTCACGTTTGGTTAACGGTTCACGCTTCGCCCCGGCTCGCGCCGGGCTCCTCGCGATACGGAGAGGGATGTATGGCAGTCCAAACTCGATCCATTAAACGACGTCTCAAATCCGTCACCAACACGCGCAAGATTACCAAGGCGATGGAACTGGTCGCCGCGAGCAAGATGCGCAAAGCGGTGGGCGCTGTGTTGATGTCGCGGCCGTATGCGAAGCTCGCGTGGGAAGCCGTGCTTGCGATCGGGCTGAAGGAGGACACGACTCTCCATCCGCTCCTGCGGCAATCAGATCACATCACAAACGTGCTCATGCTCCTAGTATCGTCCGATCGCGGATTGGCCGGTGGATACAATACGAACGTGATCAAGACGGCGTTGCAGGAGATCAAACGATGCGGGAAGGATGTGCGCGTGGACAGCGTGTGCATTGGCAAGCGCGGGGCGGATGCCCTGCGCCGCATCGGAGGGAACATCCTCGCCAGCTTTACGGAGATCACCAATCACACGAAATTTGATGAGGTGTTGCCGATCGGCAGCATGGTCGTTGAAGAGTTTTCCAAGGGGTCATACGATCGCGTGGTCGTCGTGTATACAGATTTTGTGAGCGCGGTGAGCCAGCGTCCGGTGGCGCTGGAGCTCCTCCCACTGGGACGGCCGGAAGATGTGGAAGGGCTCGGCGAGATCTCTGGTTCTGTGATCCCGAATCAGGCTACCTCTTCTGTCAACGCAAGCGAGAGCGGAGGATCTCACACAAGCGATTTCACCTTTGAACCCTCTGCACGCGACGTGTTGGATCGCATTCTGCCTCGGCTGGTGGAAACGATGGTGTACCAGGCGGTGCTGGAGGCGGCGGCGTCTGAACATTCCTCGCGCATGATGGCGATGCGCAACGCATCCGACAGCGCAAGCGACATGATTGACGATCTCACCTTTACGTTCAACCAAGCCCGTCAGGCCGGCATCACACAGGAGATCGCGGAGATCAGTTCCGGCAAGGCGGCGCTTGAGAAATAACGCAGACGAAGTATCCAGTGCGCTCCTCTCCCTCATTTCTCCCCACCAGAAGAAAAACCTATGTCAAAAGGAACCATCGCACAAGTCATCGGGCCGGTTGTGGACGTCCGATTTGAGCAGGGCGAGCTGCCGTCTATCGGCACGGCTTTGCTTGCAAAAAAGGACGGCGCCGACCTCACCCTGGAAGTCGCCCAGCATATCGGAAACCAATTGGTACGCACCATCGCCATGTCCACGACGGACGGTCTGGAGCGCGGGGCGGACGTCACCAATACGGGGAAAACCATTTCCGTACCGGTTGGGCCGGACACGCTCGGGCGGATGTTTAGCGTTGTCGGGGAACCGATTGACAACCTCGGCCCCGTGAAAAGCAAACGGCGCGATCCCATCCACCGCGCGGCGCCGTCGTTTGACGAGCAGTCTACGCAGACGCAGGTCTTTGAAACGGGTATCAAGGTGATTGATCTGATTTGTCCGTTTTTAAAGGGCGGCAAAACGGGCTTGTTCGGTGGTGCGGGCGTGGGAAAAACTGTGCTCATTCAGGAACTCATCCACAACATCGCCAAAGAACATGGCGGCTACTCCGTGTTCGCCGGCGTGGGCGAACGGACGCGTGAGGGAAACGACCTCTATCAGGAGATGAAAGAATCTGGCGTTTTGGATAAGACCTCGCTCGTGTTCGGGCAGATGAACGAGCCGCCGGGCGCTCGCGCGCGCGTGGGGCTGACCGGCCTGACGCTTGCCGAATATTTTCGCGACGATGAGGGCCGCGATGTTCTGCTGTTCATTGACAACATCTTCCGATTCACACAGGCCGGTTCGGAAGTCTCCTCTTTGCTCGGACGCATTCCCTCGGCCGTGGGGTATCAGCCGAACTTGGCCACAGAAATGGGTGCTCTTCAAGAGCGCATCACGTCGACAAAGAAAGGGTCCATCACGTCTATCCAGGCCGTGTATGTTCCAGCCGACGATTTGACTGATCCGGCGCCGGCGACCACGTTCGGACATCTTGATTCTACGGTGGTGCTCGCGAGATCGCTTGCGGAACTGGGTATTTATCCGGCCGTGGATCCGCTGGACTCATCGTCCACGATTTTGGATCCGCATATCGTCGGACAAGAGCATTACGAGACCACGCGCGGCGTCCAAAAAGTGCTCCAACGCTATAAGGACTTGCAGGACATCATTGCTATTTTGGGAATGGATGAATTGTCGGATGAGGATAAACTGACGGTCGCGCGGGCCCGCAAAATTCAAAAGTTTTTGTCCCAACCGTTTTTCGTTGCCGAACAGTTTACAGGTTCGCCGGGCAAATATGTGAAACGCGAGGATACCGTGCGCAGTTTCAAGGGGATTCTGGAGGGGCAGTACGACCAGATCGGCGAGCAAGCGTTTTATATGAAGGGGAGTATTGAAGAAGTGGTGGAGGCGGCGGGTTAGGGATGGCCCTCCTCCAGAACCTATGTCGCTGAAGCTCAAAATTGTGACTCCCGAACGCATCGTGTTTGAAGACACGGTTGATTCGGTCACAGCCATGACACAGATGGGGGAGATCACGGTTTTGCCCGGGCATATTCCGCTCGTCGCCAACCTGCAGGCCGGGGAACTCCGTGTGCGCGCGAACGGAGCCGAGCAGTTTCTCGTGGCTTCAACCGGTTTTTTGGAGGTGCGATCTGGAAACGAGGTGGTCGTATTGGCGGACACGGCCGAGCGGGCGGAAGAGTTGGCCCTGGAGCAGATCGAGCAGGCGAAGCGCCGCGCGCGCGAATTGATGAACCAGAAACGGGCAGTGGACGAGGTCGCTTTTGCGGACGCCGCGGCTTTGCTGGAGCGCGAATTGGCCCGCGAGCGCGTAGCGATGCGCAGGAAAACCTATCGGGATGTGGGCAAAGCCAAGCAGGACCGTTAGAAAAATGACGAGGACCCCGAGCAATCCCACTCTTCATGCCTGTGACGGATTCCCCAACAGGCTGAATCACGGTGGAGTCGAGGGGACGAGACGATCCGACCAGAAGAGTCTGTTCGTGTCGTCCCTTTGGATCCAAAGGGAAGGTGTTCTCCCGTTTCAGCATCTGCAAAAAGTGAGGAAATCGGATGGGCCATCTCAATTCATTTGATCGGGAAGTCATCCAACAACTGCGCGCGGCGAGCGTGCTCGCGGATTGCGAAGCGCTCAAGCTCCAGGCGCCCACTGGCGTCATCGCCGTCTCCTGTTCGGACGGCGACCAAATGCCGGATGTGTTTGAACACCTGTGCGCGCTTGAGCGCGCAGGCGGGTGGCCCGTGCGTCCGCATCTTCTCTCGCTCCACGGCGGGGCGATGCTCCTTGCGAAGGGGTGTCCTCTCTACCGAGAGTTCCGCGCGGATGAACTTCTGCTCACGCACATCCGAGAGGCCGAAGGGCCTGCCCTCAAGGGCATCGGAACGGTTGTGCTCTCTGTGCATGCGCCCTGCGGAGCGGCTGCGATCGGACGCCTGACGCTCGTCCAACAACTCTCGTTTCTGATGCAGGCAAAGGCGCGCGTCAAGGCGATTGATACCACCAATCAGGTCGTCTGCTTCGTCCATGTGGATTTCGGCGACCGCAAGCGCACCTACTTCCTGTCGCGCACGAAGTGGAAGGCGTACTGGGAAGAGCATGGACGCCACCAGTGGGGGCACTTGGTCGGCCATCCTGCCTCTTGACAGGACGACCGTTTCGGTCTAGAATATGCGACGTCTTATGGCAATCACGCCTCGGACGGTGCAGCTGTGAGCTGCGGAAAGGGGATGGCCGTGAGGGATGTCATCAACGAGCTCAAGAGCAGGAAGGTCATCACGAAGATCCGTGAGTTGTTCTCGCACAGCGAACGGACGATCATCATCAGTGACACCGAGACGAATCCGGCGAACATCATTTCGCAGGGATACAACGTCCGGCGCATCTCGACCGAGGCCGGCGTCCTCACCTGCGGGCTGGGTCAAGGCAGCGACGAGGGGCTGCAGGGAGAGCTCGGAATCGATCCGGACAAGGCGATTATCCAGACGCTCATGCGCGCGAAGACGCAGGGTTTCCGGAAGGTGGTCCTGGTCATCAACCCGAACTCGACGGCCGGCGTGCTCGACGATACCAGCATCAAGCAACTCATCGATCACGCGGTGCGCGCCTCCTTCGAGATCGACGGGCGCGTGTCCGGTCTCACCGTGATGGTCATCCTGCATGTTCCCGACGGCGGCAGCTTCGTGAACTACCGCGTCAACAGCTACAAGTGGCAGGAGTTCTACGACGCGTACGAGCAGAACGAGCTCGGGCGCGACTCGGAAGGCGCAGTGGTCGGCGCGGCCTGACCCCAAGCGGCCTTCTCAACAGACACCATACGGGTGTCTTTTTTTATACCCAAATATTCCCTGAATTAGGTATAACCCGTATATTTCCTGAGCTTGTCGAAGGGAATATTAGTTATAACGTTTATATCCCCTGAGCTTGTCGAAGGGAATGTTGGGTGCTCACATATATATTCCCTGAGCTTGTCGAAGGGATTATGGGGTTATAACATTTCTATTCCCTGAGCTTGTCGAAGGGAATACTGGGTTCTGACATGTATATTCCCTGAGCTTGTCGAAGGGATTATTATGAAGTTGCTGTATGTTTGTGGAACAAGGAAATGTATGC
>VGKU01000012.1 GCA_016882235.1 Candidatus Parcubacteria bacterium
CACGGTGTCGGTCTTGCGGATTTTAACGCTGCGGTGTTCGTTGTTTGCAATCCGATTGAGCGCGGCGTTTTTCTCGCCCTGCGCGCCGGTGCAGATGAGCACGATTTTGTCGTCTGGGTAGCCGTCCATCTGCTCGGGTTTGATGAGCGTGGACTGGTTGCATTTGATGTACGCAAGTTCTTTGGCAATCTCCACGTTCGTTTTCATGGAGTATCCTTCAATCGCCACTTTCTTGCCGAGCTTCTCGGAGGATTCAATGACTTGCTTTACGCGCGACAACAGCGAAGCAAAGGTGCCAATGATGACGCGCCCGGGTGCTTTTTCAATGAGGTATTCCAGCTCTTCGCCGATGACCTTCTCGGACACTTGATGGCCGGGATGGCTCGCGTTGGTGGAATCGCCCATGAGGCAGAGCACGCCGTTTTTGCCGATTTCAGCGATGCGTTGGAAATCAGCGTGTTCGGTGCCGGCTGGATGGAAGTCAAACTTCCAGTCGCCGGTGTGGCAGAGCACTCCCACAGGGGTCTCCACCACGATCCCGACGGAATCGGGAATGTTGTGGTTGATGTGGAAGAAGGAAACAGTGAACTGCCCAAGCTTGAGCACATCGCTTGTCTTGGTGACTTTAAGGTCAAGCTTGCGCGTGTGGAAGTCCTCTTGTCGGCGTTTGATGATCGCTGCCGAGACCGGCAGGGCGAAGATCGGCGGGTTGCCAATGTTGGGCACGATGTGGGGGATCGCCCCGATGTGGTCATAGTGCCCGTGGGTGATGATGACGCCACGGACATCTTTCTCGCGACCTTTGAGGTAGGACAAGTTGGGGATGATGTAATCTACACCCGGCATGTCCTCTTCGGGGAACTGCAGGCCCATGTCAATGAGAAGAATGTCGTTTTTGTATTCCAGGAGGGTGCAGTTGCGGCCCACCTCTTCACAGCCGCCCATGACGATGACACGCAGGGTGTCGCCCGAGGGCGCTTTAATGGTTTGCGGGCGCGCCGTGTCTTTCGCACGGAACACGCGCCCTTTGAACCGGCTGCCTCCGCGGCGATTTCGCGCGCCAGAGTTGCGGCCGGTGGATGGTTGTTTAGGGGACATAAAAAAGGAAAAAGATAGCAAGGAGTTGGTCGTTGGTCTGTTCGCTTCCTAGACAGATTCCGGCTAAGAGCTTCCAACGATGAGCTTCTTGAAATGAATAAGATGTTTAATTGTAAAAGAACAGACTCTCTCCTAGACGTGATCTTTTTGAGCGACACAAGCGTGGTGTAGCCGGAAAAAATCAGGTCCACACACGAGCCCTGTTGATGAGAAATGACTGGTGGGCGGAGAGGGACTTGAACCCTCATGAGCGTAAGCCCACTACGCTCTGAACGTAGCGCGTCTGCCAATTTCGCCATCCGCCCCACAGTCGTTTCTCCTCAACATCCGTACGGGTTACTCCATACGCTTCTGGAATGTACGCGGAGAACTCTTTCGCCGCTGGCCTTGTTGAGGCCGTTCCCCATGAGCGCACATGCGGCTCATGGGGTTTGGAACTCGTGCGCCGCCGTTTGCGGCACGCGTCTATCTAAATGCTTTTTTGGTTTTGATGTACCAGTTGCGAATGCGCGCAAACCGATCCGAAGGGATGCGGATATTCCCGATTTCTACCCCTTGGATTTTGCGTGCGGTCGCGTACCCATACGCGTTTTGATAGAGGAAAACGGCCGGCAAATCCGCAAGCAATTGTTCTTGAAACGATTTGAGCGCGGTGGTGCGTTCTTCACTCGTCTTGGCCGCACGCGCCGCCTCCAACAGTTTGTCTACCTCGGTGTTTTGGTATTCGGCGATATTGAGGCCGCCCGCCTCCTTTTGTGAGGAGTGCCAGAAGACATACGGGTCGGCGAGTGTGTGGTACATGACGCTCGTGAGCAGGAGTTCAAAGTTGCGCGGGGCGATCACCTCGTCAAAGATCGCCGAGGCTGGTACCGTGATCACTTCAATGGAAAGTCCAGCCTGCTCCAGTTGAGCCTTCAGGGCGTCCGCCACACGGATGAATTCCTCGGAGGCGACGGTTGTGAGAGTGAACTTCACGCGAGATTCCTCTGCGGAGATAGCTTCATCCGGCTGCGTCGGGGGCGGCGTGACCAACGAGGCAAGCAGTTCTTTCGCTTTTTCTCCATCGTACCCGATGTCCGCGAGTCCTTCATGATATCCCTCCATGCCGGGCAACACGGGCCCGATGATCGCGCGTCCGGCGCCGCCGAGCGTTTCCTCCAAGATCGCTTGCTTATTGAGCGCGCGCGCCATCGCCTCACGCACTTCCTTTTTCTTTAACTGTTCGTTCGTCTTTTGGTTAAAGTATAGCACGGCCTCGCGGGAGAGAAGAGGAGAATGTAGCACAGCCGCTCGGTTTTGTCCAGTTTGTGTCCGTGCCTCAAACGGGACAACGGACACGCCTTCCACAAAACGGTTTTCCAGCGCCTCAATCGCCGAGGCGGCGTCCGGATAAAACTTGAAAACCAGCCGTTCAATGTAGGGCGCGCCTTCCAGGGCGTCCTCAAACGGTTCAAGCGTATAGGTGCGCACGGATCCTTTTTTGTCCTTGGTAAATTCGGCAAACCGGTACGGCCCCGAGCCAATTGGCTGGAGGTTAAGCGCGGCAAGCGGGGCATTTTGTGGCAGGATCTCTGCCCATGCGTTTGAGGGGAGGATGCCCGCCGTCAGGGTGTTGAGGAAAGCGCTTTGGGGCTTTTCCAGGATAAACGAAATTTTTCGGTCGTCATCCTGCACGACCGACACGCCGCGAAACGCGCTGATGAGCGGCGAACGGTACGCCGGGTTTTGGACGGCGCTGATCGTGAACAGAACATCCCGCGCGAGCACTGGATCATTATTGTGGAAACGCGCGTCTTCCTTGAGGACAAACGTATAGACCGTTTTTTCCTCGTTGACCTCGTAGGACTCGGCAAGATCCGGCACCAAGCCTCCGGTGGGATCCCAGCGCAAGAGGCCCGAGTAGATGAGCGAGGCCAAATCCTGGTCGGCATCGTTCGCCATGGCGTAGAGCGGGTTGATGAGCCGTGGTTCACCCACAAGCGCTTCGGTGTACTCGCCGCCCTTTGCGGGGATCTCCACGCGTCGCGCGAAACTCAGCGCACCCGCGAGGGTGATGAGCGAGAAGATGAGTACCAGGAAAGCCGTTTGGACAATGTGGCGTTCCACGGCAGTCAGAACCGTCGGGAGTCGCTTCCATTGCTGCCAGCTTGGCAGGCGTCGCGTTTTGGATACGGAAAGAACCTGACGCATTGCCAGGTCTTTGGTCGGGTTGCTTGGTTTGTTCTTGAATCGGCCGAAGAGATGTTGGAAAGGCTCGGACACAGGGGCTGCGAAGGGCTACACGAGAGCATTCACAAGGGCGACCCCGAAAAAGAGGATCGCAAGGAGGATGGTCAACTGGAAGAGTTTTTTTTCAACGCCGCGCTTGGTGCGGTAGACATTGCCGCCTCCGCCAAATACGGCTCCCACGCCCGTCCCTTGCGCTTGCAGAAGGATGGCGGCGATGAGAAGGACGGCAAGGATGATCTGGGCGGTGTTGAGGATGAGTTCAAGAGGCATAGTGCTGGTGGTCAACAGGCGTCTGGACGCTGATGGGTGAGGGGTTCTCTTCTCACCCATCGACTCAATCGCAAAAGGAGGATAGCAAAATGGTGCAGATGCGTCAATCCCGTTGGTCTCCTCTTCCATTCATCCAAATTTGCGTTTCATCCCGCGGCCGGACACGCGCATGGTTGGATGTTGTTTTTTGTCACGCCGTTTGACGCGCTGCTGTTCTCGTTTTGTGGTTTCCATAGAGTCTGATCGTCCGTTGGTCATGTCGTCTCCTCCCTTGGCCGCGGTGACGGGATTGCTGTCTTTGCTCGTGCATGGGTCGCACGGACGCACAGATGTGTATCCATGACTCCTATGTTACAATATTCTCATGCTTCCGCCCATCAATGAAACCGATGCGCGCGTGCACCGCCAGCGCAACTGGGTCGCGACTTTCGTGACCCTTCTTGTGCTTGGACTCATCGGCGCGTTTGTGTGGCGCGTTCTTTTTCTTGCGAACCAAATCCGTTCGGGAGAAGTGGACCCCGCATCGTTTGCCCGCACACAAACCTTCACGACCAATTTGCGACTCGCTGCCATCCCGCTGTCTGAACAACCCGGCGGCGTGTTCTCTGAAGACGATCCATCGTCGGGTCGCACAGACGCGCCTCTGACCATTGTGGAGTTCGCGGATTTCGGATGCCCGTATTCGCGCGAGGCGGGTTTCACCATGCGCGAGCTGGCGATCAACTATCCAGAGAAGTTCCGCTATATCTACCGCGACTTCCCGATTACGGACATCCATCCGCTTGCGCAAAAGGCGGCAGAAGCCGGGGAGTGCGCCGCCGAACAGGGCAGGTTTTGGGAATACCACGACAAGCTCTATCAGAACCAGAGCGATCTGTCGCAGGATCGGCTCTACGCGTTTGCAAAAGAGTTAGGACTCAACGCCGGTGCGTTCCGTTCCTGTTTGGACTCTGGAAGCAAGCGCGCGGAGGTCCTGGAGGATTCTCAAGCGGGCCTGAACGCCGGCGTGCGCGGCACCCCGACGTTTTTCCTCAACGGACAGAAAGCAGAAGGCGTGATTCCCAAAGAGACGCTTGAACAATGGATTTCTTCCTTGCCCTGATATGCCGCTACGCGCACTGACAGGCCTGTTCATCACGGCTCTGATCCTGTGGACGCCGTTTGTCTCGGCGCAAGCGGCTGAGTCCCTGTGCACCTGTTTTTGCGCGACGGAAGAAGGGACTCTCAAACCAAGCCGTGATCAAGTCACGGAGGAAAAATGCACTCAGTTGTGCCAGGAGAACCCTGTGGCGGTTTGCGCCAGTACGCCGCGTCAGTTTCCCGACAATAATGGCCTTTGTTTCACCGCGGATGCCTGCCAAAAGCAAAACGGCGTTTTCAGCACGACCCAGCCCAGAGAGTGCCCGACGGGATGGCATTACTGTTTCCCGTCGCCTGAAAAATCCAAGGTGAAGTTGAATATCCAAATTGGGGACATGACGACGGTCGGCGACCTTGGGACCTATATCCAAAAACTCTATCAATGGATGTTGGGAGCGGGCGCGCTTATCGCCATTGTCATGGTGATGATCGGCGGGTTCCAATATGCGCTGGGCGCCGCCGCGAGCGGGCAGCTGGCCCAAGCGAAAGATCGGATCAAGAATGGCCTCATTGGCCTTGTGCTCTTGGTGAGCGTTGTCGTCATCGTGCAGATGATCAATCCTCAACTGCTCAAGCTTGATCTGCCGCGTCCAAGTTTGCTCCGGCCGGTTGATCTGACGCAAAAAACGTGTGCAACATTTAAGCAGGAAGGATACGGACTGAAGATTTTGGAAGGCGACGGAAAATCGTGCGGGAGTTTCGCCGAGGTCGTGGAAGCTCCGCCGGGCGTGCCGCTTCCCGACGGTTTGACCTGTTATTTTATGGAGTGCGCGCGAGGCGGTTGCGTGATTTCTCCAGAGCAGAAAGGTCAATGCGTGGAGTGCCAGACCATTTCAAATGACAATCCCGAGTCCTCTGCGCGTCCGTCCAGAGATTTGTGCGGGTCGTTGACGTTTGAAAAACGCAGCGGTTTACAGTTGCAGACGGAACACAGATGCGTGTTTCATGAGAAAGGGTTTGACACGCCCGAGTCTGCCATTTCAAATTTGGACGAAGACGCGTGTTACGAGATCGCCATTGATTGCAAAGAGATCAACGAGTGCGATGATTACGAAGCGATCAGCGTTTTCTATCGGGACGACGGCAACGAGCAAAAAGAGTTTTCCCTGTGGCGGGCCGATCCCGTACAGCTGACTGGCATTTGCTCAGTCAATCCGTGCAAATGGAAGATCAATATGGAGTGCGAGCCGGACGGCCCGTATGATTGCGATCGGAAGTGAAGAGGTGTTGCGCGAGGCGCGTTTGCAAACGGTTGACCGGCGGCAAGAGGCGTGATAGAGTGTTCGCCGCTATGTCCGATGCCATCTCCATCCGCGGCGCGCGCGTTCACAATCTCAAGAACGTCAGCGTGGATATCCCCAAAAATAAACTGGTCGTCGTGACCGGTTTGTCGGGATCGGGAAAATCCTCGCTTGCCTTTGACACCGTGTACGCTGAAGGCCAGCGTCGCTACATGGAATCGCTCTCCAGCTACGCCCGACAGTTTTTGGAACTGCAGGATAAGCCGGACGTGGATGAGATTCTCGGGCTTTCCCCAACCATTGCCATTGACCAGAAATCCTCCTCGCACAACCCGCGTTCCACCGTGGGAACCGTGACGGAGATTTACGACTTTTTGCGGGTGTTGTTTGCCCGCGCTGGACGCCCGCACTGTCCGAACTGCGGACAACGGGTCTCCGAAATGACGGTGGCGCAGATCGTGACGCGCATGGAGGCCCTGCTCGGGACTACCACCTTTTTATTGCTCGCGCCGGTCGTGAAGCAGGAAAAAGGCGAGCATAAGCACGCCCTGCAAGGCGCGCTCAACGCCGGGTTTACCCGTGTGCGTTTGGACGGCCTGCTCATTGATACCGATGAGGCCTTGCGCGCGCGGCGCGATAAGAAGAAGGAACACGATCTGGATGTGCTGATGTTTGAGTTCCAGCCGGATACGGTCTATTCCAAAGAGTCCATCACCCAACAGGTAAAAAAGGCGTTGGAGTATGGCAATGGGTTTATCGTGTTTGTGAATGATGACAACGGCGACGAGATGACCTTCTCGCAAAGTTTCATGTGCGCGGCATGCGGTTTGAATTTTCCAAAACCTGAACCGCGCCTGTTTTCGTTCAATTCTCCCTATGGGGCGTGCGGCGAGTGCACCGGTCTGGGAGAAAAGTTGGTTTTGGAACCAGAGCTCGTGATTCCAAACAGGCGACTGACTTTTGCCGAGGGGGCGGTGCGCCCATGGACGCGCATCGCTGGCAATCAGACCAGTTATCTGCGCCTGTTGGAATTGGTCGCCAAACAGCATCGCATTTCGCTGAACATGCCGATTGAAAAAATCGCCAAGTCCAAACTGGATTTGTTGCTGTACGGCACGGGCGGCTCGGTCTATGCATTTGACGGCGCGGAGGTGACCTATCCGGGCATCTTGGCGCAATTGGAACAGAAGTATCGAGAAACGGATTCCGAATATGTGCGCTCTGAATTGGAGGGCTATATGCGCCGCATGGTGTGCACGGGGTGCGAGGGCCAGCGGCTCAAGCGCGAGGTGCTTGCGATCACGATCGCGGGCAAGTCTATTGCGGACGTCGTGCGGATGCCGGTGGAAGAGGTGGGAGAATTTTTTTCCTCTGTCATCGCGATCCCGCGCTCTGTGCGGACCAAGCCATCCGGCTCCAAAGGTCATTCCGCGCGAGGGCTCGCGAGTCCGGGGATCTCTGCATTGACCGATAGCCTGACGGATGAGGAGAAACTCGTAGTTGAACGGGTTGCCAAAGAGGTGAACACCCGCGTGCGTCAGCTGATTCAAGTGGGACTCGGCTATCTGACGCTTGACCGCTCGGCGATGACGCTTTCTGGCGGTGAGTCCCAGCGCGTGCGCCTGGCCACACAGCTTGGCACCCAGCTCTCGGGCGTTATCTATATTTTGGACGAGCCTTCCATCGGCCTGCACCCACGCGACAACGACCGGCTGATCGCCACGATTAAACAATTGCGCGACAACGGCAACAGTGTGATTGTGGTGGAGCATGACGAGGCGATGATCCTCGCGGCGGATTATGTGTTTGATGTGGGTCCCGGGGCAGGGGAATACGGCGGGGAGATCGTTGCCGAAGGGACAGCCGCGCACATCAAGAAGAAAAAGGAATCACTCACCGGCCAATACCTTTCGGGCGTGAAGTCCATTCCGACTCCCAAGCGGTATCGCAAAGGAAATGGCAAGAAACTCACGGTGCAGGGCGCGAGCGCGTTCAATTTGAAAAACATTGACGTGGATATCCCTCTGGCCAAACTCGTGTGCGTGACCGGCGTGTCCGGTTCGGGAAAATCCACGCTTATTTTGGATATCCTCGGCAAAGCGCTCTCGCGCACGTTTTATCGCGCGAAAGTCTATCCGGGTGAACACAAGGCGATCAAGGGGATTGAACACATTGATAAAGTGGTTGCCGTAGACCAGTCCCCGATCGGGCGCACGCCCCGTTCCAATCCGGCGACCTACACCGGCGTGTTCACCGCGATCCGCGATTTGTACACCGCCGTGCCGGAGGCGAAATTGCGCAACTTTGACGCAGGCAAGTTTAGTTTCAACGTCAAGGGCGGCGGGCGCTGCGAAGTGTGTGCGGGCGACGGGATGCGCCGCATTGAGATGCAGTTTATGCCGGACGTGTATGTGGAGTGCGGCGAGTGCCATGGGACGCGCTACAATCCCGAGGTGCTGGAGATCCACTACAAGCAGAAGAACATCGCGGATGTGCTTGCGATGACGGTGGAGGAGGCGAGACGCTTTTTCGCCGACCAGTCCGCCATTTTTGACAAGCTCAATATTCTCCACGAGGTTGGTCTTGGGTACATCAAACTCGGACAGAGCGCGACGACGCTCTCGGGCGGGGAGGCCCAGCGCGTCAAACTCGCCACGGAACTGTCACGGCGCGCGACCGGCCGTACCTTGTATATTTTGGACGAGCCAACAACGGGCCTCCATTTTGAAGACATCAAGCGATTGCTCGGCATCCTGCATATGCTCGTGGATAAAGGGAATACGGTCGTGATCATTGAACACAATCTGGATGTCATCAAAGGGGCGGATTGGGTGATTGACATGGGGCCGGATGGCGGTATGAAAGGGGGTCAGCTCATCGCCGAGGGAACGCCAAAAGATCTGGCAAAAGTGAAGGGGAGCATGACGGGGTCCTATTTGAAAGCGAGATTTTAGAGCGGTAAATGCGCGGGTGAGGCAGGGAGTTGCGGGGAACACACCCTCGCGACAAATCCGAGGTTATTTTACATGGCCGTGCCGGAAGATAGTGCTTTTTTGAGCCAAAATAATACCGTGGAGGATTGACAAATGCTTGAAATTTTGATAGGGTAGGGCGTTATGATCAACCTCAAACGTCCTCTCATTGTTTTTTCGCTGATTGCTCTTGCAATCAGTCCGTTTGTGTATTCCGCGCTTGCGACGTCCGGAGTGTGGGGGAGCGCCCTGGCGCAGAGCGCGTGGGAGTATGATCTCTACCGCGTTGAACGGCTTTCGTTTGGAAAGACCGCGGTTGGGCCGTTTGCCTTCCATGGCGGCGTGTTTATGGCCGAGCAGGCGAAGTCCTGCAAATACCCGGACACGTGCAGTGTGGTGGACGTTACCTTGTTGAAAGATGGCAAGGCGCTCTCGGTCGCGGATGTCGGTCCGCGCGTGAAAGACGTCTTCTGGCACAGCGCGCAAGACGGCCGATTCATTTATTTCGTTCCCTCATCTGACAAGACGTTGTGGGGGAAGGTGTTTGAATATCTGCCGCAGAGCGGTTCCGTGAAGATGTTGGCTGCCATCCCGCGCAAGGCAGACGATTTGAATTTCGTTACTTCCGCTGTGGACGGTTCGCGCGTGTACACAACGGTTCTCCATCGGGACAAACAGACTGGCAACGTGAAAACGAAGCTGATGGTCATTGATACCGTCTCTGGCTATGTGCGCGACGATATTGCGTGGACGCTCAACTCGCGCTGGCAGGAAATTTTGGACGTGCAAAACAATGTCCTGCTTGTGAAGGTTGTGTTTGAGGGCGGTTTCAAGGAACTTTTGTTGGTTGATGAAAAGGCCCGGACGATCAAGAACGTGCCGGACACATGGACCGCGGTGGATTCCGACATTGTGGCCGGTCACCTGCTTGAGGACGGCACGGTGCGCTATTTCCGCAACTACCGAATGTTCACCTATACGCCCGGCGATGAAAAGCCGGTGGAGTCCGGCGGCGCGCATCTGAACTGGTTTGCGAGCGTCGGGGAGAGCGTGCGCCTCGCGGGCGACCGCGTGGCCTATGTGGATCCGGAGAACACGCTGTACGTGACCGGGCCGGAGGGTGTTTCAAACTTCGGCAAGGTAAGCGGTGGGCTGTTCACGCTCAAACCGAACGCGATCTATTTTGCCTCAAGCGACGCGTATAAAGAGTATGATTTTGTGCGCAAAACGTGGTCCAAGCGCCACTTCCGCGTGACGGATGCTCTGGAGGACATTCTGGTCGGCTTGGACGCACAGGGAAACATCTGGTACGAGAATCTCACGACGGGTAAGACGATGCCTATCGGATATGGCGCGGCGCCCGTGTTAACGGACCGTGGGCACGCGCTGTGGCGCGGTGTTGACGGGAAGATCTACCAAGCGACGTTTTCCCCTTTGCTTGATGTGGGCGATACCGATGTGCAGGCGTACAAAGCGCACGAGGAGAGCACCGTGTATTTAAAGAGCGGCGATAAGATGTGGCGCGTGACGGACGAAGCAACCTATTTTACCTGGTTTGATTCATGGGATGAGGTGATCTCCGTTTCAAGTGCCGCCCTCAAGGTGTATCGCGAAGGCCACACGGATATGGGCGACGCGCCGTTTGCGGCCGGGACGCGCGTGAAGGCGGTTGGCAATCCGCGCGTGTATGTCGTCGGTTCCGACGGGTCACTGCACTGGATTATTTCCGAGACGGTTGCGCATTCCGTGTACGGCGCGAATTGGAATAAAGGAATCATTCACGTGCGTCCGGAACGGTTGTGGAATTACTCGCTGGGCGTGAACGTGCATTCGGGAGACGTCGTGCGGAGTATTTAAGGCAAGGTAGCCGCACGCTTGTGAGACCGGGAAAAACAAAAAGGCGGGGTCCTCGGACCTCGCCTTTTGCATAGTTTTTGTTTTTAGGAATCCGCGTAGGTCTCTTTGAGCTTACGCTTGAAGCGTCGGCGCAAGTTGGTCAGGAAGGTGAGTTTCGCGCGTCGCACGCGGGCGGTCTTGACCAGTTCAATCTTCGCGATCACCGGCGAGTGCACCGGAAAGATTTTTTCCACCCCGACTCCGCCGCTCACTTTGCGGATCGTGAAGGTGCGTGAGAGGCCGCTCCCGCGCACGCCGAGGATGATTCCCTCAAAGACCTGGATGCGCTGTCGTTCCTCGCCCTTGGGGGAGATGTCTACGATACGCTCATGCACGCGCACGGTCTGCCCGGGACGGAGATCCAGTGTTTCCTCATCCGTGCCCGCCGCCTCCACCTCTTCTGTATCCTGGCGAGGTGCCTCCGGCGCCGTAGCCGTCTCTGTGTCCGTGGAGATGGCTTCTTCTTGAGTCCCTTCGCTCGCCTTGGGCTCGCTGGGACTTTCGGAAGCAGCGGCATGGTCGTCCACGTTGCCTTCTGGGCTTGTGGCAGGAGATGATTCAAGTTCTTGCGTGTTTTTTGTCTCGTCTGTCATACGGTTTTGTTAAGCGGCGAAACTATACCCCTGTTTGGTCAAACGGTCAAGCACGCGCTCGACGATCTGCGCGGGGGTCAAATCCGTCGTATCAATCACGAGATGGTAATGGCGCCGGTCAAGGTAGGTCAGACCGTAGTATTTCTGGTAGCGTTTTTGGTCCGACGCGATCCGCGATTTCACCCGTTTTTTGACCTCTTCCACGGACCCATAGGGTTTTTCGTCCTTGCGCAATCCTTGTTTGGCCGCTGAAAAAATCCGCCGCGCCGCTTCGTCTTCGTTGATATCCAGGAAGATTTTGAACGAATGTGGGATAAAGTGCCAGGAGAGCCGTCCGTCCACAATGAAATTGTCCTGCTCCTTGCCAAGCTTTGTTTGGTACGCATCCACGTCCTTATCTGTGAACGCTTCGGTTTCGCCAAGCGCGTTGAGCTCGTCAATGCTGAGTCCGCGCTCGCGCGCGAGCTTACCGCGCAGGTCGCCCATAGAATACCAAGGGATCTGCAGGCGCTCGGAGAGGAGTTTGGCGATGGTGGATTTTCCGGCGCCCGGTAAACCAGTCAGGGTTAAAATCATATGACGAATGGGCGCCCTGCCTCTTTGAGCTTTGCTAAAATCGTTTTCAATTCTTCCGGCAGGGGTTCTTCAAACGTTCGCTCCGTCTCGTCCATCAGGCGCAGGCGCAGTTTCGTCGCGTGCAAAAAGAGACGCGGCAGTTCCATCGGCCGGATGTTTTTCATGCGCGTTTTTTTGTACAGGCGGTCGCCCACGACCGGGTGGTCAATCGCCCGCAAGTGCACGCGGATTTGGTGCGTGCGTCCGGTGTGCAGGATAATCTTCAGAAGCGTGTAGTTCTTGTAGCGTTCAATGACCTCGTATTCTGTTTTCGCTTGTTTGCCTTCCTGCGAGACGGGGCGCGCGACCATCCGTCCGCGAGCGCGCGAGCGTGCAATGTTCATTTCAATCACGCCGTGATCTTTGGGCATCGCTCCGTACACGAGCGCCACATATTCTTTATACAGGCCGCGTTCCTGGAATTGACGTTTGAGTGCGTCAAACGCCTGCGCCGTTTTGGCAACGACCATCAGGCCGGAGACGTCCCGATCAAGCCGATGCACGATGCCCGGGCGCGCGGGGTCCTCGCCGACCTCGGCCATTGCCGGATAGCGTTCCAGCAGGGCGTCCACCACCGTTGGCTCGTTTTGGATGCCCTCGGACGGGTGAACAATGATGCCTGCCGGTTTGTTCAAAATGAGCAGGTCGTCGTTTTCAAACACGATGGGGAGAATGGGAGCATTGCCCTGTTTGACGGGCGGGTGCGATTCCTCCAGTTCCGGCACTTCAACCGTTTCGCCTTCTTCCAGCCGATAGTTCGATTTTGCCTTTTTGCCCCCCACTTTTACGCTATCGGATTTGATGAGTTTTTGGATTTGGCTGCGCGAATATGTCGACCGCGCGGCCAAAAAAACATCCAACCGTTGTCCGGCATCCTCCGTGTGTACACGCAGCGAAATCATACATTAGAACGTATAACGGAAGAACAACCCGAAGAACACGATCAGGAAGATGGCGGCGATCAGGATGACCGTAAAGCCGATCACCCCTTCCTGGTCCTGGTCCTTGATGGACTGGCGCAGGAAGTACGCGCCGAAGAGAAAGAGGAGGATGCCGATGATGAGATAGGTCATATCAATCGTGGGCGTTTTTTTGGTGTTTCAGGCGTACGATCCGTAAGACGCTTAAGGAACCATCTGGCTCTTGACGGAAAACGGCACGGTCATCGCCGATTCTGAAACGGGCAAACCCCTTCAGCTCTCCCGTCAGCGCTTTCGCAAAAGACATCGGATCTTTACTGGCTCGGATTTGTTTGAGCTTGTCGGTAATGCGTCTGGCAGCAGAAGCCGTCAATTTTGAGAGGTCTCTGTGCGCGTGCGCGGTGATCTGGATGGAAGACTCCATAGGGGCCGTTTTTGTCTTACAGGCCGAGGCGTTTTTCAATTTCTTCAATGGAGTAGACGCGCCCCGCTTTGACATCATGTTCCGCTTCATCAATTTCATGGCGGAGTTTTTCGAGAACAGCATCTTTTTTTGAGAGAGGGCGCAACTCAAAAATCGGTTCATTCTTTTTCAGAAGGATTAACCGCTCGTTTTTCTTTCTGGCTTGCGCGGCGACTTTCGCCATCTGTTGACGAAATGTTTTGACGCCGATGAATCGTGTCGTCATACAAGAGCACAGGACGTGTACCCTAAGTGTACACTTCAAAATCTTGCCCTGCAAGGCGCAATGGACTACACTCGTGTCTATCGTCTGGGCGTGTAGCTCAACGGTAGAGCGGACGTCTTATACACGTCTGGTTCCTGGTTCGAATCCAGGCACGCCTACCATTTATGGATTTTTCACTCCATGCGTTTGCTGCGTTTTTGTCCCTGTTGTGGTTTTTGGTGTATTGGATTCTCGGGGGTGTCTTTTTTGCCGTCGTCGCGATTTTGCGGCTGGGGCGGGTGCGCAAGGTGCGCTTCAGTTGCCTGTTCACACTCTGGGCTCTCGCGGTGGCCGTCGCCGTCGCGTTCAAAGGGCTTGCCTACAGCGAGCGGGAGATCACCACCTGCCTTGAATCGGCCGTCACGAAAGCCGAGACAGTCGTTGCTGTATTTGGGTGCGGAACGGCGGGTGTCTTCGGGGCGTTTCTGCTTGGTGCGCTGGCGATCACGGTCGGGGGGTTTTTCATCTTTGCGATCTCGCGCAGTCAGTCAAAGCCGTGGATTGTCTTGGAACAGGACGAAACATCCTCGATCAACCCGAGCGACCCCGGTGAAGCCAGGGGAGACGAGGAATCTCCAGGGGAGCAGAGCAAGTATTTTTAGGTTGACGATTTCGCTCGCGTCACATACAGTGCACGCGATTGAGGGTGTCTCGCGCAGGTTTCGCCGTAGGCGGATTCGCCTTCGGCGGAGGTGAAAGCGTGGACCCCTCTTGCTGCCATTACGGGCGCATAGCTCAGTTGGTTAGAGCGTTTGCATGACACGCAAAAGGTCAGAGGTTCGACTCCTCTTGCGCCCACCACGCCGCTTATGGATGTGCAGTTTAGAAAAATTTTGTTGCTGTTGGGAGACGCGCTCTTCATGTTCGCGTCTCTTTTGTTGGTGGTACGGTTGCGGTTTATGGACACATGGGAACCGATGATTTTCTGGATCCATGCACGCGCGTTTTGGCCGCTGTATCCCCTCTGGTTCGTCCTCCTTTATACCTTTGACCAGTACGAAATCGTCCGGGCTCGTTTCGCTCGTTCCCGCGCGTTGTTTTTTGCCGCGCTCGCCGTTTGTTTTTTCGTTGGACTTGCGTATTTCTACCTGGTCCCCCACCAGAGGATCACGCCGAAAACGAACCTGCTCCTGCATGTGGCTGTGTTTGGCGCACTCGCATGTGCTTGGCGCATGTTCTACTTCCGCCACATTGCCGGTTCTTCTCCCACGACCGTCGGCTTGATGGAAGACGATATCCTGACACCTCGGCTTTCCCAGTTGGTTGGCGAGCATCGTCCTGTGGGCTACACCGCTGTGCTTCTCAATCGGCAGGGCGACCTCTCCGCACAGATCTCACAAAAGCGAGTGGCCGTGTTCGTCATCCCGTCGTCGTTTCAGGCCGATCCCTCCGGCGCGACGCGTCTGTATGATTGCTTCGGCGCTGGCGCCGTTTTTCTCGAACCTGTCCAGTTGTTTGAACTGCTTGAGCGCACCATTCCCCTGGAGACGGTGGACGAGCGGTGGTGCGTCCGAAACATCCGTGAGCGGCGCGCCCACTGGGAGGGAATCGCGAAACGGACGGTGGATGTGGTCGTGGCCTCTTTGGCGCTTGCGGTGGCGTCCCCCTTTTGCCTGCTGATTGCCGTGGCGATCAAGCTGGACGATGGTGGTCCGTTGTTCTATCGCCAACAGCGTGTTGGTTTGCACGGGCGCCAGTTTGAGATCGTGAAATTTCGTTCCATGCGTGAGGACGCTGAACGCTCTGGAAGCCAGTGGGCCGTACCAAAAGACCCGCGAGCGACGCGGGTCGGAACATGGCTGCGCCGGACGCATGTGGATGAGCTTCCTCAACTCGTGAACATCTTGCGCGGGGACATTAGCTTCGTTGGTCCGCGGCCGGAACGACCGGAGTTTGTGGAGAGGTTGGAACGGGAGATTCCGCATTACCGTCTGCGTCATTTGATCAGGCCTGGGTTTACAGGATGGGCGCAGGTGCGTATGCGCTACGCGCGTTCCGTTTCCGATTCGCGCGCGAAATTTGAATACGATTTGTACTATTTGAAACACCGTTCGCTTGTATTGGACGGGTTGATCATCCTTAAGACCGCGCGATTGTTGTTTCGGGGAGAGTAAGGTGATCGTATGCCCCCTGTGTCATCCTGAGCGAGCGTTTCTGTGCCCCCCGTGTCATCCTGCGCGAGCGTTTCTGTGCCCCCCCCTGTGTCATCCCGAGCGAGCGTTTATCATCTAGCCGAGGGATCTCCTGTGAATACGAGATCCCTCCACTCGCCCCGGCGTTGCCGGGGCTCGGTCGGGATGACAGAAAGTGGTGTCATCCCGAGCGAGCGTTTATCATCTAGCCGAGGGATCTCCTGTGAAAGTGAGATCCCTCCACTCGCCCCGGCGTTGCCGGGGCTCGGTCGGGATGACAA
>VGKU01000013.1 GCA_016882235.1 Candidatus Parcubacteria bacterium
CATACCTACGGAATCCTTTGCGCGCCGTGGGCTCGCTCAGGATGGCAAAGAAAGGCCTTTACCTTATACCAGCATGCGATCGCCTGTCCATCCCACATCGTGCCGTTGGCGATTGCCTCATCTATGTGCACGGCAGTCATCTCCACGACTTCTATCTGCTCCATCGCGTCCAGCTTTTGCCCCACCTGTTTGGCCTGCGTGCCCAGAAAGACGCGCGCTCGCTCTTTGGAAAATGCCGGCGCGCTTGCGAACCATCCAAGGTCCAACAATTCTCCCACATCATAGCCGGCTTCTTCGCGCGCTTCGCGCCGTGCTGCCTGCTCGGCCGTCTCGTGTTGTTCAATGGAGCCCTGCGCATGCGTCAAAGAATCGCGGGCAAATAAATAGCGGTACTCGCGAATCATCACGAACATCCCATCCTCTTTTTGGATGAACACGTTCACGGCCTCCTCGCCAAACGCGTTCGCATGATAAAAATATTTGCCGGGACGGCCGTCCGCTTCAAAGTCGTCCGCGAGAAATCGCAGGTATGCGTTTGCTTCAAGCGTTTCCGTTTTGAGCGTTTTCCATTTCACAACGCCTGTTTGATTTGTTCAGCGGTCCGTGCAAGTCGGTCCTGATCAACGGGCGGATTCGGCCACGCCGGAAGTCCGTCGCCCTTCCTGCGCGGGATGATATGGAAATGCGTGTGCGGAACGCTCTGGCCGGCCGCTTCGCCGACATTGGTAACCACCACGCACCCTTCGGTGCCGGTGGCGCGCAGGATGGCAGGTGCGAGCGTTTGGATGACGCGCCAACAGTCCGCGAGATCATTTGAATCGCTCGCCAGCGCATTGGGTTTCTCGTGTTTGGGGACGACGAGTGTATGTCCGTCGGCAACGGGAAAGATATCCAAAAACGCAATCACCCGATCGTCTTCATAGACGATATGGGCGGGGATTTCGCGCTGAATGATTTTGGTGAAGAGAGAAGGCATAGAGGTAGGGTGTATGGCTACGAACGCAGGAGGTTCCAGACAATGAACGGCACACAGGCCGAGAGGACGGCGAGCAACACACGCAGCGCGTGCAGTCCCTCACCGAATGTCCACGTTAGCACGGCCAGCGCGATTCCCAAAATGATCACCACGACGAACTGCAGCCAAGGCCGGTTCGCGTACTCGTGCATCGTCATCCCCCACCAGATGCCAAAGACGATCGCGCCAAACAAAAACAGGTGTACCGAAAACGACCTGGCCACAAAACCGGGGCGCAGAATATCTAAAAACCAAAACGCGCCATAGGAGATGAGGGAGACGAGAAAGCCGGTTTTTGCGATTGTTTCCATAGTCTTTAGTCTGCCCTCTTCAGTCCATCCAAGAGATCACTCCAGTGAAACGATTCCCTCTCCCAGACAACCTCCATCCCATCCACCTCTACTTCGCCGCCGCGCGCGCGAATGTCCGGCGCGGAAAAGGTGAACTTCCACGCGCCCTTATCAAACACAAGCGGCGCGGCATCAAACGTCAAACGCTGCACGAGCCATCCGTCCACGCGTTCGGGCGGACGGTAACTCGTCAAGATAAAATCAATGCCCTGCGCGTCCATATTCGTATAACTGCGAATGGGAATCGCATCGGGTTCAAAGTACGCTTCCTGTGAAAACGCAAGCGCGCCGTCAAAGACGATTTCCAGATCGCCTTTTGGCACATGGACAGGCGCGAGCGTGCCGGGACGATCAAAGGTGTACATCTCATAGGGAGCAGCGATCGCGAAGGTGCGATCGGCGCTGGTCAGATCCTGCACGCCCTGCGCGTGGCGCGTTTGCACGCGCAAACGGGGTGAGGCCGTCCACACGTCCAGCGCGCGCGGCGTCTCGCGGTACGCGATCTCATCGCCAAGATACAGGGAGCCGACGAGGACGAATTTACTCTGTTTCGTTCGCAGTTTGCGCACGAAAATGTCGCGCGGGGCGTTGAGAGCAATTTTGTACACTCCTTCGGGCAGGCCCGGCACGGAAAGCGTGAGGGTTTGCATGGAAGAAGGGATGGCGTCGTCGCGCGTCTGTCCGTCATCCTCTGCCCGCACATCCGCCACCGGCTCGCCGTCCTCGTTGAATACGGTGAGCGCAAGCGCGTCTGCGCCTTCGTCGCGATTCATATCCATGTACTCCAGCGCGAGGAAGAGCGTCTCGTTTTTGATGTACGTTTTGAAATCATGCTTGCCGCGCAGGGTCGCTTCCATCGTACGCGCTTGCGAAGAGGCAACATAGGTTGGCAGCCGGAGCGGGATCGCCTCGTCGGCTTTGTACACGGCGACGCGAGCGCGGGATGGAGGGTTTGTGCGGAACGCGCGAAGGGAATCGTATACGGGCGTGCGTTGATAGAGCGAGAGTTCACCCTCGTGGACGACCGGCCAACCGAGTTGGTCAATCAGATGATTATGAAGCGGGCGTAGATCGTACACGTCGGGCTTCGTTTGCATGAGCGGGCCGAATTCCAGAATGGGTGCACTGGTGTTTTTAAAACGGACGGCGACGAGCACGCGGTCAAAACGGCGGTGCGGGTGCATGAAGGTATACACCGGGTCGTCCACGATAAAACGGCCGTCGCGCAGACGGTTTTGGGGAACAAGCTCATCCAGATACGGCGAGGCCTTGCCGATGTGATAGGCGATTTCAAAGGTCCCATCGGGCACCAGTTCAATACGCAGGAGCCAAACAAAAACACCCAACGGGATGAGAATAATCAGTAGTTGCAAAACCCTTGTCAACATTGCATTTTTGATCGTGGGGTCAGGTCGTTACTTGTCGCATTGGAGGCAATGCGACAAGTAACGACCTGACCCCAGCCCTAAAAAAGCTTATAAAGGGACTCGTTGCTGAAATGCTCTACCAGTTCAATCTGCAAACCCATCTCTTTCAATTTCTTCCCGTTCAAATATTCCAAATCCTCCGTTGGAAAGGTAATGCCATAATAGTAGAGCGGCACAAGCTCAACGATGCGCGGCATCAGCGCATAGGTTGCCTCGGAGCGCAATGGATAGACGACACGGTGCGGGAAAAACAGTTTGTCAGACCGGTCCACGATCATCACGGATTCCGGCTCAATCTGTGAGAGCACCCGGTCGCTGATCACCTCCGAACGCCGGAGCGTCTCCGCCGCCTGGAAAAGCCCGTCCTGTCCGGATAAAAATGTCCCCCAGACCCCCAGGCCCATCACGCATGCCATACACGCGGGCAGCAGCGCGCGTCCAAAACGATCAGACAACCAGACGAGCGCCAAGGCGGCAAACGGCACGGATAACACAAACACCGGCAACCAATACCGGACATACGAATTGGCGATTGTCACCTGCGTGGGATCCGGATTGTCATGGATCGTCCAACTGCCATACCACACTCCCAGCCACAAGGCGAGACAGACAAACGCGATTGCGTACGCACGGTGTGATTTCCATGCGCGCACGAATCCCACAGCCGCGAGCGCGGACATCCACCAAAAAAGCGCGAGGCCGTACCCCACGATATGACGCGCGCTGGCTGCCCAATCCAGACCAAACGGAAACAGCGCATGGCCGCTCTGACCCGTCTCCCCTGCCGTTCCCGCGTTCTCCACCGCCACAGGAAGCGTATACCCCGTCGTCAGTGGACTCCCGTATGTCAACGCATTCATCAAAAAAAATGGCAGGAGGCCGACGATCCCTCCCATGACAAACAACCAGAGGTCGCCTTTTTTTAGCGTGTTCCACTTCCAGATGGCGAGCGCGACAACGAGCGCGCCGACCCAATACGCTTCGCTCGCGCGCACAAAAATCGCCAGGCCGGCCAACACGCCCGAGAGCACGGGAGACCATCCCCGCTTGAACGGACGCACAAACCAAAGCGCGGCTGAAAAAATGAGCAGAGAAACGAACAGAACATTTGGCATGAGAAATCGCGCCGTGTAATACCAAAGCGCCGGATGGAACAAGAACAACAGCGTGGTGATATTCGCGATCCGCTCATCAAACCATCTGCAGACCAAGGCGCGAAACGCGAACACGGCACACAGCGCAATGACCGGCGTCAGAAACGGCACGATCCCCATCCCCAACACGGACGCAAACAGTCCGTAAAGTGTTGGCAATCCCAAAAATCCCACCGGCACGATGTCCTGCCCGATCACCGCCATACTTCTCGGATGAATGCGGCCGTCCAGCGCGGTGTTGAGCGGGTCAGCGATGTGGAATTTCCCCGTTTGTGCAAACGTACGGATAAACCAGTGGTTTGCTGTCTCGTCGGGCGACACAAACAAGGATGCGCTCCCCATCGTCCAGAGCACCGTAGACCCCACAAAAAAAACGATTGCCCCCGCGGCCATCGCCCTGTGCCATCCTTTAGAGACCATACGTAACCAAACTGATCACCGCAAACACGATCGCAAGCGCAAACGTGCCGATGGAAACCGGAATGAACAAATCAAATCCGGCGGAGACCGCGAGAAGCAAAAACGCGACGCCGAGCACCTGCAAAATCATTTTTGTTTTGCCGAAAATATTTGCGCTCGTAATGTGTCCGTTCCTCCTGCGCACGAATCCGCCGAACATAATGAGAAGCTCCAAAAAAACAATGATGCCGGCAAATACGATGTTCACATGCTGGGCAACGACGAGCAAGACGACGGATCCAATGAGCAGTTTATCTGCGACCGGATCGTAGAGCGTCCCCCAGTCAGTAATTTGATTGCGAAGACGCGCGAGCGAACCGTCGATGGCGTCCGTAAACGCCACCAGTAAAAAAAATGGTACACCCCACTGGTAATTCTCAACGAACAGGAGCCAGAGCACGACGGGCGTGCACAGCATCCGGGCGAGCGTCACCATATTGGGCGTCACGCGCGAGGGGATCAGCGGGATGATCGTATAGCGCATGACTTGGTCATGCGGGAACAGTTTGTTGGGATCCCGTGGCGCCATAGTGTGCTAAAATGGAACAGCCGACTTGTCATGGCTTGCGGAATCGCTCGAAATCCTTGCCATGACACAAACAGTAAAATGGATATGATTGGCCAAATTCTGTTCCATCGTACCATGTTTCCGGTCCTGTTTCTAGCCGCATTTTTGCTCAACACGTATGTGTTTCTCTCGCCGCCGCTTGGATTGGTCCTGCTCGCGCTCTACTTCGTCGTATACGGTCGGGAGATCGGACAGGCGCTCGCGCCGCAAGAAAAAGGACCGATCGGATGGTGGATTGGAACGGTGATTCTGCTCGGCGTGGTCTTGATCTTCCTGACCGTGGCCTATTACATCGCCTCTGTCCCAAAAGAGCTGATCCAGGTGCTCATCCTGCTTACCCCGCCGCTCTCGGGAATGCTCGCAAGCCGCGCGCATGGCCCGTCCCTCTTGGAACGGTTCCACGCCGCCTGGCAAGAACAAACGCATCGAATTTCTCGGTCTGTCTTTTGGGCGTGTGCGCTGATCCTGCTCTTTGCAGCCGTGATCATCCAGACCGTGCGATCATCCGCCATCACAGAGGCGGTCCGCTCGCCTTGGGAGCGGCTGGATCTGTCCGTGCTTGCACTGTTTAGCCTTGCGATCCTCCTCCTGTGTGCCCTTGCGTGGCGCGGTCGCGAGCGTGCGCTCATCCTGTCCGCAACCAGCGTCGTCCTGTTTGTGTTTCTTTCGCTCGCGCTGTTCGCCTTTCCGCTCGGATACGGGTTTGACCCATTCATCCATCGCGCGACCGAAGCGCACATCGCCGAGTTTGGAACCATCACTCCCAAGCCGCTCTATTACATCGGACAGTATGCGCTCGTCCTGTTTGTGCACCATGGATTTCTCGTGCCCATAGATACGGCGGACGCATTTTTGGTGCCACTGCTTGCCGCGATCCTGCTTCCGCTTGGATGGTACAGCGCGGCTCTCCATATCACGAAAAAACGCCAGATCGCCAGCGCGCTGATCCCCGGTCTTTTTTTGATCCCGCTCGCACCTTTTATCGTCACGACTCCACAAGGTCTTGCGAACCTGTTTACCCTCCTGTTGGTGCTCGCGTCTGTTCCCTACCTGTTTGAGAACGAACGTCCGCGGCTGTGGTTGCCCGGGGTGCTCGCCGTCTCCGCCCTGGCCGTCCACCCAATCGCCGGCCTGCCTGCGCTGCTCTATTTCGCCCTGCTGTGCACGGATCCTGACCGCGCCCCCCTGCGCGCGCAAACGGCCGCCCGCTGGGTGTCGCGCGCGATCATCCTGATCGGCAGTATGGTCTTGCCCGCGAGTTTCCTTGCCAACGCCGCCCTCTCCGGACAGGCATTGTCCGTCAACTGGGCGGCCCTGAATCCGCTCACGCTGCTGTCCGGCCTTCCTATCCGCGTGTTTTTCCAAAACCAATTTTCGCCGCTGCTGGATCTGGTGTACCTCTACGGCCGCAACGCGTTCTTGCTTGTGGGCGTCGTGGCGCTTTTTGGATGGATGCACTACCGGCGTGAGCTCACGCGCCGCGCGCGCATTCCGCTCTGGATTGCGCTCGCCCTGCTCATCAATTACCTGCTCATGAAAACGGCGATCGGGTTTGATTTTCTCATCGACTACGAACGCCAAAATTATGCCGACCGGCTTGTGCCGCTCATGGCGTATTTTGTCGCGCCCCTGTTCCTCCTCGGCCTCTCGCATCTCTTCGTAAACCTGCGCGAGCGGGCAACGGCCCTGCGCGCGTTTGCGGTTGTGCTGATCGCCGCCTGCGCGGTGTCGGCGTTCTATCTCGCCTACCCGCGCCGCGACGCGTATGAAACCAGCCGCGCGTTCAATACGAGCGCATCGGACTTTGCGGCCGTTCGCGCGATGGAAACATGGGCGGCGGGCGAACCCTACCTCGTGCTCGCCAACCAGTCCGTATCGGCCGCCGCGATCCGCGAAATCGGATTCCGCTATTACGGCGGGGTGTTTTTCTATCCCATTCCGACCGGCGAACCTCTGTACGAACAATTCCTCGCGATGAACGCTTCGCCCTCGCGCGAGACAGCGAAACGCGCCCTTGCCCTGGCTCCCATGCACGGCGACATCTCCACGTTGTTCTTCGCGGTCAACGACTACTGGTGGGACGCCCCACGCATCATTGAAACGGCAAAAACAACAGCCGACAGCTGGCAAGCCGTCGGCACCGTCCACATTTTCCGCTATCAGCTTTAGCGTTCCACGCCTGGGGTGAGGTATCTGTTAGCCCATAAAAGCCTCGAGATGGGAGACATATTGGGAAAGGGCGTACGAGTCAGCACGCGCTTGGATGTCAGCAGTGCGGGAGAAAAAGACGTCGCGCTCTTGAGCGAAACGCCGGATGGCTGCGCGAAGTGATGCCACATTTCCCGGCTCAAAGAGCAAGCCGTTCACCCCGTCTTCCACGAGCTCTGGAATCCCGCCGATCTTGGAAGTGATCACGGGCAATCCCGATTGGAACGCCTCATAAATCACCGTCGGCGAATTTTCATAGCACAAAGAAGGAAGGATAATCGCGTCTGAAACAGCCATCAGACGGCGAATGTGTTCCAGAGAGATGAACCCATGAAAAAAGAATCGCGGGTCTGAGTGAGCGACACGCTGTACCTCCTGTGAGAGCATCCCCTCTCCGACAAAATGGAGCTCATAGGGGAGGCCAAGATCGTGCATGGCCTCCAGCAGGAGCTGGACACCCTTGTGCACCTCCAGCTGTCCGACGAACAAAAATTTGAGAGCACCTGTTGGTCGACCGCGAGCAGGCAAGGCATCGCGCGAGCTCGGGGCTGGATTTGGGAGAATCTCTAGGCGGCTCTCCGTAAAAAATCCACGCGAACGATAAAACTCTGCGAGAAACGCCGAGGGTGAAATGATCATGTCCGGCCGTCCGAGCGCGCGCTTGGCCAGCCCTTCATACCACCGTCTCGGCACCCCGCGGTTCCATCCCTTTTGTTCCTGTCCATACACCAACACCCCGCTTGGTATAGAAAGTTGGACATCGTGCAAGGTATGGATGTGACGGATTCCTGCTTGCTGGATGCAACGCGCCGAGCGGACGCCAAGTCCCTTGAGATTGTGCGTGAAGACGACATCTGGCTCTTCCATCTCAAGCAGGCGATCAATCTGACGGTGCGGATACGGCCCGCACAAATCTACCACATGCCACACCAGCCGAATCGGGAACGGAAACAGAGGCGCGCGCGACACATGGTACAGGTTGAGCGGAAAAAAACGGTACACGCGCTCAACGGCTTCCTCCACGCGGTGCACATGCAAATCGGACGCGCGCGACAGGGGGCTGGTGGAAAGGACAAACACGCGATGGCCACGCCGCGCCAATTCGTGTGCCACGCGCGACGCGACGAGTTCCGCTCCGCCACGTTCGCTTGGCGGGTAAAAATTGGAAAAGATTCCGATCTTCATACAACCTGTTTCCACAGACGCTGACAGCGAAAAAACGTCCGCTGCAGACGGAAGCTGAAGGAGGGAATCAACGGATTGCAGACACAGAAAACGCGTGTGCGCATAAGATGCTTTTGAGAAAGGTCTCCATCAATATGCGCGCGCGGTCTGTTGTGAGAGGGCGGATTGGTATGTCTGCTCAAGCCGCCTGATGAGCGGATCCCAGGCGAAGCGTTCTTCCGCGTGGGCGCGGGCGGCGGCGCCAAAACGGCGACGCACTTCTTCCTGTTCAATCAGCAACCGGATCGCTTTGGCTAATTCTGACTGATCCTCCGGCGGGACGAGTAATCCCGTTGCGCCATCCTGCACGACCGTGCGCACGCCCGGCAAACTGGAAGCAATCGTCGGGATTCCACTTGCAGCCGCTTCAAGGGCCACCAGACCAAACGCCTCCGCTCTGCGCGTGGAAGGAAACAGATGGATGTCCGCACAGCGGTAGACGGATGGGAGATCCCGATCCGCCACATTGCCAAGAAAAAGAACGCGATCTTTGAGCCCAGCGGCACGCACGCGTGAAGCAAAACCCGGCCGCAAGTTTCCATCGCCAACAATGAGGAGTTGCCAGGGTGTTGATCCCATCTGCGCAAGCGCCTCAATCAAGACCGACAAACCTTTGAAGTGATGGGCGCTATCCAGCCCCCCGACGAACAGTAGCGTGGGCACATCCATACGCGCGCCCAGACGCTGTTTGAACGCGGTCTCCTCGCCGGGATGGAACCGTCCGAGGTCAATACCAAATGGATGGATCTCCACGCGATCCATCGCGCCTTCAACCGCGGCGAGCGCGGACGTCTGTGCGTAATCCTCGCTACTCATCAAAATCCGGTCTGACCGCCCGACGATCCACGGCAACAGAATCCTTCGGTGCGCATGAAAAAACGCACCTTTCAATCCTCCCGCGGTGGCATCCATGTGATAGGTCAGGATAAGCGCTTGGTCGTGGCGGAGGGCTTTGCGCACGATCACCGGCTCTGCGCCGCCGTAGAACGGATAGTGGAGATGGACCAGATCAAAACCGGAGAGCCGGCGAAAGAGCGATGGCATGACCCCAGCGTTGCCGACGTGCAGAATGCTTGGAATGCGATGGACATACTCGGGATCCTCTATCTCCACATCGTTCTTGGCCGTAAAGACGTGGACTGTATATCCACGCTCGTGCAATCGCTCTGTATACTCAGAGGCCACCTGCCCCATCCCGCCTCGATAGGGAGGATAGGTGCAGACGATGTGGGCGATCTTTGGTGTGTGATCGGGCATAGGCGTTGAGAGCAAACAAACCCAGAATGGACGAGCAGGAGACCGTGCCTCCAGGACAAGGCAAGGTCGCCGTTGTTCCCTGCGGCAGATCCTCATCGTCTCTCAGTAAGAGGGTTGAACGGATTGGTCACCAGCGTATCAAGACTTTCAGCAAACCCCAAATCGCCGTGAGCAGAGGGTTGGCGATACCACGCACGATGAGGTTGTCCGTTTCCTGATGCGCAATCCGTGAGGTGAAAAGGGAAATGATGGTCCGGTCGTCCACGCGGCGGATGGCGCGCGACTCGCGACGCTTGCGGGCGATATACACCCATGTGGGTGGCGAGAACAGAGCCGCATAGACACGCAGTTTTTGTTTGAACCATCCGCCGCGCGCGGCAAACGCAAGCAGGGGAGGTTCCAGGAGAACCATCCACGGCCACAAGAGCAGGAGTGTTCGCCAGCGCAGATGTGAAAAATGGACGAGCCACCGGTTGCGTTCCATAAAAAAGAACTTCTCTCTGGACCGTTTGAACTCGTAGTCATGATACGCACGCGATCGCATCGACAACACATTCTTGTAGCCGGCCAGACGCAGACGCCAGCCCAGTTCCAAATCCTCGTGATACATAAAAAGGAATGGGTCCAGCAGACCGACGTGTTGAAGCGCCGAGGCACGATACAAAACGGCTGCGCCGCTTGCGTAGGCGATTTCTTCGCCATCACGGCGCCTCTCCACCGCCTCCTCACTCACCTCCCCATTGTCCCGCACAAACCCGAACCCCAAAAAATGCACCATCCCGCCCGTGGAATTCACAATCTCGGGCTTTTTCCACAACAACATGAGCGACTGCACGCTCCCGATCCGCGCATCCGACTCGGCAAGTTCCACCGCGCGTGTGATCGCATCGGGCGCCAGTTTCAAATCGTTGTTGTGCAAAAAGAGATACTCCGCCCCGTGCAGGAGCGCGTGGTGGATGCCGATGTTATTCCCCTCGGCAAATCCTCCATTCTGTCCGTTTTGAATAAACGTGATCCCTTCTACGGCTCGCAAATATTCGCCACTCCCATCGGTTGACGCGTTGTCAACAACAATCAGTTCAAGACGCTCCCGCGGATAGTCCTGCGCGCGCAGGGCCTCGATCACTTCGTCCAAATACCGCTTCCCGTTGTACGATAAGTAGACGATCGCAACCTTTGGTTTCATACGCGCGGTGGCTTATCCTCATCTTCAAGCGCGATCTTGCGCACGAGCGCGGTCACTTCCCGCTCCACCCCTTCAATCTTTACGAAGAGCCGGAACACCAAATAAAAAAGCCCTGTCAGGGAGAGATAAATGATGAAATCAGCCCCCCGCCCCACTCCGGCATACTGGGCTATGAGGTCCGTCGTTTGCGGCGACAGCACCACCCCAGACACGGCTACCCAGAATAATCCCCACACCATGAGCCGTCCGATCGTCAGCGCCCCGCGTCGAAACTGACGCAGAGCGCGCGAGATCGCAAAGAGCGCAAACAACACGATGAGGAATTGGATCGGCGTCATGTCATCCTCCGGATAATCAACTTCACGAGCGTTTTCAAACCCACCAGAGCATTCTGGCCTTTGGAAAGCGAGTAGTCGGTATAGATCGCCTTGACCGGTACCTCAACGAGCACAAGCCGGTGGCGCTTCGCCTCGGCGATTAATTCGGAGGACACCTCCATGCGATTGGTCACGATTTCAATCTGCCCAAGGGCATACGCTGAAAAAGCGCGGAACCCGCTTTGCGAATCCGACACCCACGCGCCAAACAGAACCAGCGTGGCGATATTGCCGAGCGTATTGGCGAGCACACGATACCAGGGCATGCCGGAGCGCTCAAGCATGCGCGACCCGATCACGACATCCGCTCCCTTCTCTATGGCGGCAAGCAATGCCGGAATCTGGGACGGGTCATGCTGGCCGTCGGCGTCTAGTGTCACCACCACGTCCGCGCCCAGTCGCCGCGCCTTCTCAAACCCGGTTCCAATCGCGGCGCCAAGCCCACGGTTCGTCGCGTGACACACGACGACCGCGCCCTGCGCGCGGGCGATCTCGGCCGTACGATCCGTAGATCCGTCATCCACCACCACACAGCCATCCACAAATCCGCGCGTGCTTTCCAACACACCCGCGAGCGTGGACGCTTCATTGTAGGCAGGAATGACCGCAATCGTTTTCATACCGTTTGTTCGACCTGGCGACAGGGGTCAACGACCCTTACAGCGAGGACAACAATAACTTATTTGCCTTCATATATTCAACCGTCCGCTTAAGACCGTCCTCAAGGCGCACGAGCGGAAACCAGCCAAGCTCTTTGGCCCGATCAATCCGCGGCAGAGCCAACTCGGACAAAAACACGAAGTTTTCGCCCTCCACAACCTGTGAAGACGAGCCGGTCATGGAGATAATCATCTGCGCCACATCCTGCATGCGCAGATCCACATCACTGCCGATATTGGCCGGCCCTGGGTCTTCGGGCGCTTCCATCAGGCGGATCATCCCGTCAATCACATCCGCCACATACACAAGCGAGGTACGAAAATCTTTGCCGCCGTAGAGCATCAACTCCTTCCCGTCCAGTGCGTTTAAAATGAAGTCCGGAATCAGATGCCCGTCAAACAGCGGCATCTTCGGACCGTAGGTGCGGAAGATGCGCGCGATCCGGGTCTCCAGGCCATGCACATCGCGATACGTGGCGAACATCGTTTCCGAAAACCGTTTTCCCTCGTCGTAGCAGGCGCGCGGTGTTAGCTGATTGACGACTCCCACTTCATCTTCCGCGACATTGCCCGAGACGCCCTTGCGATCGCCGTAGACGACCGAGCTGGACGCAAGCAAAATCTTTGAGCGATATTTTTTTGCCAACTCCAGCACATGATAGTTCCCGATACTGTTTGATAACAACGTTTGCACTTTATATTGGTCAAACTGTTTGATGGAAGTCGGACAGGCCAAATGGTAAATCTCTTGGAACCCTTGGAACGGGAGTTTAAACGCGGCGAGTTCATGAAACCCTTCCAAATGAAACGGCTCGTTGACATCCACGCGAATAAAACGGAAATGGGAATTTTGCAAAAGTATGTCAATGTTGCGCGCGTGACTGGTTGCAAAATTATCCAAACAGACGACGCGGTGGCCGTCTTTCAAAAGGCGTTCACACAAGTGCGACCCGATAAATCCGGCGCCGCCGGTCACCAGGATATTTTTTTGAGAAAAGGTCGTCTGAATGGGCATATACGATGAGTATACCATTATTCGGAAAGGTGGACCGCGCGGACTCTGCGGTCATGGACTTCCAAAAGCAAGCGAGTGACTCAACCGGTACAAGACACCAAACAAGAGCCAGAGGTTCCCGTGGGTTCAGCGACCCTTATCCATCCGGTGATAAAACGGACGCGCGCTCGGCGGTGACATTGTACTGGGTTGACGCAGTGATCGGCTCGCCACGACGATAATTTCCGAAAAACGCGTCGGAAATATCGTCCACCTGTTGATTCCACGCAGACCCATACAGGGCGGTGGCGATCTCTTCGGATGCGATGGCGCGCAGGACCCCGCCTTTTGAAACGGCGTGGACAGTTGGCACGCTCAAAAATTTGACCAATTTTTTGCCTGGATGGTAGGTGATATTCTTTCCAAGCGGGAGCGAGGACATGGAGGATTTTGAAATGGTGATGATGGAAGCAAAATCCGTATACCAACTGAAGTACACTTTCTCGTTCGGAAACGCGTGGCGCTTGCCGTCTGTGCCGAAGTAATAGACGGCCCGACACGGATCATCGGACAGCGTTTCCCCGAGGCAGGCGAGCTTAATGAGCCCGCCTGGCTGTGCTTGCGTCGTGACGGAAGCGGGCGCGGGCGCGGGCGCGTTGACGAACGACGGCGCGATGGCAAACGCGCGGGCAATGTTGAGCCGTCCGGCACCCACTTTACCCACCGCGTCGCCGGCCGCTTTGATGGGATCGGCAGAAAGACGCAAGACGGTCTCCACGGCCTTTGGAGTGATCGCTGGGTACGTGGCTTTGAGCAGGGCCGCCGCTCCTGCGACCATCGGCGCGGCCACGGAAGTGCCGGAGGAACCGCCGATGTAGAGATCAGATGCAAATGCCGACCAGGATGGGTCGTGGTAGGCGGTACTCAAGATGTCCTCGCCCGGCGCCGCCACATCCGTACACAGCGCGCCGTAGTTGGAGAACGAGGATTTCGTATCGGTCTTGTCGGAGGATGCCACGCCAATCACCCAATCTTCTGCTTCGTTCTCGCCATGGCAAGCCGGATAGATTGGTTTCACGTCCACATTGATGCCGCCATCCTTGGCGTTGCCGACCGCCGCGACAATCACCACACCCGCCTCAAACGCGCGCTTGAGCGCGGCCTTGAACCGATCGTCAATCTCAAAACCAGTAAAACTTAAATTGATGACATGCGCGCCGTTGTCCACAGCGTAGGTGATCGCATCAGTCGCCGAGCCGGAGTTGCCGGTTCCCTGATTGTCCAGAATCCGAATATTCATTAGCCGGACATTCCAGTTGATGCCAGCGATTCCCTCACCATTGGTCGCTGTGGCGCCTATGACACCTGCGATGACACTTCCGTGGGCCACGGCATCCTCGTCAAACGCTTTGGACTTGTCTGGAACCGGATCCGCGTCGCCATCCACAAAATCCCATCCGTTCACATCGTCGATAAAGCCGTTGTGATCATTGTCAACGCCGTCCTGCGCGATCTCGTCGCTGTTCAACCATACGTTGCGGACGAGATCGGGATGATCCATATCAAAACCGGTGTCCAACACGGCAACGACGACCTGTGTGGAGCCCGTCGTGATGTCCCACGCGGCAGGCGCTTGAATCTGTGTCAGGTACCACTGTTTGGAAAACAAGGGATCCCCCGGCGTTAATGCGTTGGCAGGAAAAGCGATGAAAAGCAGAAAGAGCCAAACATACCTCATAGGGTGTCGTGGGGTCAGATCGTTACGGAACAACCTGACCCCCTTGTTTAAAAAGCTTATAAAATAGCGCAGGAAAGGCCGGAGCGGGATGTGGTCTCAAACGCGAAAAAACTACCTAACGACTGGCCATTGCCTTCCATCATTTGCACCTGTGGACCGCCGCCAGCCAGCGGTACCGCGTACAGTTCCGCACGACCGTTTTGATCAATATCGCCCGCGCAGATATCCAACCCTGTACGCATATTCGCGGCAAACGCGGTGATGAATTTTTCAAACGCTCCTTGGGGTGAATACACTTCTATCGCGGGCGGGCGGCCGCGTGTGGCGGCAACAATCACCTCGTCCATCCCATCGCCGTCCACATCCGCAGACGCAATTTCCGCGCCGATAAGCGACGACGAGACAGGCAAGTCACGCAGGTAGCGTCCGCTCCTATCCATCACCCGTACCTGTGCGCGCGTATCCCCTGACCACGAGACAAGCAGTTCATCCTCCGGGTCATCATCCATATTCCCAAACGCTAACCGAAGCGTACCGTCCACAAACCCGAACGGGCGGATCAACCCCTGCAGGTGTCCCAAACGGTTGAACACGCGAATCTCGCCTGTTCCCCCGCGCTCTGGCGTCACAAAAATCTCCCCAGCCCCCTCCCCACCCGTATCCCCCACGCCAACCTGAATCCCCCCACGGTCGGACGGGTCGTCCGCGAAAAATTGCCACCGCACCCGTCCGTCCACATCAAACACCCGCACCTGCGGCCCGCCGCCCGCGCGCGCGCCCGTCACGATCTCCTCCTTTCCGTCCCCGTCCACATCCCCGACCGCCACAGACACACCCCCGCGAAACCGACGATGGTACGCCAGAAACGACGACACCTCCCTCCCTCGCGCGTCAAACCGTCTCACAAGCGGCTCGCTCCCGCGCCCTTGGGCCACCACAAACGATCGCGAATGCTCCGCGCCGCGCGTGCCTCCGCGCACCCCTTCGCGCGCAAACACCCGTGCCGCTTCCAATGCCCGCGCCACATGCAAACGCCCAGCCCCCAACTGCTTGCGCGCCTCCACTGACACTTCCAACACAGGATCCACCGACAACTTCACCGCCAAATGAACCTGTGCGGGAGTCAATAATGGATAGCGCGACTTTATAAGTGCCACCGCGCCGGTCACCAT
>VGKU01000014.1 GCA_016882235.1 Candidatus Parcubacteria bacterium
TCAGCGATCACCTCTTCCAGCGCATCATTATGGCCCGGATGGCGCTCGCCCGACTGAGCGCGCGCGATGAACCGACTCCGTGCGACCGCGGGATCCGCCGTCATCCAAATTTGATACACGTCGGCCCCTTGGCGGGCCGCTACCTCCCCAATCCATGCTGCATCATCCGGCCAGAGAAAGGTTGCCTCTGCAATCACATCCTCCCCATACTCAAGCTTCAATTCCACCAGCCGCTGGAACGCGTCCCACGCGACGTGCCCGATACGTTTTGACCACGCACGATCACGGTATCCCCCTAGATCAAACAAGCGCTCTTTCAATGCATCCATAGAAATGCGCTTGATACCAGTTTCCTGTTCCAAACGCTTGGCGAGCGTAGACTTGCCGGTTGCCAACGAACCGCCAATGACAATCAATTTAGGCATACCGTTTCGCCAGAACCGCCTCGGCGATCTCACGCTCCTCCTGTGTGTTGATCCCGATCACCTCTTCGGGGGCCACATCAATCGAGGAGAGCGGCTTCCCTTGCGCGGCGGCCATTTCAATGAGATCGGTCAGATAATATTCGCGTTGGGCGTTTTCGTTTTTGAGCCGCGGGAGATTTTCCCAAAGCCAAGAAGTCTCAAAACAATAGAGGGCCGGATCCACTTCTGTGATGTCACGCTCCGCATCGGTCGCATCCTTATATTGGACGACGCGCGAGATGTGCCCGTCCGCGCCGCGAAACATCCTCCCCCAACGCGCGAACACGCACCGCCATCCTTCAAAATTCGGGACGCGCGCGGTCATGAGCGTGATGGTATTGCCCCGCTCCTGGTGGCGATGCGCAAGCGCGCGAATCGTCTGGGAAGAGATAAAGGGGTGATCGCCGTACAAAACGATCAGGGCGTCTGCTTCGCCGACGGTGTCGCGCGAAGCGAGCACCGCGTGGCCGGTTCCAAGTTGCTCTTCCTGCACGGCGTACTCGCACGACCCGCCAAAGGCATCACAGAGCCGCACGCGCTCCGGCCCGGTGACCACGATCGGATCACCGTTGAGCCCGGAAGCGACCACAGATTCATAGAGGTATTGCAGAATCGGCTTGCCGCCGATGGGGGTGAGGGTTTTGGGGATATCGGAACGCATGCGCGTCCCTTTGCCAGCTGCAAGGATGACGATACGGAAGTTCATAAGGGTGGAAAACCAATATCTCGGTCGAAGCATTATACTCGCCGCGGCCTAAACGTTCAAGTGGAAACCCCGACAAAAAACGCCAAGATAAATCCGACAAAGACGCCCGTGCAAAAAAGGAGCACGCGCGCGAACAGTTTGCACAGATAACATTCACGTTTTTGTTCTTGCATACGTCGCCACTGTAACAAACTCGCGACAAACAAAAAAGTTCTCTGTCCTGGCGCCTACCTACTCTCGCGCAATCGCACTACCATCGGCCCGTGGGAGCTTAACGGCTGTGTTCGGGATGGGAACAGGTGTGACCTCCCCGGAAATGGCACCAAGACAGAGAACTTTTTTTGAAGTGAAAGAGAGAAACGGACAACGATTTCCAATCCATGAATGGTTGCAGAGCTTGACCGATTAGTACCACTCCGCTCCACGCCTTACGGCGCTTCCACGTATGGCCTATCAACCTGCTGGTCTCGCAGGGGTCTCAAATGAAGACCAATCTTGGGAGCGGCTTCACGCTTAGATGCTTTCAGCGTTTATCCGCACCGAACGTCGCTACCCGGCAATGCCCCTGGCGGGACAACCGGTACACGAGAGGTTCGTCCTTCCCGGTCCTCTCGTACTAAGGAAGGGTTCCCTCAATCTTCGAAGCCCATGGCAGATAGGAGACCGACAATTCTGTTACTTTGCAAACCGCGTCCAGATCCTGTTTTGCGCTGCGGCGCTCGATCATTTCTTATCGAGTCTGTGTGTCGCCACACAGTTCGGACTATATCTTTACCCCGCCTTCCGGCGAGGATGTTCGGCGTATAGTCTCTGAGGGTTCCTTACGTGTGTGTCTGATTCTTCGATCCATTCTGGATGAAGTTCAGACACAGACGGAAGGCCTTCCCTGCTGGTTACCTGCACTCAACACATTTTCACGTTTCTTATTCGCGCGTTTTACCACGTAGTGTGAGATCCTTGAAACCTCCATTCTCCGATGGAGGACCAGGGTTTCCAGCAATTAGCCGAATTTAATGACAGCACGGTCGTTCAATCTTTCGATTGATTCTTTAGACGAAACGATCCAATCAAAACGTCGCTTTTAGCTAATGGTAGCTAATGTTTTTACTGTCTCACGACGTTCTGAACCCAGCTCGCGTACCGCTTTAATAGGCGAACAGCCTAACCCTTGGAACCTTCTACAGCTCCAGGATGCGATGCACATAATTCTACAATTACTTGTAGTGTAGACTATACCTTCATCCTGTCTGGCGCACAGGAGACGAGCGTGTGATAAAGAAGAGAACTTCTTTATCTCATCCTTTCGGAATCAGTCGTTACGGGGTCAAGCAATTTTCACTCTCAAGGTTGGAATCAGGAACGGCCGTACAGATGCACGGAGACGTTCCATCTATTTCCAGGGAGAGAGTGCACAAATGCTCTGTTGTGTTTCTGGATGTGTGTCTGTCGTCCCCATCATCCATGATCCACACTGCCAACATTTGCGGATTGAGTCTCTTTGGTCATTCCTCTGATAGACGCTTTTGTTTGTCCTTGGAAAACAAACCTGCAAACTCCTCAAAACGTGGAGTTGTGCGTGTACGAGGAATGGAAAAGAATCTTTCGTTGCTGACTTCCCACGGGATGGTCCCTTTGGTTCTGGGTTTCGTTTGACCAGAGGGAGTCCCCCGTTATGAGCTCGTTTTTTTCATGTTCGATTACTCGAACAGCGACCCTAGTCGAGCCGACATCGCTGTCGGATCCATAATTACTTATGGGATGGACTATATCTTCATCCTCTCACGAAACAAATCGCGAGGAGGAGATGGCGTATTAGCATTCCATAATGGGAACGCTCGGGAAGCATGCGCTTCCACAGTCTCTACGGGGTCATAACCAACTTGTCACTCCTTCATGGAATCACAAACGGTTTGATCGTTTCCATGCAGGTTGGAACGGATGTTGAGAATCCCTCTGCGGTCGTCGTGCTTGTCTGCAGGCAGACGTGCCGCGATTGCCATTCTGCAACGTCACGGATCGTTCAAGTTGTGTCAGACTTCCCACGGTATTGTCCATGCATGAGCCTCATGCCATGGAGTCCACCGTTATAAGCCATGATTTTACAAGAAAGGGTTGTGGGCTCGCGCCCTTTTCTTGATCCAGACTGTATCATCTCTGATACCGCACCCCGATGTGTTAAGGTGCCGAACCTCCCCGTCGCTGTGGACGCTTGGGGGAGACTAGCCTGTTATCCCCAGAGTAGCTTTTATCCGTTGAGCTTCCGCCGTCCTATCTCGTACGGTCGGATCACTAACTTCCGCTTTCGCGACTGCTCGACGTGTCAGTCTCGCAGTAAAGCCGGCTTTTGCGTTTGCACGTCCAGCGCGATTTCCATCCGCGCTAAGCCGACCTTAGTAAACGCCTCCGTTACATTTTGGGAGGCACCCGCCCCAGGTAAACTACCCACCAGATCCTGTCCCTGACACCGGTTTCACGGCGCCTGGTTAGGATGCACACAGCGCAAGGGTGGTATCTCACTGGCGCCCGAAGGCTCCCACCTATGCTGAACATGCGAAGCATGAACCCAAGACCAAGTTGTAGTAAAGCTTCATGGGGTCTTTTCGTCTAGCCACGGGTAGTGAGCATCTTCACTCACATTGCAATTTCGCCGAGGACATCGTTGAGAGAGTCGTCAACTCGTTATGCCATTCGTGCAGGACGGAACTTACCCGTCAAGGAATTTCGCTTATGGTGTTCTCTAGAATTCTAGAGGGCCGATGAAGTGAGATCGGCTCCTGCATGTCGCCATGCAGATCGGACTATATCTTTCCCGCCTTCTGCGGGATCCGGCGTGTAGTCTCTGAGGATTCTCAACGAGCAAACACTCGTCGAGTCTTTCCTGCTGATTGACTGGGTTTGAAGCCAGTGGTTCCAGCATATAGCCAGATTTTTCATCTACATCTTTTTGGGCATTCAAAAAGTTCGATGAGAGGTCTTTCGCCTCACTAAGGCAGCTTTCCCACCTTAGGACGATTCTTGCCTGTTTCTCTCGTGTGAGAGCTCTTGGTTTAAGCGTACCAAGACTGCATGTCACCATGCAGATCGGACTATATCTTCTTCGAGATTTCATTTCGGAATGCTCGAGGTCTGACGTATAGTCTCTGAGGATTTTCTTCCAAATTCTGCAACACATCCGCTTTACCATCTTTCAATCGTTTGTTGCATTAATGAAGAATCTTTCCTGCGGATTGTCTACCGTCCTTTTGGACTGGTGATTGATTGTGACTGCCGATAGTTCAGACGAGTACAATCACATTGAGTAGAGTTTCCCGCAAATAGTCAGATTTTATAACTACAATCGTTGCTATAGTTATCGCCGGCGTTCATCCGCGCTTCAGTCGGAAGCTTCGTCCCGCCTTGCGGCGGAACTAACCCCCTTCCTTAACGTTCGGACACTGGCCAGGCATCAGTCCCTATACATCACATTGCTGTTTAGCAGGGACCTGTGTTTTTGGTAAACAGTCGGTTGACGTCTTTCGCTGCGGGTCACCCCCTCCCGGGGGCAACCAGGCCTTATCCCGAAGTTACGGCCGCTGTATTGCCGAGTTCCTAAACGATGTTTCACTCGTACGCCTTAGTGCATTTCGCACCCACCCACCTGTGTCGGTTTTCGGTACGGGTTTCTATCACATAATCGTAGCGGCTTTTCTTGGCACCCTGTCCTTTCCCCTTGTCCGCCGGTAAAGGCAGACTTGCGATGATGTCCGGGTTCGAGGTCGAACCCCAGTCCGGCGGATTTACCTGCCGGACACCAGAACACCCCCAACGTCATAGCCATAGGACGCGGGAAATTTCAGGATGCGTCCCCGCATCCGTGTGATAGAAAGTGCAGGAATATTAACCTGCTGTGCATCGACTACGCCTTTCGGCCTCGCCTTAGCTCCCGACTCACCCTGGGTCGATTCGCGTTGCCCAGGAACCCTTGGGTTTACGGCGGGCAGGATTTTCACCTGCCTTTTTGCTACTCATGCCAACATTCTCTCTTCGCATCGCTCCACGAACGGTCGCCCGTCCGCTTCGGTGCCATGCGAATGCTCCCCTACCGCTCCCCGCCAAAGGCGGAGAACCCTCAACTTCGGCACGCCACTTAGCCCCGGTACATTTTCGGCGCAGGAAAGCTTGACCAGTGAGCTGTTACGCTATCTTTAAAGGGTGGCTGCTTCTAAGCCAACCTCCTGGTTGTATAAGCCTTCCCACCACCTTTCACACTCAGTGGCGATTTGGGGGCCTTAGTTTGAGATCTGGGCTGTTACCCTTTCGACCGATGGAGCTTAGCCCCCATGGTCTGACTGCCGGGAACACGCATTGGTATTCGGAGTTTGGTTAGGCCCGCTAGCCGAAGCCGCAAGGCCCATTCAGTGCTCTACCCCCAATGCGCTATTAACCGACGCTAGCCCTAAAGCTATCTCGGGGAGAACCAGCTATTACCGAGTTCGATTGGAATTTCTCCGCTATCCACATGTCATCCCCGAGTTTTGCACGGCTCGTGGGTTCGGGCCTCCACGGGTTGTTACACCCGCTTCACCCTGCACATGGATAGGTCACCCGGTTTCGGGTCGTGTGCGCGCCACCCTCTATCTTTCAACTCGACGCGCGGCAGGTTACTGCCACGGGAAGTCGAGTTAAAAGAAAGATCACGCGGATTAACGCTCGCTTTCACTGTGGCTCCGTCCCGGAGGACTTAACCTAGCGACGCGCAGCACACTCGTTGGCTCATTCTTCAATAGGAACGCCATCATCCCGCTACTCTCCCAGCAACCGACACCTGAACCAAACCGTCGAAAGGCGAAGCCGACTTCGTCTTGCGACGTTGGTTCCTCAACGTCTGTTGTTTGGAGAGTAACGGGACTCTGACTCCTTGTAAGCATACGGTTTCAGATACTATTTCATTCCCCTCCCGGGGTGCTTTTCAGCTTTCCCTCACGGTACTTGTTCGCTATCGATCAGAACGTGTATTTAGTCTTGCCAGATAGTCCCGGCAGGTTCCTACAAGGTTTCACGAGCCTCGTAGTACTCAAGGATGATCACACCGGCTGGATGAGATATTTCGCGTACAGGACCTTCACCTTCTTTGGTGCGACGTTCCAGTCGCTTCCGCTATATATCATCCGAACCGGCTGCGTTTGGAAGAACGCAAGCGTAACCACCTTACAACCCCCGCGGTCACAACGGCTTCCACCTTTCACCACCGCTCACACTTCAACTTGCGTCTCCGTGCTTGCCGTAGCTTCACGACCGAGGTTTGGACTGTTCCCTTTTCGCTCGCCGCTACTAAGGGAATGTTCTAGGTGTTAGGTTTTAGGCGATCATGGCCTAAAACCTAGAACCTAGGAATTTTTTTTTCTTTTCCTCTGGGTACTGAGATGTTTCACTTCCCCAGGTGCCCTCTGTACGCCTATGGATTCAGCGCACAGCGATGCGGCATTCCCCGCATCGGGTTTCCCCATTCGGACATCTCCGGATCAAAGGTTGCTTGCCACCTCCCCGAAGCTTATCGCAGGCTGCTACGTCCTTCATCGGCACGTTCTGTCTAGCCATCCTCCGTATGCTCTTTTTAGATGCTCTGCAACCATTCACAGATTCGACAGGACCTCCGCATTCGGCCCATTTTGGATGTACGGGTTCCGGCCGTCGCGTTGCTGTAGCAATGCTCTAGCTCCGGCGATCGGATACCCGCGCGCTCAAACTGGTCTCGAATGCGAAAGTCCTGAACAAGAATGGTTGCCCGTTTTTTCTCTTTCTACTTCTTGTCTTTAGTTGTAAGGGGCGCGTGGCCGATATGGAGTAAGACCTCTGCAAAACCACGTTCTGAGGTCTGTATTGTCTGCTCTATTCTTCGGACCAGAGTTCCGTCTTTTGATGGACGCGGCTCTGTTCCCAAGGGACCAAAAAATCGCCTGCTCGGCGATCTCATTCATCAACGTGAGGATGAAGTCGGATCGCTAGGACGCAAGGCTTGTACTGTTATTGGTCATATCGCGATTCTCCATGGGTCTTTATCTCCCTCCATCCCTTTAAGACCTCTGCCAAACTGCATCGTTTCCTGGGTGTCCGCCAACCCTCCTCGCCCCCTCTGAGAGAGGGTTCATGGGGCTTGGCCGTCCACTCAAGGAACATCTGCTCGTTTTCCAGAAGGCTTGTTTAACGTAGCAGGAACGGGCAATTCCTGCAAGGCGCCGATGCGCGGGACAAAGAGATAAAGGCCGTTAAAGTCACCGGAAGTTTAAAGGAAACAAAAAGGGGTGTCAAGGGGTGTTATTAGGGGGTGTAATCATCGTCCAAGCTGGATCCAGGCGCAAATTCAAACGGCCGATTGGCGATATCCACAAGGGTATCCACAAGCACGGGATAACGCTCGGCCATAAAGTGGCCGTCTGCGTCCGTCTGCACAAACCGCGCTTTGAAGGTCTCTGCCAATCGCTTGCCGTGCTCAAAGGGGACGAGCGGATCATCTTTTGAATGAACAACCACGAACTCGCGCGCCTTCCACATCAGCACGTCCGCATCAAGATCCACAAGAAACAATCGGCGCAATTCTGGACGCGACACCTTCCAAGGGGCAGCAACCATCACGACCGCGCGGGGTGTTTCGGTCATCTCAATCGCTTCAAGGTACTGCAGGATGATAAATGCGCCCAGCGAGTGGCCAAGAAGGATGTCGTCGCTTTTGAGGTACCCGATCTGCGATTTCATCTCCTCCATGATCGCAGGCAAGTTGAGTTCTGTTTGTGTGGAAAGCGAAAGGGTGGGCGCGACCACTTCAAAACCGCGCGCGCGCAGTTCATCCGCGAGCCAGGGGTGAAAATTCATGGACGGATTCGCGTTGAACCCATGGACAAGAATCGCGCGCATAGAGAGAAAAGGATGTTTGGCAGTTTCTCACGGCGCATTGTGCCCAAAAGCGGTTGCATTGACAAGACAGGCAGTTTACGATAAGCTGATCGCCCATCTTTTGATCGGAGGACAAAGATGAAGAAGAGCGTGGGGGAATCCGACGACAACCGCGAACGCGGCGCAGAAAAAGACGTCGCGTGACGCTCATCCTTCCAAGTCGACAGGTGATCCTCCCCGATCGTTGGGGCGCCAAGCATCGTCCTCTGCTGGAGGACGCCCTGCAACTGGGAGAGGATGCAGCCCACCGGCTCATGCAGAAGGATGAGCTAAGCGATTGGCCATCCTTCAGCACCCAAATCCGGGAGCTCAACCGGCTCTCTCGGAGGCAGCACGAACGCAAGTTGTTGGTGCGCGCGGTCTTTCTCGGACAGCTCAAGCGCACACTCGCGCGGATGTTCAAAGAGGCGCAAACGCACCGAGAGGCATCCCTGCGCAAGCTCTTTGAGCCTTTGGGCAGATCGTACCCCGTGGGAGTCGTGGCCTCCCCCCGTCAGCTCGACGCCCTGAAACGCAACGAACTCTACGCGGGAGCCATGCACCAACATCTGCTCACCCGTATCTTTCTCAGTTTTGATCTCTCCGCGGAACGCGAAGTGATCGGTCTGTATGAACATGTGCAGGGCATGGAGAGGAACTGGTGGGTCCGACGCTGTATCGGCGCAGCCGGTGTCGCCCGCATCGCACGCACCGCGATCCAACAGGGTGGAGAGGTCTTTCTTCCCACGACGTGGGAAGACGTGCACCGCGGCGTTGACCTGTTCATACGCGCCAAGGACGACCCGGATACCTACTGCATCTCGATCAAGGTGAGGGCGCGTGTGGACGGAGCGCGCATCTTCGTTGACCGCTCTTTCCCTTCGCAGGGGAACAGTGTGTCCGACAAACGCCGACGGTTTTTCTTCAAGCGCGTGCACCAGCTGAGAGCCCTACGACAGGGAACGTACATCCCCGTGGTCGCGGAGTTGTCTTCCGCCCTCCACGACGTGAAGCGGGACCGACACCTCATCTGGCTGACGAACCTGCTTCAGCGCGGCCATCCCGCGTCTGCCGAACACGACATCGCCGCTGATGCGGCCTGACGCTTCTACAGCCCTTCGGGGCTTTTTTCTATGGCGAATGTACGCTAGGATACCATCGCGGGCGGGTGGTGAAACTGGCAGACACGTTAGCCTTAGGAGCTAATGCCGAAAGGTGTGAGGGTTCAAATCCCTCCCCGCCCACCAATCATGAACTAATCGGTTTTTTCATTTACACCTCATACAATGAGTGATAACAACGAAAAGATGAAGACACGTATCCTTGCATCAAGCGGCCATTTCTTGGCCACCAATACGATCAATGCATTTTTGCCTAAGCCTTTGAGCGGAGCGAAAATTTTGTATGTCACAACGGCATCCAAAAAAGTAAACGACGCTGGTTATGTTGAACGAACACGGGAAACCATGGATGAACTGAACTGCTTCTATACCGAATATGACATCGTCGGAAAATCTGAAGAAGAATTAAAAAAGGCGCTGAGCTCCCATGACATTGTCTATGTGGAAGGTGGAAACACCTTTTACTTGCTCAAAGCCGTCCGTGAAACCGCTTTTGAAAAAGTGGTAAAAGAGGCGATCCAGAACGGATTGGTTTACTGGGGCGTCAGCGCTGGCGCCTACATCGCTTGTCCGTCCATCATTATGGCCACATGGTCTGATCGCTTTGATCGATGCGGCATCACGGACTGGACCGCAATGAATCTCGTACCCTTTTTCGTTAAGGCACACTACAGGCCTGACATGCTGGAAACGATCAAAGAGAAATCAAAGGATCTACAGCTTCCCTTACGCGCGCTTACGGATGAGCAGGCGGTCGTTGTGAGGGACGGAGAAATTCAGCTCGTTGGAGTCGGCGATGAAATCGTATTGTGAACAGCGCAAGAGAGCACAGACTCTCCTCGCGGTGTGCACCCGACGAGCAAGTCATCCACAGGTGTCGCGTTGACAATAGTGTTCGCATGTGTTGAAATGGAATCAATAAGGACCTCACAGCCTCGCGGCTGGAGGTCCTTTATTTATCCAGCTGGATGGCTCTTCCCCGGGGAGCCGTCTTACTCTTCATGACCCTCACTATGAAAAAAACCCTTAGGTCACTTGCCGTGGCCGCAGGTCTGCTTCGTATTGGTTTCATGGGACCCGACGTCGCGCAGGCGCAGATGATGATACTCGCCGAGTCCGAATCTCTGGAAACAACGGCGCGTGAACATGTGCTCATCATCGCCACCCCCGATCTTCTCACCAACTCCCTCTTCCAATCTTTACTTTCTTCCTATGTCCAAACCGACCTGTCCCTTACCGACCTCCCTGTTGAACGAATGCATGACAAGAACGAAAACCGTCGTGCTCCCGAGCCGCCTGCTGGCACACATGAAAGAAACGCTGTCTCTGGAGGAACTAGCGGAGTTCGAGATGATGCTGAACGACCCGTCGTGGGAGAGCGAGGAGGAATAACGTCACCGACGACACTACAACTCTCCGAGCTTCTCGCGAATACAGCGGGCGATGACGCCAAAGAGGAATACCTTGTGCTGAAAAATACGGGCGGAGAACCGGTGAACCTAAATGGCTGGTCGCTTGTAGACGCCTCGGGCAAAACGTTCGCCTTCCAGGGCGGAACGATCGCTCCGGGCGCGTCGCGCAAGGTGATGCGTCCCGAGTCCGGCATCGCGCTGAACAATGACGCCGATACCGTATCGCTCATCTCCCCTGATAAACAACTCATTGACTCAACAACCTATGAAAAAGCTAAGCCCGATGACCGGTTTGTCCGCGACGGAACCGTTTGGCGTTTCGCGTCACAGATATCGTCTGCTCAACCAGAAGGCGTTCAAAGCATTCCGGTGGAAACAGGCCGGCCTGTGAAGCAGGCGCTGCAACCGGCGGCCGCGGCGGAATCCCCTCAACCAGAAACGACCAAGCCGGCCGCACAACCGGATCCAAAACCGGCCGCGCAACCGGCGGCCAAACCTGTACCCACTCCCGCACAGATCAACATCGCCGCGGCCAAACAACAATCGGATGATGCCCGTGTGGCAGTCGTGGGCACGGCCACAGTCGCACCCGGAATCCTCGGCAAACAATTCTTCTACCTGCAGGACGAAACGGGCGCCGTGCAGGTGTACAAGCATGATGCGCTGTTCCCCACAATCGCACCGGGCGCATCCGTGACACTCAAAGGCCAGATGAGCACCTCTGGCGCAGAACGACGCGTGAAAATCCCAAAGGACGGCACGCTCACCGTGACTGCCACAGATGGAACAGCAATCCCCTCCGAAAAAACAATCGCCGAGCTCTCCCCCGCGCTGTCCGGGATGCTCGTGCGCACAACCGGCCTGCTTTCACGTGCAGGCTCTGACACCCTTGAAATGGAAGAGGGCGGGAAAACCCTGGAGGTGTCCTTGTCTGACTACGCCGACATTGACACCTCCCTGCTCGCCGCCGGCGCGCGCTTGGAGATCACCGGAATCGTTCGACCCTCTGGGGACACGGTCAAACTTTTTCCGCGCTCGCAGAATGACCTTCGTATCGTGGAAGAACCAGCGCCCGCTGCCTCGGCCGCCGGAACCGTTGAACCCGGGAAAACCCAGCGTGACCGTCGCGATCAGCTCATTGCCGGAATACTGGCCGCCGCCTCCAGCGCCGCGCTTGTCATTTGGATCGTGAGACAATACTCCCTCAAACGGCAACAAACCTATGCGACACCAGCCATCACCCCTCCAGCTCAAACACTCCGTTGAAGATAAGGCCTATGAACTGGGCGTCAACGCCGCCGTAAGCTGTCTGATCGGAGAACACATTTACAAACTGATCACGAAACACTATGAATGCACCACAAACGACTACTTGGGTAAACACCCTTTTGGACAGAGTTAATTCCCTCGCGGAAGAATTCGGTCTGGACGACGGGCAAAGTCTCCGGTTCCGGGACTTTGCCATCGGACTCGCTAAAGAACAGTATAAGATCGGGAATAAGTACGGGGCGTCGTGGGCGTTTAAGCGGGCGCGCGAAGAAACGGCCGGTCTTGGAGTCCCTGCTGTGCACAACAACGCTGTGGTAAAATGTACACGCATATGACCCAAACCGAATTCGGACAAATCCTCGGAAGGTTCGATGCCCTCGATGAAAGATTCAATACTCTCGAGGGGAGGTTTGATACATTGGAGGGAAGGTTTGATACGTTGGAAGGAAGGTTTGATACGCTCGATGGTGAATTTAAGGAAATGAAAGATTGGATGGAGATATTCGCCTTCTCTGTCAAAGAAAGCTTCAACGGCGTTGGAGACCGACTCGACCTCGTCGAGTTTCGCCTCGAAGAATATAACCAGCGATTTGCTGCATCTGACCGAAGGTTTGAAGAAATCAAACACATAATCTATTCAAACGGCGATGCCATCGCTTACATGGCAAAAACGATGGAGGCGGAGTTTTCCGCCGCCACAATCCGAAACGACCGGGTGTGCGAACGCATCGGACGGCTTGAAAAAGCTCGCGGCTGCGTCTGACAAAAACCACCCCTGCCTGTGCGGCTTGCTCATGCTCCAAGATAAAACAGCAGCGTTGCTGCTGTTTTATCTTGGAGCGGTAAACGAGACTCGCCCGCACCTCTCGCCGCTGCAGCGGCTCGGGTTGGGCACCGCCTCGCCATGCCGCCTGCTGGCGGCATATGGCTCCGGCGTTCGAGTCTCGATGCAAGCCGCACAGGCGGCTTGCTCATGCTCCAAGATAAAACAGCAGCGTTGCTGCTGTTTTATCTTGGAGCGGTAAACGAGACTCGAACTCGCGACCTTCTCCTTGGCAAGGAGACGCTCTACCAACTGAGCTATTACCGCCTAGAGACATCACGTAATGAAACAGAATGGAGAAATCGAGATGACATTTGATGTGAATTTTTGCCGTTTATCAAGTCCTCGTTCATCATCTGCTGTCTATCTGCCCACAAATCTATCACTCGTGTCGGCTCGTGGCAAGCCCTCCTTCTTGCTATACTGGCTGTACTGTCCTCTGGTTTCCACCCAGGCGACCTGTCACCTCAACGTGAGACTCTTACCCATTCCCTCATGTCCCGCCCGCTGACCAACAAACAAATCGCCGACCGGTTTGAAGAAATCGCCTTGTATTTGCGCGCGCAGAATATCGCGTTCAAGCCGCAGGCGTTTGAGGTGGCCGCCGAGGGCATCCGCGCACTTTCGGACGAACTGTCCGTCCTGTACAACCGCTGTGGAAAAAAATGCCTTGATGAGATCCCGGGGATCGGCAAGAGCATGGCGGAAAAGATTGAAGAGGCCCTCACGCATGGGCGCATCCAAGAACACGACGCGATGAAAAAACGGTTTCCGTTTGACATGCGTGGGATGACGCAGATCCAAGATGTCGGTCCGAAGACGGCGTTAGCGCTCTACACACACCTGGGCGTCAAAACGCTCGTACAACTGGAACGTGCGGCAAAGCAAGGGCACATCGCCGGGCTTCCGCGCATGGGTATCTCCACGCAACAATCCATTTTGCGCGGCATTCAATTCCTCAAGGGAAACAAAGGGCGGCAGATCATCCATAGAGCCCTCCCCTACGCACGCCAAATAGTCAACGCACTCAAACAAACGCCAGGTGTCAAACAGGTGGACATTGCCGGATCGCTTCGGCGGCGCAAGGAAACGATCGGGGACATAGATCTCATCGCCACAACCGACAAACCCAAAGAACTCGCCCAGGCGTTTGCAACGCTCCCGCAGGTCGCCAACGTGTTGGAACGCGGACAGAAACGCATGGCCGTACGATTCAAAAACGGAATGGACGGCGACCTGTTGATGCTGCCGCCCAGTGAATATGCAAGCGCTCTTGTCCATTTCACAGGATCAAGGGAACACAATATCCTTCTGCGGTCGCTTGCAAAAAAGAAAGGAATGAAACTTTCCGAACATGGTCTGTTTCAAGGCAAAACACCCCAGGCGATCCGGACGGAACGGGATCTGTATGCCGCGCTTGGTCTCAAGGA
>VGKU01000015.1 GCA_016882235.1 Candidatus Parcubacteria bacterium
GCCGGCAGAACGGGCGGCGAGCTCGATCGCGACCATCTCCTTGGAAACCCCCGGATAGGACACGTCGTGGGCACTGAGGCCGTGGCCATGGCCCGACTGGACGGTTCCACCGGATGTGGCAACACGTGTCGGCTGTCCCTCGTCCTGGGGCCTCTTTGCAACGACCGACGTCTCGCGCTCGGCGCGTTCGGCCTTCTTGGCGCACTCACGTTGGTGCGACTTGTCCAGCTTCGAGGACGCTCCGTCGGACGTCAGGTTCTTGGCGTTGGTCCTGACGCTCGCGACCTTACGGCCTCTATTACCGGAGACATCGCGATGGACGCCCACACTCACACAGCTCGTGAGGAGCGCGAGCACGAACAGGACGATGATCAGAGGCACCATCGAGAACTGGAACCTTTCGTCTTGCATTGTTCTTCTCCTCAAAGAGCTTGAGTTTGGGGTTTATGGGGCCAGATCTTGAATGTTGAATGGTTCAAGATTCAAGGTCTGGCCCCACGGTCAGACCCCAATGCCGCATAGGTATCATCCCTATTTGGGACGATGAAATATATCATAAATTGGCCATTTTGTCAAACCAACCAATGAAAGAAAAAACGGCGGTTTTCCGAAGAAAACCGCCGTCGTGTTGTTGGCTAGGGACACCCAGCCGCGCGTCTCCCCTCAAAGGAGAGCTCCGCACAGTCCAACGCTCCCGAGTGAGGGAGTTCTGGCGCGTGCCTGGGGGCGGACGCCTTCTTCGCAGGTGCGGAAGGCGTCGGAGGAGGTTCAGACGCGGCATCGGCCTTCGCGCTTGAAGCACCCTTCGCCTGAAAAAGCGCGAACGGGTCAATCTTAGGCGCTCCTGGTTTGAACCACGGAACCGACACCGCGATGAGCAGGGCGGCCAGGAAGGCGAGGAAGGCCCGCCATCCGTAGGCCCCCTGAATGATCACGGGCTGTCCTTCCAACAAACCTTGCCGCCGCGCCGTACGCTTCATGGCCCAGAGCAGAGGCAGGAACGTGAGGAAGAACAACAGGACCGAGTAGACGAACGGGTGGTCAAAGAGGAACTGCCAGAGGCTTGTCCGTGCCTGAGATCCCCACACCCACAACCGCTCATGCCAGCCCGTGCGGATGACGTAGTCCATCCCCATGATCGCCAGCATGCTCAACCACCCGTACTGCGCACCCCACAGGGTGAGCAGTCGCGCCTTGGCTGGAGCGTCTGCCGCTTTGTAACCCATTCCGATGGAGACGCTGACGAAAGCGAGCGCAAGGATCACGACACGAGCCGTGACCGAGGTCTGCAGGAGGATGGCGCCGATCACGAAGAGGAAGATCGGCATGAGCATGAAGCTGAAACGCCACCCGAACTCCGACAAGAAATCGGCCGAGACCTGGAACATCCGGCTGACCATCGGATGAAGGACCTTCTGCCAGATCCGAAGGGTGAACAGCAGGACGACGATGACCGCGCCGCCCACACCCAGCAGCCCGGCTGCGAACCAGGCATCCTCGATGGACGTGTAGGGCATGAGGGCGCCAACGACGATGGCGAGGAACGACCCGAGGAAGAGCATGATGCAGGCGATGTTCACGGCTACGAAGCCGAGAAACGACGTCCAGACCCAGGCTTTCGCCGACTTGGGAAGTCGCTTGCGGTTGCGCCACGCCCGCGCCGCTCCCCTCTGCATGCGGTTCCAGGGCGTGAGTTCGGCGCCCAGAAGGGCGTCGAAGCTCGCGAGGATGTCTTCCAGATCGTTCTCACCGAAGCGGCCGGAGACGGCGCGCGGGTTGTAGAACGCCGCAAGGTCCTGGAGCATCGTCGCGCTGGCGCGCTCAACGACGTCCTTGATGATATCCTCGCGCAGGGTGTAATCCAGCGGAGAACCTTGCCGGATGCTCCGGCCGATCATCAGGAAGAAGCGGCGAACGTCGCCGCCGATGCTCTCCCACCACTCGGGCGAACGCTTGAGCAGGTTCTGCAGGACAGCGAAGTCCTGCGGACTGATGTTGCCGCCCATCTGCGCGAGCGCGTCGGGAAGCGGGAGGAGCTGTTCGGGAAACGGCTCGGCCTGCACCTGCTCGGTGCGCGGCGGCTGGTTCTTTCCGCCGTGGATGGTGCGCGTCGTGGCCTTGTGGGAACGATCCCAGATGGCCTTGGCGGCAACCCAGTCCGGGTGCAGGATCACGAGCCGTCCGTTCTCGCGACGGACTTCGCCCGCGCTGTCGCGGGCGACCGGGAAGATGCGGCCCGGCAGTTCGCAGGAAACCGCGACCCAGTCCAGCTTCTCTTTCTGATCACCTTCAGACACGGTCTCATCGCTCCTGATGCGATCAAGCGACTCATCCACCTTGGAGAGTGCCTCGCCCAGTCCCTTGCCGGTACCGATCGTGAGACCCTTGGCCGCTTCGCGCAGAAGCACCTTGGCCTCGCGAAACCGGTCGTCACCCGGCAGGATGTTGTCCAAAAACCCGCTGCGTTCCAGCTTGCTCGCCAGCGAGGTCATGAACAACGGGATCGTGAAGCCGGGCAGGGCTTGTGCCGCGACGAACACCGGACTCGCGGCATGCAAGATGGCCTGCAGGCCGGCGCGGGCGACGCGCTTCTGGGACGCGCCGCTCGCGAGAGCTTCGCGCATCCCTTCGCCGATCGCCTTCTGGATCTCTTTCTCAATCTGCTCACCAAGAAGCAATCCAAGGGTGTGGACCACGACATTCCTCCTGTGCGGCGCTTCGCCGCGTATGGGTTAATTGAACGGTACGAAAAACCGTTCCCCAAAAGCGCGTTGCCGCACAGTTGAAGAACGCTTTTTTATACCATGTTTTGGCCGAAATGTCAATGGATTAGCAACGTTCCCCAATTTCTTTTGTCACCCACGCCCGATCCGTATTTCGGCCCAAAAGCACGGCGCCAATGAGTTTGCCTTCCTGCAGAAAATGCTGTCCGATTCCCTCCTCTTTTGACCCGATCACCCTCACCTCATCGGCATGGTCGCGCAAGGTATCGCCCACGGCAATAATCTCCAGTCCAAGCGCCTGTGTGGCATACGATGAAACCAACGAAAACGGTGATGCTTCCCCGGCCATGTTGCGCGCGACTGCCCGGCCCTGCATCTGCGCGTTCATCCAGTTGCCCACACAGAGATGACGGCCAAATCGCGGATCAAAATACTGGGCGACGTCCCCAGCCGCGTACACATCCGGCAGGTTCGTCCGCAAGTACTCGTCACACAAAATCCCTGACCCGGATTTGAGCCCCGCCTCGCGCATCCAGGTGTCCTCTAGCTTAATACCGATCCCGATTCCCAAAACGCCGCACGGATAGGTTCCGGCATCCGTTGCAAACCCCTCCAAAACCTTGTCCCCAACCGTTTTCAAAAATCGTTCACCCGGGCGAACCTCTACGCCCTGCTCGCGCAGATGCGCATTCAAAAACTCCCCGACTTCGCTTTCAAGCGTCCCGGACCAAAAGTGCGGCCCGCGAAACGCGATCGTCATGGGCCGGCCGAAATGGGCAAACAGATTCAGGTATTCGCAGGCGATGAACCCTCCGCCGTAGATGCCGGCGCGCCCGCCCGCGGGCAGTTCGCCAAGCAGTTGATCCAGATGGTCGGCGTCGTCGAGCGTCCGCAGATACGACACCCCGCGCACATCCCCGTCCAGCATGCGCACATCCCCGCCAGTTGCGATGAGCAGACGATCGTACGGGAGTTCACGACCGTCGGACAGCGCCACATAGTTATTGCGCGCATTGAGTGCGACGACCGAAATTCCGCGTAACCATTCAATCCCATGTTCTTCGTACCAACTCTCCTTTTTGAGAAACACGCGCTCGCGCGGAATCTTGCCTTTGAGATAGTGCGGCAAAAGCACCCGCGAATACAGCGGGTGCTGTTCCTGTGAAACCAGGGTGATGACAGCGCGCGGGTCGCGCTTGCGCAATTCTTCGGCCGCGGTCGTGCCCGCGATCCCGCCGCCTATGATGACATGGGTCACAGCTCCGGAAACAACTGTTTCCCTTCCTCGTCAAAAATGAAAATAGCCAGCGTGGGACAGGACTCTGCGGCCAGCAGGATATTCTCTTTTTCCTCCTGCGTCACCTCAAGCCAACGCTCATACGACGGCCCGTCTGGCGCCTGCGCATGGTCGTACACTTCGGCTTTGTTTTCTGCGTTGAGCTGGAATGCCTCGGGTGCGATCGTCACGCAGGATGCGGCCCCGATACAGAGATCCTCATCAACTTTCACGCGAATTTTGGGCATACGGTTCTGAAACCTTCGTCCAACCAGCACCCGTGCTTTGCCTGGAAGACCGCTCCCTGCGAATCCTTCAGATGCCAGGTGCGCAGGAGTGGTTGGACGGTGGTCTTATCCAAAATATTTTTCTTTATAAAATCTGATCAGCTCTTCTACCGCGGGCAGACATCCCGGATTCCCGATGCCCACCTTTGTCCGTTGTTGCACAAGCTCAATCGTGTGCGCGCCCTCAAGCACCGCTTCTTCAATATCATGGTCCGTTACTTTTGAAACAGGATCGATGATACGCGATGCTTCAACGACAATCTTATCAAATTGATCGCTGCGTCGATAAAAATCATTGATCGCGTCCCGAAGCGCCTTATCGCACAAAACCGAGCAGTGAAACTTTCGTTCCGGCAATCCACCAAGCCGCGCCATGATATCTTGCGGTTTGACCTTACGCGCTTCCTCAAGGGTCATTCCCCTGTTTTCCGTAACCATCACAGATGCCATCGAGGTTGACGCGATTGCGCTTCCGCATCCAAATGTCTTCCAACGAAAATCTAAAATACGCTCGGTTTGCGGATCCACCCGCATCCAAACACGCAGTTCATCTCCACACGCTGGCGATCCAACTTTGCCGATGGCATTGTACTGCGTTTCATCCACTTCTTCGTGCATGAAATTCCGAGGATTGAAAAAATGATCCTTTACAATGTCTGTGTAAAACCAAGATTGTTTTTTATCGCGAGAGCTTACGTCGGACATAGGTCTTATAGGTCAACTAGGACCTATGTGAAGTACTTAGGGTCTACGCTTACCGGACTAATGGAACGCAATTTCTCAACAAGTGGCGGAAGCGTTTCCAAAACGTAATCAATATCTTCTTTGGTGGTTGTGTGGCCAAGAGTGAATCGGAGTGATCCATGCGCCACTTCATAGGGCATTCCAAGCGCCAAAATGACATGCGAAGGATCTAGTGAAGCACTCGTGCAAGCCGAACCGGTTGACGCATAGATGCCTGCGGCATCAAGGTACAACAGAAGAGCCTCTCCTTCAATGTCCAAAAAAGACACGTTCACATTATTTGGCAAACGCTCTGTTGGGTGTCCATTGAGACGCACTTTGGAAATTCGCTCAAGGACTCCGCTGATGAGTGCGTCACGAAGGAGAGTCAGACGTTGTGCTTCTTCTTTTCTCTGCGCTTGTACGAGTTCAAACGCTCGTGCCATTCCGATAATCCCTGCGATGTTCTCGGTCCCCGGTCGAATCGCCCGTTCTTGCGATCCACCAAATTGGAGTGGTTGGAGTTTGATTCCACGTTTTACGTAAAGCGCACCAATTCCCTTTGGCCCATACATCTTTGAACCATTGATCGTAAGCAGGTCGACATGGAGCTGCTCGACGTTTAGTTCGAGCACGCCCGTTGCCTGACAAGCGTCCGTGTGAAACACCGGCCACGCACGATTGGTGGACTGTCGATATTTTTGAATCCTGTTTCCAATTTCACTAATCGGCTGAATGGTGCCGATCTCATTGTTTGCGGTCATGATGGAAACCAAAATCGTATCCTCCCGAAGCGCTTGCTCAACCTGTTCCATATGAATGAGTCCGTCTTTGTCAGGCGCAAGATAGGTCACCTCAAATCCTTCTTTGCGCTGAAGATGAATCATGGCCTCAAGCACAGCGTGATGCTCAATTTTTGAGGTGATTAAATGCTTCCCCTGTTTCTGATTAGCGCGAGCATAACCCAAAATCGCTAAATTATCCGACTCGGTTCCACCGGATGTAAACAATACTTCGTCCGGCCTCGCATGGAGGAGTTCGGCAATCGTTGCACGCGCGCTGTCTACATCATCTTTTACTGTTTTTCCAACCGCATGAAAACTCGAAGGGTTCCCAAATTTTTCATCAAGATACGGCAACATGGCCTCGCGGACACGAGGATCGAGCGGTGTAGTCGCCGCGTGGTCCAAATAAACAAATCGATCAGCCATAGCTATGCGAGGATAACAAAAAAAGGGCCGCGTGGCAACCCCCTTCCTTCCCTCTCCTCCCTAAAAGTTTTAACGTTGGACAGGACGGTATCCTACCTCCGGGCCAAAGGACTATCGCCTTTGTTCCCTGCGGTAGGACACCATCCTGTCCAACATCGATCTCTTGGACCTTTGTTGTAAACGGAAGGAGGTGTGCTAAAAAAAGAAAAAAATACTCACGCCCAATCCCGCCAGACGATAAAGCTCTGTCGAACTTGAGAGACAGAGCTTTATCGTCTAGCAAACGTTGGTTAACCACCCAAGTTACTCAAGTGGCTCGTCGCCAGGAAATTCTGCGTATGCAGCTGGATCATCGAGATAACGCTCGAGACAAGCGTCGCTGCAGAACGTCAAAACTTTTCCTAAATATTCTTTCGTGACGGCTGCACTCAAATCTTTAATTGGCACATGGCACACATCGCAGTGATCTGCATGTTCGCCAAGTTGAACTTCGTGATTCATATAATGGTATCTTAACCCAAGCGAAAGCTTGCGACTACCCCACATCAACACCAAAATACCAGCTGACGGCCCGTGCAATCAAATATCCGATGAGCGCCGCAGAAAGAGAAATGATCACCATCTCTGATCCGCTGCGAAGCGCGGAACGTCTTGTATACGTTGCAGACCAAACACCCACAAGAAACAGGACGATAGCGGTTGAGGGAATCGACAAAAAGAGTGCGGTCTGAATCGAAAAGAAAAAGTAAGGAGCAAGCGGCACCATTCCTCCAAGAAAATAAAAGAGGCCCATCACAATCCCGGCACGCACAGGATTAGCCTTATGATCAAAATCTTTTCGATCCTGTTCATGAAGAAGTCGCTCGGTTTCAAATGCCGACTTTGAGGAAAGATAACTTCCCGCCGCCATCGACATTCCCTCAGCGGCCAGCAAAACAAGACCGGAAAGAATGACAATATATGTGCTTTGTGCCCCGATCGCGATTCCGGTGAGTGCCCCGAGTGTGGAAACAAGAGAGTCTTCCAAACCAAATACGATTTCACGCATGGACTCCATGATGGTACGCTGAACACTGTTCTTTTTCATATCTCAAAATTATAATCTCTTCGTATGCAAATCCCAAACACATTGCGTTCATTTGAACAAAAAACCTATATCGTCGTTTGCGACCATGAATCTGCTCGCGTGTTTGCCGCTCATGCTCGTGAATTGGAAGGGTATGAAACAATCGTCAGTGACTATCCGCCCAAAGACGGTGTTGAGCGTACATCAACCATGACTCCATCCGGCATGCATTCGGCAGAAGAATCTGAGAACATAAAACAGGTATCGGCAAGCAAGCTATTCCATAAACTTAATAAAACTCTGTTGCATGCGCTCCAATCGGAAAAATTTGAGCGGATTATCTTTACCGTACCATCAGACGCATTGAGTGAGCTCAAAAAGTCACTACATCAAGATCTCCTCAATCGAACAGATCTATTTCTGCCAAAACTACTCACAAAATTCGCCCCACTGGAAATTCTTGAACATCTGAGGAATCTTTGATACATTTCGGTCACTATAGATCTCGTTCCACGCAGCAAGATCTATATATGGCCACGTGGCGAAGTGGTAACGCAGGGGTCTGCAAAACCTCGATGCGCCGGTTCAATTCCGGCCGTGGCCTCCACCACACAATAAAAACACACCCTTCGACAAGCTCAGGGTGTATTTTTTTCTCAGGACGTGTTTTTCTTTCCAGGGTGTGATTTTCTATCAAGCCATGTTTTTCTCTCCAGGGTGTGATTTTCTATCAGGACGTGTTTTTCTCTCAGAATGTGTGTTTCTCTCAGGATGTATTTTCTCTCAGAGTGTATTTTTCTCTCTCGGTTTTTTTAGAAGACCTCCACGGTCGCGTGTTGGACGCCGAACTGCTTGGCATCCGTTTTCTGCTTCATCCAGATATCCATCCTGTACACATACCGCTCGTTCATACGGTCCTCCACATAGAACACGCGGTCGCCATACAAGGCCGGAATGCGCACGCGCGTCCCAAGGGGCAGAAAATTCGCGGCCACAACGTTTTCCTCATCGCGCTCGCACACATCAAGTCCAGAAGCGGTGATACAGGGCGTATCGTCTGTCTGGGCCACCTCGGAGGTATACGCGGTGATGGGAATCTTAAATGTCCGGCGCGCAGCCGCATCCGCAGAGAGCGTCAGACGACCGTACGGGCGCGTTTCGTTTTTCATCTGTTCCAGAATGAGCGCAACGGTCGCGCCGTCTGGCAACATCAACTCATGCTCCATGTCGGCATTCGCGATATTTGGAAACAAAATGTACGCTCCCATGGTCGCCATAAACAAGGCGGCCGAAGCGCTCGCAGGCACTTTGCGCAAGGTGACACCAAAAGCGTGCGCAACAGGCAACAGTGCGTCAAGCACGATCGTGCCCATGGTGCGGAAATAGAACGCATCCTCGCGCCAAGACTGTTTGATTGTTTTTTTCATCGTCCGCATATCTGTATTCGCTTGAAAAAATAAAGCTCCCTTGTCTCTTGGGAGGGCAAAAGGATACCATAAAAACGGGTTTTTGTCAACGGACGGTTATCCCCACCGTTGAGAAAAAGCCGAAAAAACGGTACGCTCTGACCAGCTATGTCTCAGTACACCTACAACCACCAAGGATGGGGCCGGCGAGGAAAGCGCAGGAGCCCGTCGCGTCCCCAACTCATCAAAAACCTTCTCCTTGCCGCCATCGCGCTTGGTTTTGTGCTCTCGCTTGTCGGTCTCATTACGATCGCGCTGGCCAGCCGTAACCTCCCCAACCCCAACTCGCTCACACAACGCGCCATTTCGCAGACCACTAAAATCTACGACCGCACAGGCGAACATCTCCTCTATGAAATCTTCGGCGAGGAAAATCGCACGCTCACCAAAATACAGAAAGGATTTTGCCAGGATGACGACGGGCTGGAAACCGACCCAAACGGCATTCCACTCTTTGCCATGCAGGCCACCATTGCCGCGGAGGATCGCGGATTTTGCAAACACGGCGGGTTTGACCTGAAAGGATTTTTGCGCGCCGTTTTCCAAAACCTGCGCGGGAACCGCGTCGGCGGCTCCACGCTCACCCAACAGCTCGTCAAAAACGCGATCCTCTCGAACGAAAAAACCCTCACGCGCAAAGTAAAAGAACTCGTCTTATCGTTAGAGCTTGAACGTCGCTACAGCAAAGATGAAATCCTGCAAATTTATTTCAACGAAATTCCCTACGGCTCAACCTATTACGGAATTGAGGCGGCCGCTCAAAATTTTTTCGGTACAAGCGCCGGAAAACTGACGCTGGCGCAGGCGGCAACGCTTGCCGCGCTCCCGAAAGCTCCGACCACCTATATCAACAACCCGGACCGTCTGCTCGCGCGTCGCAACTATATCCTTGGGGTCATGGAAGAGCTCGAGTTCATCACCCAAAAACAGAAAGACGAAGCAACGAAGGAAGACACTTCGCTCAAGGCGCGACTGACCGGCATCAACGCTCCGCATTTCGTCCTGTATGTCAAAGAACAACTGGAGGAACTCTACGGCCAACGCGCGGTTGAGGAAGGTGGGCTCAACGTCATCACCACGCTCAATTGGGACTACCAGCAGATTGCACAGGAGGAACTCACCAAACACGTGGAGGCCAAAGGCAAGGCGCTCAAGTTTACAAACGCCGCTCTGGTCGCCATGGATCCAAAGAGTGGGCATATCCTCGCGATGGTCGGGTCAAAGGATTATTTTGATGACGAAATTGACGGGCAAGTGAATATTGCCCTGCGCTCCCGCCAGCCCGGTTCGTCGTTCAAGCCCATCGTCTTTACCAAGGCGTTTGAAATCGGCTATACCCCAAACACGGTGCTCTGGGACGTCGCGACCGATTTCCCGAGCGTCACCGGCATCTATACCCCACAAAACTACGACAGCAAGCAGCGCGGCCCGGTGCGTGTGCGCGAAGCGCTCCAGCTCTCGCTCAACATTCCGGCAGTCAAAATGGGATACCTTGTCGGCATTGATAAGGTGCTTGATCTGGCCGACGCGTTTGGCTACACGACTCTTTCTGACCGGAGTCGGTTTGGCTTATCCCTCTCGCTTGGAGGAGGCGAAGTCAAACTGCTGGAACACACAAGCGCCTATGGCGTCCTTGCCAACGAAGGCATGCGCCACGACCCTGTTTCTCTCTTGCGCGTGGAGGACCATGAGGGCGTCATCCTTCACGAGTGGAAACCCAAAAAGGGAATCCGCGTCGTGGACGAAAACGTCGCGCGTACGATAACCCATGTCCTCTCGGACAACGCCGCGCGCACTCCCGTGTTTGGCGCCAACAGCCCGCTCTTTCTTGGCGAGCGGCCGGTTGCGGCCAAAACCGGAACGACCAACAACAACCGCGACGCCTGGCTCATGGGATATACGCCTTCGCTCGCCGTGGGTGTCTGGGCCGGCAATAACGACAACACGGAGATGACCAAACACGCCGGCGGTTTCAGCGCGGCCGGGCCGATCTGGAACGCATTTCTGCGCCGTGTCACCTCCAGCAACCCGATAGAAACCTTTACCGCGCCTGTCATCCGACAGACAGGCAAGCCGATGCTGGACGGGTCAGTGGCTTCCACAACTCTCACCGTGGATAAGGCCTCGGGCAAACTGGCGACCCAATACACCCCGGAGTCCTATCGCACAGAGCGAACGTTCGCGTCCTACCATTCTCTCCTGCACACGGTGGATCCCAAAGACCCGCTTGGTCCCCCGCCAACCGACCCGGGCAAGGACCCTCTGTACACCCTCTGGGAAGAAGGGATCCGTACATGGATTGCTCAACGTGAAGCGGAAACAGGCAAGACGATTTCACAAGAAGTCCCGCCGACCGAGTTTGACGACATCCATATCCCAGAAAACTTCCCGGTTGTGAAAATCAGCTCGCCTTTGGAAGGGGGAACAACGGGCCGGACACTGGAGGCGCTTGCGGCCGCGAACGCGCCGCGGGGCGTATCGCGCATGGAATTCTATGTGGACGGACTGTTCATTGGGTCGGATGAAACCTCCCCATTTGGCTTGACGGTCACGCTTCCAAACGCCATTGAACGCGGATTCCATACGCTCAAAGCGGTCGCGTATGATGACGTGGAAAATCAGGGATCTACCACGGTAGGATTTACGGTACAGGAAAACCCCTCGGACGCCGTGATCTCTTTGGTGGATCCAAAAAACGGACAGACCATTGAAAAAAACGGAGTCGCCTACTCTGTGGTGGTCTCGCTCAAAAACCCCTCCTCATACAGCTGGGTGCGCGTCTTTGCAGACCCGATCGGCGCAGGCGCACGCCAGTTGATCGGACAGCAAGCGAACCCTTCCTCGGTGTTCCCGACCTTTGAATGGGAACTCCCAGAGGCGGGTTCGTATGCGCTCACGGCCGAAGGGATGACCAAAACAGGCGATGCGGTAAAAACAGCCGGCGTTGTCGTTCGCGTGACGACCAAAGAGGACGAGATGCAAGAGGGTGGTAACGAACTGTTCGTTCCGGAAAATCCCATTGAGCTGTTTTAGGTCAGAAACGCTGCGCGCCTCATCTCAAAAACGGACGAATGTTCGTCAAACAGCCTCCAATCCCTGCGATCCCTCCTGAAAAAGAGGGCGAGCTGGGTCTGGGGTGCCTGTGTGACGCACAGCCTCCGTTTTTTCTGTCTTATTGCCGTATCGGCATCAGCACGTAACGGTACGCCTCCTGTCCTCCTTGGGGCCGTAGAAGGCACGGATTGGCCCCGTCAATCATCTCAAAAAGAACACGTTCGCTTGAGAGGGCCTGCAAGCCCTCAAGCAGGTACCGGTAATTTACGGAGACGGTATTTGGCTGACCAGAAACGTCCGCCGCACACTCGCTCTCATTGTGCCCGCGGGTGGCGTCCATCGCCTGCACAAACAGTTTCCCCTCTGCCGGATTGAAACGCAAATTGATGTCAAATAAGCCATTTTTTGAGAATAAGCTCGCTGATTTCACCGCCTTTATCACATCCTCTCTGTCCAAGAGAGCCTTTGTGGCAAAGTCCTTTGGGATGATCTGTTCATAATCCGGATAGCTCTCGTCAATCACGCGGGAAATCAACTCCACCGGCCCGTACACAAACACCGCCTGGTTGCGAGAAAGCTGAAGCGACAGCGCCGAAGGAAGCTCTACTTCGTCTTTGAAAACCGAGAGGACGCGCGAGACTTCTGCAAGAGTGCGTGCTGGGATAACCACCTGCCGCTCTGCAGAAACAGGACTGATGACAGAAATCGTTGCCTCTGAAAGCCGGTAGGAGTCTGTGGAGGCCAGACGAAGCCGCCCTTCACCTCCTCCGTCATAAAACCGCATCAGAACGCCGGTCAGCTCCGGGCGTGACTCATTGGTCGCAACGGAGAACAAAACCTGCGAGAGCGCGCGTTTGAACTCCTCAACCGGGATCTGGAACTGTTCTTCCCCATCCACTTTTGGCACCAGTGGAAACTCTGTACTTGGAAGTCCGTTAATCCTCGTCTTCTGTCCGGCGCATTCCACACGCACATGATCCGCTTCGGTCCCGATTTGAATCGTTTCATTTGGCAGGAGCGCGACGTAGTCAAAAAAGAGCTTGGAGGGAACCGTGTGCTCCCCGGCCTCCTCCACTTTTCCTCTGACCGTACAGTTAACAGCAATCTCCAAGTTCGTTGATGTGAACCGGATGGTTCCCCCTTCGGCCTTCACCAGGACATTCTGTAGGATCGGCAGGTTGACATTCTTTGTCATCAAATGGCTTGTGATGGACAGTCCTTGGTGAAGGTTGTCCTTTGTGCATGACACCTTCATAACGTATTTTTATTTCAATAGTTATAAATACAGTAGTAGCAGTAGGGGGTGTGGATAGGGTGGATAGATTCAATTTTGAGCTTTATAGAGCGAAGAACAAGGCTGTGGAAATGTGGGCAAGCAGAGGGACGGCGTCGTGGACGATTGGTGAATTGTTTTGAACACGTTTTGTATTCAAGCAGGGATGCACGGTTCATGCACACGCACATACGCACACCTCACACACAGATGTCCACAACTTATAGATGCTTCGTCTCCTTCAACAGGTCCCTAGGTCACCTTCGCGAGTGAAGGATCTAGACGGCGTAGAGTTTCTGTTTGATCAGTTCAAGGTCGTGCTGGAGCTTTTCGTCCTCTTCCAAACACCCACAAATTTTTTCATACGCGTGCATCGCGGTCGTATGGTCGCGTCCACCCAGTTCCGAACCGATGGAAGGGTAACTCGCCTTCATTTCTTCGCGCATCAGGTACATCACGATTTGGCGCGGGAAGGCCAACCGTTTCTGCCGACTCTTGCCCAGCAGGTCCTCCATGTGGATGTCAAAATAGGAGGCCACGATCTGAATCACTTGTTTTGGCGTAACCGACTTTCTGGTGTTGGAAGGTTGGAAACTCACAAGGATCGGACGGACGGTCTCAAGGGTCGGCCGCGCGTTTTTGAACTGGTGGAAGGCGATGACCTTGTTGAGCGCGCCCTCAAGCTCTCGCACATTCGTCTGCACGGCGGTTGCGATATGGTGGAGGATTTCCCGCTCAATCGCATACGTTTTTTCCAGGCATTTTGATTCAAGGATCGCCACGCGCGTTTCAAAATCCGGAGATCCGACATCCGCCATCATCCCTTGCTCAAAGCGCGAAATAAG
>VGKU01000016.1 GCA_016882235.1 Candidatus Parcubacteria bacterium
AGGGCCAACCGTTGAACTGATCGTCGCGCTTTTGAGGTAGATCCCTTTGGAGGCCGGCGGCTTGAGCCGCTTGATCGCCTCCACGAGCGCTTTAAAATTTTCTTTGAGCTGGTCTTCCGAGAACGATGCGCGGCCGAACACCTGATGGATGTTTCCGGTCGCGTCATTTTTGAAACTCTGTTTGCCGGCTTTCTGTTCGCTGACCATCCTCGTGACGTTCGGTCCCACGGTGTCCGTTTTCGGGTTCGGCATCAGGCCGCGCGGGCCGAGCAGTTTGGCGAGCTTTGCGATCTTTGGCATCATCGCGGGCGTTGCGACGGCGACATCAAAGTCCGCCGCTCCCTTTTGCGCGATTTTTTCGATGAGTTCCTCGCCGCCTACAATGTCCGCCCCTGCCTCTTTCGCCTCGGCTTCCTTTGCGGGTTCCACAAACGCGGCTACGCGTTTGGTTTTTCCGACGCCGTGGGGCAGGGAGATGGTGCCGCGCACTTGCTGGTCGGACTTGGACGGATTAATACCGAGGCGCGCGTGCAATTCCACCGCCTCGTCGTATTTGGCCGTCGCCGTTTTTTTGACCAACGCGACCGCTTCGTCCACGGAATAGGTTTTGGTGTTGTCAACCAATTTTTTCGCCTCCTCAAATCGTTTGCTTGGCATAGTGTCTGTGGTGCGAGCGCCTTGAAGGCTCCCACGGGATACAGGTTAGATTCTGAACAGGACGTTTGAGGATTACTTCACCTCAATCCCCATCTGTCGGCAGGTCCCCTCAATGATGCGCATGGCGGCGTCTACATCGTTCGTATTCAGATCCGGCAGTTTTTTCTCGGCGATTTCGCGCAGTTGCGTTTTCGTGATAGATCCGATTTTTTCCGTCAATGGTTTGCCCGATCCTTTTTGGATCCCGGCCGCTTTTTTGATCATGTCCGAAGCGGGCGCGGTCTTCATGATGAAGTCAAACGACCGGTCTTCGTACACGTTGATGATGACCGGCACAATTTCCCCGCGCCGGTCTTGGCTGGCGGCGTTAAACTGGCTCACGAAATCTCCGATCGGGAGACCGTGTTGGCCGAGCGCAGGACCAACCGGCGGGGCAGGTGTGGCCGAACCAGCCGGAATTTGGAGCTTAATTTGGGTTTTGAGTTTCTTCGGCATAGCGTTTTTCCAGAACAGGCACCGTTGGCTCAAACAGCGTCCAACGAGGGCACATTCTGGTTATTGGATTCCCCCATGTGGGAGGGCAACCAGCTACAAATTAGTGGCGTGATCCTATCCTAGATTTTCTTAACTTGCAAGAAGTCCAGTTCCACGGGCGTTTCCCGGCCAAACAGCGACACAAGCACCTTGATTTTCCCGCGTTCCTGGTCAATATCGGCCACTTTCCCTTCCTGGCCTTTGAACGGACCGTCCGTGATCTGGACGGGCGAACCTTTTTCTACATCCAGCGTGTACTCCGGCTCTTGTACGCCCATGCGCTTCTGCAGAGCATCAATTTCTTCTTTGGCGATCGGGGTCGGGGTGGTGCCGGTACCGATGAAACCGGTGACGTTGGGCGTATTGCGCACCACATACCAGGAGTCATCCGTCACAACCATTTCCACGAGCACATAGCCGGGGAAGATTTTTTCCTCAATGGTGCGGCGTTTGCCGTTTTTAATCTTGATCTTTTTTTCTTTTGGAACCAGGACGGCGAAGATTTTGTCTTCCATGTCCATGGTTTCAATGCGCTGGCGCAGGTTTTGCGCGACGTTTTCCTCGTAGCCGGAGTACGTATGGATCGCGTACCAGCGGCGTCCGAGGTTGGCGGTTTGCTTGGCCATATCTTTATCGGTCATCCCGAGCCCGGCTTGCCGGACGAAGGATCCAAAGAACATTAAAAAGTAAGAGCAATCAGCTGTCCAAGTGCGAGATTCAGCAGCCAGTCAAGGCCACCGAAGAAGCCGGCAATAAGGAGCGCAAGCGCGATCACGATGATCGCGTACTTGGTGGTCTCCTGCTTGGACGGCCAGGTTACCTTGCGCAGTTCCTCGCGGGATTCACGCAGGTAATTAACGACCCAGGCGAGCGGGTTTGTGGTCATACGCTATTTTAAAGAGCCCTTTCGGGCTCGGTTGTGGATAAAGATACACCCGTCCTGATCGGCTGTCAAGACGTCACACATCCAGATTTTTTACCGCCTTGGCATGCGTCTGGATGAACCGTTTGCGCGGGGCAACATCCGCGCCCATCAAGACATCAAACACCTCGTCCGCGCGTTCAGCATCCTCAATCGTGACCTGCTTGATCGTGCGCGTTTTGGGATCCATCGTCGTTTCCCAAAGCTGGTCCGCGTTCATCTCTCCCAATCCTTTGTAGCGCTGGATGTTCACCTTGATGCCCTTGACTTCCATTTCTTCCGTTTCGGATTCCACTTCCTCCTTTTCTTGCGCGGAGGGAACGCGGCTACCAACCTTCTCGCCGACCAATTCTTCTACCGCTTTTTGTTTTTCCTCCTCCGTAAACACATACCGGAAATTTTTTCCGACATTCACGCGGTACAACGGCGGCTGGGCGATATACACATGACCTTGATGCACCAGTTCGGGGAAGTAGCGGTAAAACAGCGTGAGCAGGAGCGTGCGAATATGCGCGCCATCCACATCGGCGTCCGTCATAATGACGAGCTTGTTATAGCGAAGCTCCGCAAGATCAAATCCTTCGCCGATGTTCGTGCCAAGCGCGATCACGAGCGATTTGATCTCGTTGTTGGAAAGCATTTTGTCCAGCCGTGCGCGTTCCACGTTCAGGATTTTTCCGCGCAGAGGCAGAATCGCCTGATGCACGCGGTCGCGCCCCATTTTCGCGCTGTTGTGGACAAACACTCCGCACGAGAGGGCAAAATTGTGTGTGTCGGGAACTTCCAGATCGTACACATCCATGGATTGTTGGATGCGTGTGACCCTCACAACGTGGTGAGGATCGTTGGCGACGCTCTGTTCCAGTGTCTGCGTGTCTTTGTGGAACAGACGCTTGCAAATGGTGTGCATGCGTCCGAGCAAGCAGTTCTTTCGTTTTCTTTTCAGCGACATCAGGGACGCTCCCTCCACCAGTGTTTGGGCTTCACCATAGGTTCCGTCGCGATGCATGAACTGGTGGTCAGGAGTGCAGAGGATTTCACTTCCATCCTTCAGAGTCACATTCACCATTTCATTCGATGTTTTCGTTTTTCTGACATGAACAATAGGCGCCACGCCGATGTGTCCGTCCTTTTGGATGGAGTAACAGGAGTTCTGTTTTCCGGCTTGTTCTTCCTGGATCAGTTCCCCAAAGGTGAGGTCGCGTCCATCTGTTAACGCCACGCGCGTGTCCAGAGAAAAACAACCGCCGGCACTGTCTCCTTCCACCAGAAACAATTCGCACAGCGCAGGATCCTTGTTGGAACAGTCGGCCAGCTTGCCCGGAAGCGTCAGGCCCTCCAGCGCACCCTTGCGCAGGACCGTATCACGCGCCGCACGCGCCGCACGCCGCGCTTGCGCCGCAAGCAGGCACTTGCCGATGATCGCTTCGGCATCGCGGGGATGTTCTTCCAGATAAATCTTGAGCGCCTCTCCAAAAATCGCTTCCACGGCCGTGCGTGCCTCTGGGTTACCGAGTTTCGCCTTGGTTTGCCCTTCAAATTGCGGCTCCTTGATCTTCACGCTGATGACCGACGTCAGTCCTTCGCGCACATCCTCTCCCGACAGGTTTTGATCTTTCTCTTTTAACAGCCCTTTGGCACGGGCGTAGTTGTTGAGTTCGCGTGTCAGCGCACTGCGGAATCCCACAAGGTGCGTGCCACCTTCGGGATTGGTGATGTTGTTCGCGAAACAATAGACGGACTCGTGGTACTCACCGGAATATTGCATGGCAACCTCTACGTCCATGTCCGTCTCCTCATCATGCTTGGAAACGTAAAACACGTTTTCGTGCTTGGGCTCCTTGCCGCGATTGATGTGTTTGACGTAGGAGGCGACGCCGCCTTCAAAATAAAACGCATAGACGCTCTTGGTGTCCGCCTGCCGTTCGTCCGTAATGACGAGTTTTACCCCTTTGGTGAGATAGGCCTGCTGGCGCAGGTGATCCACGATCGTCTGTACGCTGAATTCCGTTGTTTCAAACACCTCCGGATCCGGCTCAAAAATGATGGTTGTGCCCGTGCCGACCGCCTTGCCGATCGCCTTCACCTTTGCTTTGGGCTTCCCGCGCGTGTACTCCTGCACCCAAAGTTTCCCCTCGCGTATCACCTCCGCGCGGACATACGTGGAAAGCGCGTTGACAACCGAGACGCCCACGCCGTGCAGTCCGCCCGACACCTTGTAGCCGCCCCCGCCGAACTTGCCGCCGGCGTGGAGTTTGGTCATGACAAGTTCAAGCGCGGAAACCTTGAACTGGGGGTGCAGATCCACCGGAATACCTCGTCCCCGGTCTTGCACGCTTATCTGGTTGTTTGGCAGAAGGCGCAGGGTGATTTCGTTGCCGTGGCCGGCCATGGCCTCGTCAAACGCGTTGTCCATCACCTCCCAGATGAGGTGGTGGAGTCCTGTCGGGCCGGTGGAGCCGATATACATGCCCGGGCGTTTACGCACGGGATCCAGGCCTTCCAGCACGGTAATCTGCTTGGCGCCGTAGGATTCGGGTTTCTCTTTGGACGGTTTTTTTGGCATACCCCTTAGGAGCCTTTGGCGAAAAAAGTATTTAAACGATCCGTGTGAATGTTTTTTAACGATTCTTCCGTCGCGTGTGGCTTACAGATTTGGTTGTGGGTCCCGTCTCTCGTGTGACGGTCTTCTGGGTCCACAAAACGGTCTGTAAACCCTCTACGGGCCTCTCACGGGGCAGAGGGAAAATCGTTGATAGGGTATCACGCTTTCGTGCTATAATCAACGGAGCATCTTTGCCCTGATCCCACATCGCCCTGCCTGTCATGCTCGGGAAGGGTTGGGACGCGTTTGTGTGTCTGCGGGTCAGCTGCGTGTCGCCACCGCTGCCTCCACAGGACTCGCGCGTCCTTTCCACCGTTTGTGGTCCACACATGATTTCCGCTATGGAGGAACCGAAACTCCTGCTTGAAGAGGAAAAAGAATTTAAGCGGCTGTATCGCCTGTCTGTCTGGTGGGTTTCCCACCGGGCTCTTTTGCGTCGTCTCGGACTTGGCGCGCTTGCGGCGTTTGACGCGATGCTTCTCTTGTTTGCTCTTTGGACGTTTCTGGATTCTTTCGCGATCAGTTATGGTGACGATCAGCGCGAGGTCGCCAAGCTTGCCGTATTTGGACAGGAGGATTTGCGCGCGTACAGCAAGGCAAGTGCGGCCGCGCCCATCGCGCAGGAAGCCGTACGCGTGTTTGATATCGGAGGCAATCGCCAGGATTTTTACACACAGCTGGTCAATCCCAACGAGGACTGGTGGGTGGAGTTCACCTCCCAATTCGCCTTTGGCAACTCGCTCACGCCGCCATCGCCTGGTCTGCTTCTTCCCGGAGAGAGCAAACCGGTCATCGCGCTTGCCGTTGAGTCCAATGGGCCGGTATCCGGCGCGGAACTCCTTCTTTCCAATGTGATCTGGCACCGACTGGACGCGCATGAGATTCCGGATTACCCCACCTGGCAGGATGACCGCCTGCGCATGGAAATTACCGATGCCGTGTTCACGAACGAAACCGGTTTTGAAGGCAAGCCGTTTGGGCGCACGACCTTCCAGGTGTTCAACAATACCGCGTTTGGCTATTACGACCCGGTGTTTTACGTCCTGCTCAAGCGCGGGGCATCTGTGGTGGGCGTCAACCGCGTAACGGTTGCGTCGCTAGGCGCCGGCGAGCGGGCGGAGATCGCGCTTAACTGGTTTGGCATCCTGCCGTCCGCGAGCGCGGTGGAAGTGGTTCCCGACCTCGCCTTGTTTGACCCGCGCGTATACCAACAGCTCCAAGGGACAACGGGCATTGACGCGCGCACGCGCGCTGGTTCAAGATAAGGGCGTATGCGTGCGGTTTTTCGGCGTCTCTGTTTCCGCTTGGGTGTCCTGCGCGGCGTGGACTGGTTGATGATCTTGAGCGTCTTCGTCCTGCTCCTGCTTGGGCTTGCCGCCATCTATTCAGTGGACCTGTCACGTGGCGTGGATTTGTTGAATGTCAAAAAACAACTGGTCGCGATTGCGGTTGGATTGGCGATCGCGCTTTTTTTAGCTTCCTCAAATTACGCGCTTCTGCGCAACGACGCGTTCGTCTTGTATCTGGCTGGCATCCTTTTGCTCGTCGGTGTGTTGTTGTTTGGGACAAGTGTGCGCGGTTCGCGCGGATGGTTCGTGTTTGACGCGGCGAGCTTCCAGCCGGTGGAGTTTATGAAGTTCGCGCTCATCGTGGCGCTCTCTTCCTATTTTAGTCGGCGCGCACGGCCGTATTTTGCCCTGCGCGAACTCGCGGAGAGTTTGGGACTCGCCATGATCCCGATTTGTTTGACGCTCCTTCAGCCGGATTTTGGATCCGCGTTCGTCCTGCTTGCCCTGTGGATTTCCATGGCGTTTTTTGCCGGCATGCGCACGCGTTTTTTTTTGGTGTTTTTTGGCGCGTTGACCGGCGCCTTCTCCATCGGTTGGCGTTTTTTCTTTGAGGCGTATCAGCGCGCGCGCATTTTGACGTTTCTGAACCCAGCGTTTGATCCGCTCGGGCAGGGATACAATGTCAGCCAGGCGATCATTGCCATTGGGGCGGGGGGTTGGCTGGGGCGCGGGCTCGGTTTTGGATCGCAAAGCCAGCTGAAGTTCCTGCCAGAGAGCCACACGGATTTTATTTTCGCCGTCATTGCCGAAGAGCTGGGATTTTTCGGCGTCCTTCTGCTGTTGGGCGCGTTTGCGCTTTTGTTCGTTCGCCTGCTGGTTCATGCAAAAAAAGCGCGCGACGGATTTACCGCGTTTCTGGTGGTCGGCGCCGCTTCGGCGCTCTGTATCCAGCTCGCCGTCAATATCGGCATGAATCTCGGGATGTTTCCCGTGACCGGCATCGGCTTGCCGCTGGTCAGCTACGGCGGCAGTTCCCTGATCTTTTTTTTGGCGCTGCTTGCCGTGGTGCAAAGCGTCATCACGCGCTCGCGCGGGACTGGCGGCGCATAATGCCCTGTGTTAAAGTACAAGCATATGACGATGGAAGAAGGAGAGAGGCTCATCTGCTATTGTCCGGTGTGCGATTCGTCTTCCGTACGGATGGATGCGCGGACGGTGAGGATGGAAGGGCATCTACGCTTGGCGCATCTGCACTGCCGCAAATGCGCACACGGTGTCTTGGCGCTTGTCCTGGTGAACCGCGTCGGCGCCAGTTCTGTCGGGGTGCTGACGGATTTGGCCTATGAGGACGCCCTTCGATTTCAAGATGCTCCCCCCATCGCGCTCAACGACGTGATTGATGTCCATCTGGCGTTTGGGGAGGCGGGCTGGACCGGCGCGGCGCCCGTGAAAAAGCGCCACGCAAAGGTTACGCGCCTTCCGTCTTGACGCACAAAGGCGTTTGAGGCATGATGCGCGCGTATGTCACACACGCTTGTCGCAGAAGCGCGCGCTCAAAAAGGCCGCAAAACAAACTATTTGAGGGCAGAAGGCAAAGTTCCGGCCATTGTGTATGGTTCGGGGACACAGCCCACGCCGATCACCGTTGACCGCAACGCGTTTTTGAAGATTTACAAGGAGGCCGGGGAAAGTTCCCTGGTGGAACTCAAAGTCGGCGAAGACAAGGCCCTGCATGTGCTCATCCAGGACTACCAGATTGATCCTGTGTATGATCACGTGACCCATGTGGATTTTCGCTCGGTGGACATGACGAAAGAAATTGAGGCGGATGTGGATCTGAATTTTATCGGGGAGTCCATGGCCGTTAAGGGTCTGGGTGGTACGCTCGTGACCTCGCGCGAGGATGTGACGGTGCGATGCTTGCCGTCAAAATTGGTGCGGTCCATTTCGGTAGACTTGTCCAAACTCGCGACCTTTGAAGATGTCATCCGCGTATCGGATTTGCTCGTGCCAGAAGGGGTGATGCTGTTGGAAGAGCCGGATGCATCCATTGCGATTGTAGAGCCGCCGCGTTCGGAAGCGGAGTTGGCCGCGTTGGAAGGCGCTGTGGAGGAAAATGTTCAGGCCGTGGAAGTAGAGGGCGCAAAGAAAGATGAGGAAGGGGCCGAAGACGAGAAGAATGAAAAGAAATCCGCGTAACATGAAGGAGGAGTTAAAAACACGCAAGCGCAAGGAGCTCGCCTTGGCAGTCGCCGCGGCTCTCGCGCTTGCGTTTGTGTTTGCGCTCGCGCTTCCACGTCTCAAGGGCGAGGTCGTCTTGCCAAACCCGTCTGATGAAGCCGTGCCGCAGGAGCCCGTCGGCCGTCATCCGCTCACCGGCGAGGTGATCTACAAGGATGTCGGGTTTCCCCAGACGTATGGGGTCATGGTGGACGATCACGTAGACGCCTGGCCGCAGGCCGGTCTGGAAAAAGCGTTTTTGGTGTTTGAAGCGCCGGTCGAGGCCGGTATCCCACGGTTTTTGGCGTTTTTTTACGAAGGCCAGGAGGTTGGGAAAATCGGCCCGGTCCGCTCGGCGCGACCGTATTTCTTGGATTGGAACAACGAATTGGATGCCCTGTACGCGCATGTGGGAGGGTCGGACGCCGCGCTTGATCTGATCGCTTCTGGTGGCACGTTTGATTTGAACGAATACGGGAAATCGTCCTTTTTTTGGCGCGCGTACAATCGGTACGCTCCGCATAACACGTACACCTCAACCGCGCGCTTGCGATCGTTTGCAGGAGAACGCCGCTCGGTGTACGAAACCTGGACGTTCAAGGATCCTCCGGTTGTCGCCGAGCCGGAGGTAGCGCGGTTTGAACTGTCGTTTTATCCGCCGACCTATGTGGTGGAGTGGAAGTTTGACCCGTTTTTGAACCGGTATCGGCGGTTTCAAGCCGGAGGCGCGCATGTAACGGAGGATGGTGAGCAGGTGATGGCGGATAATGTGGCGGTCGTCGTGACAGATGTGGTTGTTTTGGACTCTGTGGGACGGCGGCGCATCAGAACGCTTGGGGAAGGGGAGGCTGTCGTGTTTCTGGACGGGAACCAGGAAAAAGGAACATGGAAAAAAGAAACGCAGAGTTCGCGTCTGCGGTTTTATGACGGGCAGGGGCAGGAGATGGTGTTTAACGCCGGCGTGACATGGGTGGAGGTGATCCCTGACGCGTCCGCATTGTCCTTCTAAACCAGCTTCTTCTTCGGTTTTCGTCTTTAGACTTCAGCACAAACGACCCGGACGGCCCCTTGAAGGCCTTTTTTTGTTTCCATGTCCGCCGAGGGAAATTCGTGCGCGATGAGCTGTACGGCGCGCGAGGATTGCGACGGGTCAATCTCAATGAGCAGGGTGAGGCGGCGGGGCAATTCGGCCCGCCCTTTTTTGAGTTGGCGTATGAGGCGGAAATAGGCCTCCAGTCCGTCCGATCCGGCGTGGAGTGCCTCCTTTGGTTCGTAGGTGACATCCGCAAGGAGCGTTTCCATCTGGGCGGTGGAGAGATACGGGAGGTTTGCGCAGAGGATCAGATGTTTGAATGGATACACGGAGGAGACCGGCTTGGGTGAGGTTCGGCGCAGAGTGTTGAACAGTGCAAAGAGCGGATCGAGGAGGTCGCCCGATTGGAAGTCAATAAGATCCGCCGCGTTGTGCACCTGTGCGTTGGCGCGCGCAACGGCCAGTGCTCGCTCGCTTGTATCCACAGCGATCACGGGGGCGCCTGTTTCCTTTGCGAGCGTGACGGCGACGGCGCCTGAACCCGTGCCGATATCGGCGATCAGCACGCGTTCTTTGTCATCGGTTGTGGCAAAGACGTCAAGTGCCGCTTCAATGAGGGTCTCCGTTTCCGGGCGCGGAATGAGCACGAATGGATTGACCGTGAAATCCCGCCCGTAAAACGGTTTGCGGCCGGTGAGATAGGCCACCGGTTCGCGCTGGGCGCGTCGTTCAGTGAGCAAGAGAAATTTTTCCTGCTCATGCGGTTTGAGCGGATCATTAAATCGGGCGAAGAGTTTCGCGCGCGTGGTTTGGAGGGTATGGGCAAGCAAAACCTCGGCATCAAGCATGGGGGAATCCAGGCCGGTTTTTTTGAGCTGGTTGTTTGCCCAGCGCAGGGCATCAAGGATGGTCATGGGGAGAGGAAACTGGAGAAGTTGGAGAGAAGTATACAGGAAATCGTTGCAACAGAGATGGATGTTCGTTGAACGGACTCCAAGCCCCGTGAGTCGTCCTGAAACGTAAAACGAACTGGGTCGGTGGGCGCCCATGAGACGAACAGACGCCGTTTTGCAGGGATGTCTGAAAAAAAGAGACCCTCGGAAGATGAAAGTCATCCGAGGGCAAGAAGGGCAGCTGCAAAGACGCAGCCAGTGAGAAGAGTGCAACCCAGTGGTCGCGGGAGGGACCCATCAGCAGATCGCAGCATTGACCTTTGGACATCCGGAGACGCCCGCGGAATCGTTGCATTGACTGCCTTCAGGGTCCACTCCCGGACCACTCCTCCTCGACAGAGCGAACCAGTAGCTGTTGGGCTCGGTTCACTCACCTTTTGCTCGCAGTTGCTTGATCAGCGTTCCTTTCGGAAGCCGCTCTTGCAGGACGGAGTGGTTTAGACCCCGTCCACTGTTTGCTCAGGCTGTCGAATTGGCTTCAACGGTTCAGTGCTGACCCTTGCGGAACCAGCTCAACGAATTGGCATTGGCGAACCTCTACCAACTCTTCCGCTGAATGGATTCCGAACATCGCCTAGCTTAGCCTTTGTGATTTCGAGCACCCGAGAGCGCTTTGAAACCCCTCTAGCCTTGCCTTGCTCTGTCCGGTTTGATCCGCGGCCGAAGCCTTGGATCCCAGCGTGTTTGGCTCCGGAGAGCCGCCCTCGCTGGTTTGCCCGATCAGGAGTAAATTCTCCTTCACAGGCTGCCCCCGCCAAAGCGGGGAACCGACCTCGTCGGATCTTTACTGGATTTAGCGCATTGTATTTCTACGTATTGACTCGTTGCCACGGCTTTTGGCCGTTTCACCGAATCAAGAATGCGCTATATGCCTTGGCTTGCGCCCCGACGATCCAGTTTGGCTTTCGTTTGCGTTTCCGGACAGATCCCCCCACCGCGAGCGGTGGGAGAGTTTCCGGTACCGTGTCTGCCATATCCGCGTTGCCGAAGCATTGCGGAATCCGACCCTTGCGGGTCGAACGACCCGACCGTGTGGTCGGCTGTCCCGCCGAAGCGGAACGCATGTGCGTCAGGGTTGGTCCAGACAGTGTGACGGCCGAGGCCGCCTCTTTCCGGATATCCCTTCGGCGTGCTCCCGAGGGAGCGTGTCAGCACGCTTATTGCCATCCCCTGTAAGAGGGAGTGCTGTAAGTCGTGTCTGACGGTAACGCCTAATTTACTCTTTTCGTGGCCTCTGTCAAGAGTTGGTTTCTGGCCGTTTCTGATTAAACTGTGGATAAGTCCAAACAGAAAACGCAGAAGTCTCCTGTCTGCCGGTCTTACCCACGCGTTTAACTTTCTAGCTTTTTCGATACCTCTTCCTGTTTGAGCGCCAGAATGATCTCATCCAGCTCGCCGTTCATGATTGCGGCGATGTTATGGAAGTTTTCTCCAATACGATGGTCAGTCACGCGGTCCTGCGGGAAGTTGTAGGTGCGAATCTTTTCACTGCGATCCCCGGTGCCCACTTGCCCGCGACGCGCCTCATCGCGCTGTTTGCGTGCCTTTTCCTGCTCAAGCGCGAACACACGCGCTCGGATGATGGAGAGCGCACGCTCTTTATTTTGTTTTTGCGACCGCTCCTGCTGACAGGACACCATCAGTCCGGTCGGAATATGCGTGATGCGTACGGCCGAATACGTGGTGTTGACGCTCTGTCCACCCGCGCCCTGCGACGTGGTCGCTTCAATCACCAAGTCCTTGGGATCAATCTTCACATCCACTTCTTCCGCTTCCGGCAAAATCGCGACCGTCACGGTGGAGGTGTGCACGCGCCCCTGTTTTTCCGTTTCCGGCACGCGCTGGACGCGGTGCACACCGCTTTCGTATTTGAGCTGGCTGTACACATTGCGTCCTTCCACGGAGCAGATCACCTCCTTAAAACCGCCCACGTCATTGCGGTTTTCAGAGATCACCTCCGTTTTCCAATCCTGCCTCGTTGCGTACATCGTGTACGCGCGCAGAAGTTCAGCGGCGAACAGGGACGATTCGTCGCCGCCCGCGCCCGCGCGGATTTCCACAATGATGTTTTTCTTATCCAAGGGATCGCTCGGGATGAGCGCGGCCATGAGAGCTTTTTCGAGCGAAGGCAGTTTGGTTTCCAGTTCGTCAATTTCCGTCTGCGCGAGCTCGCGCATTTGCGCATCGTCTGTTTCCTTGAGAGTTTGCTTCGCGCTTTCCAGGTCGGCTTGCGCTTTCTCAAACCGCGTGGCCACTTCCATGACCTCGCGCAGATCCGCGTACGCTCCATGGACTTCGCGCAGTTTTTTGGGATCCGAAAGCACCTGGGAATCGCCGAGTTGGGATTCCAGTTCCAGGAAGCGTTTTTTTGTTGTGGAGAGTTTTTCCAGCAGGGACATACTCGCAACGGATCCAAGCCGGTGGGTCGCGGGGAGGAAATGGGTGGCCGACGAGACGAAAGGACCCGATCCGGTTGGGAAACGTGTCAGGGGATGGCCAGAAGTCACCAGACAGCATAACACAAAAGCGCCGTCGCGAAGCGAGCGGCGCCTTGTTTTGGTTACGCTTCTTTTTCTGCCTTGGCCTTCTTCTGCGCCGCACGTTTGGTGCGCTTGACCTGTTTGCCCGTCTTCGTTTCGGCCTTCGCTGACACGCGCGCTTTATACTTTTCAACGCGCCGTGCCGTATCCAGGATTTTCTGTTCGCCGGTGTAGAATGGGTGGCACTGTGCGCACAGCTCTACGTCAATCGCTTTGACGGTGGAGCCGACCTCGTAGACCGCCCCGCACGCGCAGGTGATCTTGGCGTTTTCCACGTATTCGGGATGGATGTCTTTTTTCATAGGGAGTAGGATCGGGTGGAAGTTTAGGGGAATGGAAAGAAATCGTCAAGAAACCAGTTTTTTCTATGCGAACAGACCTTTTTGATTACCACCTGCCGCCGGAGTTGATCGCCCAGCGCTCCGTGGAGCCGCGGGACCACTCGCGGTTGATGGTGGTTGACCGGCGGACCGGCGTGTGGGAGCACAAACGGTTTTTTGAAATCGA